>NZ_QUJD01000003.1:0-234497 GCF_003480555.1 Blautia sp. AM29-29
CGCCTCCTTTGATTTTGAGTTTGGCTTGCGACACCATTCTCATTCTATCACAGTCCAGTTTTTACCATGCTTTATAACGTCTCCTGATACGCCCGATCAATCAGCTTCTTTGCCTTCTGAAAGTCTTCTGCCGTCTTGATTGACACTTCTAGCTCCCCCGTTCCGTAATGTCCAATCCCGCGGGTATCTCTTGTGAATCCTTCTTCCAGTTCAACAGTGTCCGGGTCGAGTTTCATTCGGAGCAGGATCTGTTTGTTATAAATTTCAATGCAGAAAATGTTCTGCACTTTCTTATAGGCCAAATACAGCTTCAATTGGTTTGGAACAAGATCGTCTCCCAACGATTCGATGTAGTCACAAAGCGCCGTATATAATGTTTTGAAATGGCTGCTTGCTGATGACAGCTTCTCTAAATGTGTTTTCTGTGTGTATGTACTACTTGTTGTTGAAATGGTTGATGTTTCCGTTACTGGCTTTGCCACCGGTGTGTTCAGATGTTCAAACAGCAACAGATCTTCCCCATATTTCCGATATTTCACCAACTTGATATTCCTCTGCATCTGATTCACTGCATGCACGTCGTATTTCGTAAAATCATTTGCAATACAAATCACACAAGGCACCGACCAATCAATCTGGTCTGCTACTTCCATACCCAATTTTTCAATCACAAGCAGTTTGAAATCCGCTTTGTGATCCAGAAGCCAATCCAGATAGAATAATCCCTGATTAATTACGTTCTCGCTCGAGCTTCTCTTATACTCAAAAATCACTGGGCTATTATTTTCATCAATTCCGATGCTGTCCATTCTTCCGGATGTGATCATATATTCACTTTTCAGAAAACGAACGCCGAAAAATGTCTCCATGTTCTGCTCTATCGTTGTTTGCAGTTGTTTCTCCAATACTACCGTGGAAGAGGTGCGCTCTTTCACAACCGTTCCGACCTCAAAAAGTTTTATTTCCGACACTGCAGTTTCTCCTTCCCTGTCGCAAGATATATGTTCATTATATCGTACCTTCTTACAAAATACTATTGTAAAACATTCTTTCCTCAGGCATTCCCATCAAAAAAGGCCGCAGCTCCGCAAAGCTGTGACCTTTTCCCAATATTACCAATATGCTATTTCCGATACACCGTCTTCCCCCGTGCAACGACTTCCTGAATCTCTAGTCCCTGATCCAGTACGCAAAGATCCGCATCATATCCTTCCCGGACCTTGCCTTTTCCTTTCAGTGACAGGATCTCTGCCGGGTTTGCCGTAATCGTCGAAATTGCGGTTTCCAGCGGAATTCCCGCTTTCTCCACGCATTCTTTTACTTCTTTCAGCAAACAGCTCGACTGGCCCATGCCCATCCGCAGGAATTCTCCCTTCTCATTAAAGATCGGCAGACTGCCCTGACCGTCGGATGAGATGGTGATGTGTTTCGGATTCACGCCTGCATCCAGCATGCGGCGGATTCCTTTGCACACGCGGACTTCATCACAGACAGTTTCCCAGTAATCGATCTCTTCATTTCCGGTGAAATCGACCGCACCGCCCTTTACGGCGTATTCAATTGCCTTCTGGAACAGCTTCTCGTTCCGGTTGACATGGGTCGGGAGGAACTGGCTGGCCGGGATTTCGGTTTCGCTGATGACGCGTTCGATCAGCTCCATACATCTTGCACCGTCGCCAAGGTGGACATTGATCACTCCCGCTTTCCCGGAAAGAACACCGCCGAGGCGCGTGTCTGCTGCCAGTCGGGCGAATTCTTCGAAGGTCGGCTGTGAGGATCGGTGGTCCGAGATGGCGATTTCGCCGGTTCCGATGATTTCTTCGATCATCATGATATCTTTCGTAATTCCATCCGTCAGTGTACGCACCGGAACCTGATAGCTACCGGTGTAGCACCAGGCGGACATGCCCTGCTCCCGGAGACCTTTTGTTTTTGCCACGAGCGCGCACATGTCACGGCCAATGCCGTCAGTTCCGAGGCAGCCGACAACGGTTGTCACACCGAACTTGTTCAGGCCTTCCATCGTCGCCTCCGGGGTGCGGTTGGCAAAGCCGCCCTCGCCGCCTCCGCCGAGCACGTGAACATGGCAGTCGACAAAGCCAGGTGTCAGGACTAGTCCGGTTCCGTCTACGGTCTCCGCGCCAGAGAGCAGGCCGTCTGCCGTTATCGTGCCGGCATCTGCGATCTTGACAATTTTATCATACACAGTAAGAACGTCTTTTCTTCCGAGGTGTTCCGGCGCATAGACGTCTATGTTCTGAAATAATATCATTTTCTCTCACTCCTCTTAAAATCCAATCGCAACCGCAATCAAAATCGTAATGACTGCTCCGATCATCAGTATCCCTAAGAATTTCCACATGAATTTGATCCAGTTCGACCACTCGATTTTTGCAATCGCCAGGGAGCCGATCAGGCAGCCGGAGGTCGGGACGATCAGGTTTGTGAAGGCATCACCGAGCTGGAACGCAAGGACGGATGTCTGGCGGGATACGCCGAGAAGGTCCGCGAGCGGTGCCATGATCGGCATGGTGATCGCCGCCTGGCCGGAGCCGGATACGACGAAGAAGTTGAAGACCGACTGGAACACGTACATCAGCACGGCTGCGGCTGCACCGGAAAGACCGGCCAGTGCCTGTGAGATGCCGTACATAATGGTGTTGATAACGGTCGGTGTGGTCGGATCAGAACCGCCGAGCACCTGCATGATGCCCTGTGCCATCGCAACAACGAGTGCTGCGCCGATCAGGTCTTTTGCGCCGTCTTTGAAGGAAACGGCAATGTCGTTCACTTTCATGTCATTCAGATGGAAAATGACACCGATCACACCTGCCACAATTCCCATGATGAAGAACTGGGTTGCGATTTCGGCCATGTAATAGCCTTTTGCCATAACGCCCCAGATGACCCAGACAACGGTAACGGCCAGTGTTACCAGAACTAAGATATGGCCGATGCCGAAGGAATGGCCCTCGTCGATGCCTGTTTTTTCGTTCTGATCACGGAAATACTGGTCGCTTTCGTAAGCAACGGAGATTTCCGGGGTCTTTTTGACTTTTGCTGCATAGAACATGGTCATGCCGCAGCCAAGAGCGGTGAATACGACCCACATCACCATACGGAAACCTGCGCCGGAGAAGACGTCAACGCCGGCGATTCCCTGTGCGATTCCGACGGAAAACGGGTTCATCCAGGAAGATCCAAAGCCGATCTGTGTTGCCACGTACGTAACAAGCACGGCAATGACGGTGTCGTATCCGACAGCGACAAACAGCGGGCAGAGGATCATGGTGAACGGAAGGGCCTCTTCTCCCATTCCGAACACGGCTCCGCCGAGGGAAAACAGGACGAAAAGGACCGGGATCAGCAGTTTTTCGGCTCCTTTTGCTTTACGGATCAGGCCGATCAGACCGGCTTCAACGGCTCCGGTGCGGATCATGATACCGAAAGCGCCGCCGACTACCATCAGAAATGCGATGATTTCGATGGCGGAGCTGCTGATAATTCCGTTATACATATAATTGAAAAATCCGGTTCCGCCGTCGCCGCTGAACAGTGCAACACCTTCTGTGACCGGTTTTCCTGCAGCATCGGTCAGATACTGGAAGCTTCCGTCTTTGATGACGGTACGGGTCTTTTCTACCCCGTTCATCAGGTACGTGACATCCTCCGTCTCGTAATAGCCTTTCGGGACGAGGAAAGTCATGACGGCCGCGATAACCACCACAAAAAAGATGATAATGTAGGTATCCGGCACGTTAAATCCCCTGTTGAATGATTTCAGGCCTTCGCCTTTCTTTTTGCTCATATTTTGAGATTTCCTCCATTTGATATTCTATTCTCGTTTTTAACACGCATGGATTAGTGTACCATAGATCATAGAGGAAAGTCACTGAAAAAATCAAAAAAGTAACAGAAAAATTTTCCATTCGGATTTTTCTGCCGGCTGTGTGCAATGTCATGCATAACATGATTGTATAGAAAGACAAACAATTCCTTTTTGGGTTTCCTGCTCCCCGTCTCTTATGCTATACTTGGAAAGTTGTTCTAACAGTAATACAAATCTAATACAGAAAGCGAGCTTTTCAAATGAATTCGTTCAAACCAATGCTACTCACTTCTCTGAAGTCCTATGACCGCGCGCAGTTTGCCAAAGATGTGACTGCCGGTATCATCGTTGCGATCATTGCACTTCCTCTTTCTATCGCACTGGCTCTTGCTTCCGGCGCTTCATCTGCCGGTTTTTGACATGAAACTGATTCAGTCGGCGATTCCAAATGCGTTTACGATCGCGGTGCTTGCGGCGATTGAGTCGCTTCTCTCCTGTGTTGTTGCGGACGGCATGATCAACAGCAAGCATCGTTCGGATACAGAGCTGATTGCACAGGGTGCTGGAAATATTGCTTCTGCGCTTTTCGGCGGTATTCCGGCTACGGGAGCGATTGCCAGAACGGCGGCAAATATCAAAAACGGCGGACGCACGCCGACAGCTGGGTCTATGTAGACGATGATTCCCCGGCGGTGGATGAACATCTGCAGAAGCTGCCGCTGGAAATCCGTGTATACGAGATCACAGGACCGCTCTTCTTTGGCGCGGCGGATGCGATTGAGCACATCGTGGTAAAGGATTTCACAAAATGTCTCGTTCTCCGGATGCGGAGCGTACCGGCGATCGACAGTACAGCCATGAATGCACTCCAGAATCTGACGAAGCTCTGCGAATCGAAAGGGATCACCATCGTCTTCTCTCATGTGAATGAGCAGCCGATGAAGGTGATGAAAAAATCCGGCTTTGTGGAGCTTGTCGGAGAAGAAAATTTCTGTTCGAATATTTCGGATGCATTAAAGCATGCGGAGGAGCTGATTTCGAGATAATGTGAAACTGCAGCTGCCGCAGCATCTGGTCTGTATCACCTGTGATCCTTTCTCCTTTATGCCGGATAGCTTCTACACATAAAAAAGGCTGCCGTGCTGAGTACTGACCTATGCTTTTCCGTTCATCACGCAGTTAATCTTTTTCTCATCGTAAAACATCAGTATCAGTCCGCCTGCGCCGCAGAATACAGCTGCACCGAACGCCGCATTGATCCAGCTGTTTTCATTCACCGGTGACCAGAACACCAGCACGGTGGAAAGTGCCAGCGGCAGGGACGCGCCTTTTAAGAACGGGATCCGCCGTCCGTTTTTTGAAGTGCACCGGTCTGACCAGGACGCAATCATCGGATCAGTGAATGCATCAAAAATTCTTCCGAAGGCTGTGATCCCTCCAATGATGGTAAAAACCCCGAAGCCAGTTCGATATGATACCAGACAGCAGCGCCCATCCAAACTGGCCTGCTGCGAACTGCCATATCTTTGCCGTTGTTAATTTTTTCATTTTGCTTCCCCCTGTTTTGTCTTCTCCTGTTTTTATACCGTCCAAATTTTTACATTTTTTCCAGAAAAGGCGATTCCAAGTTTGATGACTTCCGTAACCCCTTCCTGCCGCATTTCTGTATCGTATCGCTGTGTTTCAATCTGGTTTAATGCTTCTTTCGCTAATTTTTTCAGTGTGTCTTCTGTAATCCCCTTTTTCCATTTTAGTTCCATCAGAATGCCAGGATACCGGAGTTCTCGCGGGAACAGGCTGATATCGTACCGTCCCTCTCCGAATTCCCGGTTGGATGTGATTTTATACTGTTGATCCAGCAATGCAATCAGTCCCAGTACCAGTCCATGGTAAAAACCTTCTGCGCCCGCATCGTAAAAACTGATCGACTTGTCCATATATTCTGCAATCGCACTCTGCAGCTTTTTCACGTCATTCGTATACAAACTTTCCGCAATCTGATCTGCTGTTGTCCTCGTTACTGCTCCAATCTGCAGCAGATAGGATACAATCTCGGCTTTGTAAACTGCCGCAATCTCCCGGTTGGGGATAGATACCTCGCACAGATAAGCGCCGTCTGTCTGCAATTCTTTTTTGGGTGTCTTCAGATATCCGGCGACCAGAAGCAGACTATAAATACTTGCGGGCTCTTCCAGCAGTGACCGGTACACTACATTTTGATCAATTCTCGCAACCACTCGCTCTCCCTGCAGCAATGCATACAATTTCTCTATGACATCCTCTGTCGCTGTCTTCAGAACTTCTTCCAGAATTTCATTCTTTCCGGTGTTTACCCAATATGCCTTTGGAATACACCCCTGTGCAATATAGTTGACCACGGACCAGGGATTGTAAATTTCTTCTGCGCCAAAAAGATATCCGTCATACCAGGTTTTAAGCTCTGCTTCTTTTTCGAGAGCACCGTAATCCCGCAGCATTTTATGGACTTCTGCACGGGTAAATCCAAAGTATTTATCATATGTCTCATCCAGAATGGAATTTACCGTCAGATTATTCAAACCACTGAATATACTTTCCTGTGCAATCCGCAGAATTCCAGTTAAAAAACCGTACGACAGATGCCGGTTGTCTTTGAATGCGCCGGAAAAGAAATTCCGCATAAATCCAACAATTTCTTCATAAAACTTTTTCGAATAGCCTTCCTGAATCGGTGCATCATATTCATCGATCATAATGATCGGTGCTTTTCCATAATGTTCATGAAGCATTTTGGAAAGTTTCTGCAGAGACGAGGAGAGCTCTACTTCATTCGCCTGACCTGCCAGTATTTTCCGAAAATAATCCTTCTCGTATGGTTCCAGTTTCTCACTCATCCCCAATTCCTTATGTCTGCCGAACTCTTCCTGTACCAGCTCTGCAATTTTTGCAAAAGTCAGTTCCCAGGACGCAAATTTTATATCTTTAAACGTCAGAAAAATAACCGGATATTTTCCCTGATGCTCTCGGTATTCTTCTCCACATTTCCAGATTTCTTTGTCCCGGAAATACTGGCTGGTATCTGTATCGGAAATTTCAAAGAAAACGCGAAGCATATCCATATTCAACGTCTTTCCAAATCGTCTCGGCCGCGTAAACAGTGATACCAGTGGTTTTCGATCCAGAAATTCTTTGATCATTCCTGTCTTGTCCACATAATAATATTCCGACTGTGCCCGTACGTAATCCGATATTCCGATCGGGAGTGGCTTTCTTGCTTCTTTTTCCTCTTTTTTTACATACTTTCCTGACAGTACTCTGCCGTCTGCAGGTTTTTCTGCTCCATCTGGAATCCGCCAGCTCTTTCCTTCTTTTACGACACCTGGAATTTTACCTGTTTTACAGAAAGTTGTTACGGTACGCTCTGTAACGCCCCACTGTTTTGCCATTTCTTTACAGCTTTTCATCTGTATCCTCCTTTCCGGCATTCTTCTTTCTGATTATTCTATATTATTTTCGGAAATATATCAATTAATGTTTTATATTTTTCCGAATATTGTCATCATTTTTCATCTCTGCCTTCGCTTTTCTCGCAATCCCCTGTGTGCCGTTCAGGATGCTCGCGCGAGTGACTTTGTCGTTGCCGTATTTCTGGCGGATCGCGTCGAGGGCGGCATCGAGTTTACGGCTTTTCTCCTTCTTTTCGGGATCTTCGAAGAGGGAGAGCTGTTCGAAATCGTCTTCGGTAAGACCGGTCACGGCGACGCCGATCAGGCGGAGGGGCTCGCCTTTCCAGGATTCGCGGAAGAGCTGTTTGGCGCAGCGGTAGATTTCATCTGTCACATCGGTCGCATTGGGGAGTTTGGTCTGGTGTGAACGGTTTCGAAACTCGAGAGTGCGAAACGTTACGGAAACGGAGGTGCATTTTTTCTTTTTCCGACGCATGCGGGCGGCTACGATGTCGCACTGGGCGAGAAGGATCGGATTCACCTGTTCGATGGAGATGATGTCCTCGTTGAAGGTCGTCTCGGCGCTGAAGCCTTTGGCCTCGTCGGGCTGCGCTTTTACAGGGGAATCATCGATGCCGCGGGCGTACTGGTAGAGCTGATGGCCGTTTTTCCTGCCGATCAGCGTCTGAATATCCGCTTCGCGCGCATGCGCCAAGTCTCCGATTGTGCGGATTCCGGCCTCGATCAGTTTCTTTTCGGATGCTTTTCCGAGGAACAACAGCTCGCGTACCGGAAGCGGCCACATTTTTTCGGGGATTTCTTCTGGGAACAGAGTGTGTACTTTGTTTGGTTTTTCGAAATCAGATGCCATTTTGGCCAGGAGTTTATTTGTGGAGATTCCAATATTGACGGTAAATCCAAGCTCCTCGTAAATCCGGTCCTTGATTTCGTGCGCCGCCGCAATCGGGTCCGGATACAGAAGGGAAGTTCCCGTCATATCGAGGAATACCTCATCGATCGAAAAGGATTCCATGACCGGGGTGTAGGAGGCGCAGATTTTCTTGAAGGCACGGGAACACCTGACGTAGAGGTCGAAATCACTCGGGACAATGACCATGTTCGGACATTTCCGCAGTGCCATTGCCACAGGTTCACCGGTCTGGACACCGCATTTTTTCGCCGGGATCGACTTTGCCACAACGATTCCTGTCCGCTTCGTCGGATCGCCGCCGATACAGGCAGGAATGTCCCGCAGATCCGGCAGTCCCTCTTTGATCCGCCGCACCGACTCCCAGGATAAAAAGGCGCTGTTGACATCTACGTGAAAAATCAGGCGTTCTGTTGTCGCCTTCGTTTGTTCTTCTCTCATTTTTTAACCCTCTTTCAAATTCTGCTGCTCTCTATGCAAAAAACAGCAGACCTGCTTTTGCCAGAAAGAAAAGAAGAAGGATCTGCGCCGCCAGCATCAGCGGGACTCCAATCGTGAATTTCTTTTTTCTTGTCTTGTGATGAAACAGGTGCATGCCCAGCAAGGCTCCCACCGAGCCGCCGGCTGCCGCAAGTCCAAGCAAGGTGGAAACGCGGATTCTCCATTTTCCCCGCACCGCACTTCGTTTGTCGATTCCATAGACTGCTATGGTAATGATATTAATACAAATCAGGTAACTCCACAATACTGTCTGTAAGATCGAATGTTCCATTTTTTACGCACCAGCCTTTCTTTTTTCAAAAAAGGCAGCGTTTTTCTGCGCTGCCTTTTTCAAACTCTTTTCAAAATTACTTTTTCTCCAGAAATATTTTTCTGGTCACAAAATTGTATACCATAACAATCGCCGTCGCGAATACTTTCGCGATTGTGTAGATCAGGTTATGGCCTATGTTCTGCTGCAGTGCAACATTACCGCCGTAGATCGGGCCTACGACGATCCAGATCAGGAAACTGTTGAGCAGCATGCCGATCAGGGAAAGGACGACAAAGGTGATGAACTCGACTTTTTTGTTCATTTCTTCTTTCCGCTCAAAGACAAATTTGAAGCTTAAAATGTAATTTGCAATGACCGATACGGTAAATCCGGCAACGGAACCGATGAGGGATGCCGCTTCAAAGTAAGAGCTGGAAGTCAGCGCCATCACAAGATTCAGGACAATAAGACCGGTCACGTAGTCGATGCCGAAGCTGATAACGCCGACGATACCGAATTTCACAATCTGTGCAAATAATTTCTTCATGTTTTTCCTCTTGTTTCTTCTATTATTTTCGAGTCAACGACTCTATGAGAATACCATATCACGGCAGTTTTTTCAAGTTTCCGTATTGTTTTTCCTCACGTCAAAAACGCCGGATTTCACATACAAACATGAAATCCGGCGTCTTTGAATTTCTCTAAATCTCCCGTTTCTCCATAAATCTTACACTGATCCCATACGAAATCAGCACAACTGCGATGCTTACCGCAAAAATTCCCGCCTGTCCAGGAACGTTTCCCGTGATGGTGCCAAGCAGCTCCGCGATCGTAAACTGCCCGTTGAAGCCCGACTCTGCCAGCGATACACCGATTTTCTGCCGGTCCTGCAGTGTGATCTCTGTGATCGGTTTTCCAAAGAGTTCGATCGTTCCGCTTTCCGCTTTTACAAGGCCGAGCATCAGGCGGATCGCCGTGCTCTTTCCTGCTCCGTTTTTTCCGATGAGTCCGGTGATTCTTCCCTCCGGAACTTCGGTCCGTTTTGAGCCCGGTGAAGAAAAAGAGGTGAAAAAGCTCGATTTTGACCAGCGGATTTCCGCATCCATCCACAACCATCATCACTGATGCGGTTTTTGTCCGTACCTTCGGAAGAATGGGCCGACCTCTTTTCGCGGGCAGGCTCATTCCGTATCTTATGATTTTCAGGAGACTTTTTATGTCCGAACTTAATTTTTATCTTCTTCAGATCAACGATGCTTTATTTCCAATCGGTGCGTATTCACACTCGCAGGGACTCGAGACGTAAATCTCTTTCTCTCACGATCGGAGCACGCAGATACCCTTCTGGAGGAAATCCGGGAATTTCTTGCCTCCGATCCGGAAATTGACGGCGGCGCAACTATACTTTCCTGCGGTGATCTTGCAGTTCGTATTTTCGGTCTACGCGCGCAAAGGCTGCAGCAAATGGCGGAAAAAATAAAGTCTGCATATGACAAATTTTTATAACTGTCTATTCAAGTCGTTCACTTTTCCCTTCGTCAAATTTCGCAGAAAAAATGTCAAAATAAGGATATGACAACCTCTTCAGAATGTGATAAAATAACTTTCGTTTTAAGCGAAGATAAAACTTATTTTACCATCATTTCGAGGAGGTTTTCTCATGGAAAAAGACATGACAAAGGGAAGTCCGCTTCCGGTCATTCTGCAGTTTACGCTGCCGCTGATTATCGGAAACATTTTCCAGCAGCTCTACAACATGGCAGACACGATTATCGTTGGCCGATATGTCGGAGCGGATGCACTGGCTGCAGTTGGTTCTACGGGAACGATTATGTTCCTGGTGCTTGGATTTGCGCAGGGCATCACAGCAGGCTTTACGGTTCTGACATCGCAACGGTTCGGTGCAAAGGATACGCGCGGAGTAAAGCGAAGTGTGGCAAACGGCATTCTACTGGCTCTCCTTTTCACGGTTGTCCTGACGTTCTTCAGCATGATCTCCATGCGGCCGCTGCTGCATCTCATGAACACACCGGAAAATATTTTTCAGGACGCTTATTCCTATATTATGATTATCTGCGGTGGCCTGATCGCTACGATTTTTTACAATCTGCTTTCCTCCTATCTGCGTGCAGTAGGAAACAGCCAGACTCCGCTGATGTTCCTGATTTTTTCGGCTGTATTAAATGTTCTTCTGGATCTGCTTCTCATCATTCGTTTTAAAATGGGCGTTGCGGGAGCCGGATATGCAACCGTTTTCTCCCAGGGAATTTCTGCTGTGCTCTGTCTTTTTTATATTTATCGCTCCATGCCGGATATGTGGCCGGAAAAACACCACTGGAAGCTTCATGCGGCAGATTCCCGCCATCAGCTCTCGATGGGCATTCCGATGGCACTCCAGTTTGCCATCACCGCATCCGGCACAATGATTATGCAGGCTGCCATTAACCTGTTCGGCTCGGAGGCAGTTGCCGCTTTCACGGCGGCCTGTAAGCTGCAGAATCTGGTCACACAGGGCTTTTCCGCAATGGGACAGACGATGGCAACCTACAGCGGGCAAAATTTCGGAAAGGGCGATATTCCACGGATTAAAAAGGGAGTTCGCGCTGCACTTCTGACTTCCATCACATATTCGATCGCAGCCGCTGTTCTCGTCTTCCTTCTTCTGAAGCCATGTCTTTCCCTCTTCTTCTCGGGTGATGTCGATATGGCCGCCATGATGCCATGGGCAAAGACTTATTCCTATATGTGTGCTCTTTTTTATGTACCGCTCTGCACCATCTTTATTTTCCGAAATGCAATGCAGGGTTGCGGCTACGGCTTTCTACCTATGATGGGCGGTGTTTCTGAACTCTTTGCGCGCCTTATTGTAGCTGTGATTGCCATAAAAGTCATCAGCTATCCGCTCGCCTGCTTCTGTGACCCGGCAGCCTGGGTGACGGCAGCTGTCTTTACCGGTGTTTCGTATCTGTTTGTCATGAAGGATATCGACAAAAAGTATAATTCAAAGATACCGACGGCTCCGATCAGCTGACATTTTTCATACCAAACGCAAAACTGCGCGGAATGCACGATTCTGAAATGCATTCCACGCAGTTTTTTGTATTTACAGGATTACAGATTCAGTTTTGCTTTCTGCAGACTTACACAGGAACGATGATATGTGAGTGTCATCGTCAGATAAATGACGCCCACGACAATGACTGCGAGAATACCGGTATGGAACACCAGATGCAGGATCATCGTCGCACACAGCAGGATCTGAATCATCTTGCCCAGCGCCATATAGGCCTTATAGGCACTCTGATATACCATCTCTTTTTCTGCCTCATCGCAACTTGCCATCCAGTCTTTCTGGAAGTTTTTTGAGTTCATATCGCCTCTCTTCTCCGGGTGAGCTGCCTGAACCATTTTTACATAACGCATCTGATAATAGCCATAGAGAAAGAAGTTGATACAAAACAGAGCACAGGTTGCCAGGAATCCGGCGAGCTCTTTTCCCGATGCTTCTTCCAGCCAAGAACGGGAAAAGGTAAATGTCAGCACGATGATATCGCAGACCTGCGAAATCACATTGCAGTTCATCAGCATCGCGCCGTATTTCTCTTCTTCATAGCTTAAGACTTCGTACTGTTCATCCTCTGCTTCTTCGAGATGCTTCATCGTATCCTTTAATTTCCGGCTGTAAAATTCCATCAGGACAATGCTTACAACGAAAATTACCGCAATGATCGGCAGTGCCAGCGGGCGGACCAGATCGCTCAGATCACTCATGCCATTTTTCACACCGAACGTCATAAAAATTCCGACAAAAAAACCGCAGACTCCGCCGATTCCCAGATAAATCAGCATCCGCTTCGTCAGCTTTCCGTAGGAATTTGGTTTGTTCCCCTGTTTTTCTTTCATGGTTCATCCTCCTCATATTGAAAAATATCTTCTACTTTTACTTCACAGATTTTTGCAAGTTTTAATGCCAGTGTCACCGACGGTGAATAGTCTCCCCGCTCAATCAGGCTGATGGTCTGTCTCGATACTCCCGCCATTTTTCCAAGGTCGGTTTGGTTGATGCCAAGCTTCGAACGGTACTCTTTTAACTGATTGTACAGCGGCATCGCAGTATCTCCTTTCACTTTATTTTTAGATGAGCTCTCTATTTGACAACTTTTCTTGTCATCTACTACTCTACTATTGACAACTTTATTTGTCAATAGTTTTGACAAGTTTTTTTGTCATTGTCAAGCAGATATTCGCAATGGAAGTAGGGGACTTACTTGATTCGGTTAAACTCCCAGTTGATTTGTGGGCTGAAATGTACTAAACTAGAGGTATCTATTTTCGTAACTATTCAAGCCGCAGAAAGGACAGAATCTATGGAACAGAAAGACAGCCGGTTTGCCGTATTGATCGATGCGGACAATGTTTCCCCGAAATACATCAAATATATCCTGGACGAGGTTTCGGACCAGGGCGTCGCTACTTACAAGAGAATCTACGGGGACTGGACCGATATCTCGAAGAAAAGCTGGAAGGAGCAGCTCTTACGCTACTCAATCAACCCGATCCAGCAGTATAGCAATACGAACGGAAAGAACTCAACCGACTCCGCAATGATCATCGATGCCATGGACATCCTCTACTCCGGAAATGTGGAGGGCTTCTGCCTGGTTTCTTCGGACTCTGATTTTACCAAGCTGGCGCAGCGTCTGCGTGAATCCGGCATGTTTGTGCTCGGCATGGGCGAGCAGAAAACCCCTTCTTCCTTCCGCGTTGCGTGCGATGCCTTTAAAATTCTCGAAATCATTTCCCAGAACGAGGACGATATCTCCCCTGCGATTACCGCTGTCTCGGAAAATCCGGCGCGCTACGGCACTTCTCAGGACGAACCCCCTTCCATTACAAGCAAGGCAGAAATCGAGCGGACGGTTTCCCGTGTACTGACAGAGAACAATGATCACGGAAAAAATACGACACTTAGTGAGATCGGCAGTATCCTGCAGAAGAAATTCTCAGAGTTTGACGTTCGAAATTACGGTTATTCCAAACTTTCCACGTTTCTAGAAAGCATGAACGATATCGAAGTGCTGAAAACCGGTCATAATTACCTCGTAAAGGAACGCCAGAACACCGTATCGCGCCAGCAGATTGAAAAATGTATCACGGATCTGATCTGCTCCAACGGAGGCCATATCGACAACCTCAGCATTATTCACGATGCCCTGCGGAACCGTTTCCCGGGCTTCGATGTGAAGCAGTATGGATATAGCAGGATTTCAAGTTTTATCAACAGTTTCAAAAAATTCAAAATCACAAACAATACGGTACAGATGAAACAATAGCATTTAAAACATAAACCAGATTCGCCGGATCCGGATCGTGCTTGATATACCATGTACATGTTTGGTGTGCCCGCAACAAAAAGCCCCCGGAAATGTCAGATTTTCTGACACCCGGAGGCTCTTTTTATTTCGTCTGTTGTTATCTTTTTCCTGTACTTCCAATTCCGCCGCGGTCCTCGCCGTTTAAGTGGTCAACTTCTTCAAAGCCGATGGTCGGCTGGTGTTTCTCGATGCGGAACTGGCAGATGCGGTCATTCACATGAATCACGGTGTCGCGCAGGGCATACGCCGGCATGTAGAACCAGTCGTTCGGTCCGCAGTAGCTCTCATCGATGATACCGCAGTGGTTCGTCTGGATAATACCGAAGTTCTTGAAGGTGCTGCTTCTCGGCACAATATGCGCCTCGTAGCCCTCCGGCAGCTGCATGGCAACGCCGAGGTGGATCAGCTTGAATTCTCCGGCCTTTAACTCTACTTCTTCTGCCGCGCGCAGGTCGATCCAGTCGGACTTTCCGTCGATATAGCGCAGGCGCTCAATTTCATCGTTTAAATACTGAATTTTAATGGTTTCCATAAAGCGTCTCCTTTTCTTTTTGCGTGACTACTTTTCGCCGAACAGTACGACTTCGCCGCGTGCTCTCGTCTTTTTCACATCAATGACTCTCTGATTCGGGCTGCCCTTCCATTCCAAGGTAACGTCCCTCTGGGCAAGAATAAAGCGGCCGTCCACAACCACGTCCGTGTAATCCATCAGTTCCAGATCACAGACGGATTCCCACTCATATCCGGTGTAAACCCAGATATCTTTTTTCGGATATCTTTCCTTGATCTCTTTTGCCAGAGCCGTCACATCCGCCCGGTTTGCCTCATGCAGCGGATCTCCGCCGGAAAAGGTGATGCCGGAAATGTAGTCCTTGTCCAGCTGTTCAAAAATTTCTGCCTTTGCCGCGTCATCAAACGGGATGCCGCCATTTGGATCCCAGGTAATCGGATTCTGACATCCCTTGCAGTGATGACCGCATCCGGCGACCCAGAGCACGACGCGCAGGCCGTCTCCGTTCAGCATATCGTCTTTCGTTATATTATGGTATCTCATAGCTTTCACTCCTATTGGACATAAGAAAACACAGAAAAACGAACCGTTTTGCAGATCCCTTTTTCTGTGTTCCCCGCTCTTTATCGTCTGGCAGATCTATTTATTTCGCGTCTGCCGGAACATCCTTGATACTGAAGCTTACACGGCCCATCTTATCTTTGCCCATGCAGACTACTTTTACAACATCGCCAAGGCTGACAACGTCTTCTACTTTCTCAACACGCTGTTTGGCGAGCTTGGAGATGTGTACCAGACCTTCTTTTCCAGGTGCGAACTCAAGGAAAGCACCGAAGTCTTTGATGCTGACAACTTTTCCGGTCAGGATCTGTCCCTCGGTAAAGTCGCTTGCGATGATCTCGATATATTTCTTTGCCTGATCCATCATAGCCTGCTCGGTTCCGCAGATGGAAACTGCACCGTCATCTGTGATGTCGATCTTTACGCCGGTCTCATCAATGATGGCGTTGATGGTCTTTCCTCTCTGGCCGACAACTTCACCGATCTTCTGCGGGTCGATCATCATCTGGATGATCTTCGGAGCGAACTCGCCGACCGTCTTACGCGGCTCTGCGATCGCTTTCTCCATAACCTCGGTCAGGATGTACTCTCTTGCCTGTTTCGTTCTGGCAATCGCCTCTTCTACGATCTGACGGGTCAGTCCATGGATCTTGATATCCATCTGGATTGCAGTGATTCCGTCGTGGGTACCAGCTACCTTAAAGTCCATGTCGCCGAAGAAGTCTTCGAGACCCTGGATATCGGTCAGTACGAGGTAATCATCATCGGTCTCGCCTGTTACCAGACCGCAGGAGATACCTGCAACCGGTTTTTTGATCGGTACACCGGCAGCCATCAGAGACATGGTGGATGCACAGATACTTGCCTGGGAAGTAGAACCGTTGGACTCGAAGGTCTCGGATACGGTACGGATTGCGTACGGGAACTCTTCCTCGGTCGGAAGTACCGGAACCAGGGCACGTTCTGCCAGAGCACCATGGCCGATCTCACGGCGTCCCGGTCCGCGGGACGGTTTTGTCTCACCTACAGAGTAGGACGGGAAGTTGTACTGATGCATGTAACGTTTGGAGGTCTCGAACTCATCCAGTCCGTCCAGTTTCTGTGCTTCGGAAAGCGGAGCCAGTGTTGTTACGTTGCAGATCTGAGTCTGTCCACGGGTGAACATAGCGGAACCATGAACACGCGGGATAATGTCAACCTCTGCTGCCAGAGGACGGATTTCTGTGATCGCACGGCCGTCCGGACGTTTGTGGTCTTTTAAGATCATCTTACGAACGGTCTTTTTCTGATACTGGTAAACAGCCTCGCCTAATACTGCCAGCCACTCTTCGTTGTCGGCAAATGCCTCCTCGAGTTTCTCGGTGATGACACGGATGTTTTCTTCTCTTGTCTGTTTGTCATCGCTGAAAACAGCCTCTTCCATCTCGGCCGGAGGAACGATCTCTTTGATCGCTGCAAACAGCTCTTCCGGAATAGCGCAACTCTCATAAGCGTGTTTCGGTTTTCCAACCTCTGCTACGATGCTGTCGATGAATTTGATGATTTCCTGGTTTACTTCGTGTGCTTTGTAGATGGCGTCGATCATTTTTGCTTCCGGAATCTCTTTTGCTCCGGCTTCGATCATGATGACTTTCTCTCTGGTGGAAGCTACGGTCAGTTTCAGGTCGGATACTGCTTTCTGTGCGAGAGTCGGGTTTACGATGAACTCGCCGTCGATCATACCGATCTGAGTCATGGCACACGGACCGTCAAACGGGATGTCGGAAATGCAGGTTGCGATTGCGGAACCCAGCATTGCGACTACTTCCGGATCACACTCCGGATCTACGGACATTACCATGTTGTTTAAGGTAACATCGTTGCGGTAATCTTTTGGGAACAGCGGACGCATCGGACGGTCAATGACACGGCTGGTCAGAATTGCGTGCTCGCTTGCTTTTCCTTCTCTTTTGTTGAATCCGCCCGGGATTTTTCCAACGGCGTACATCTTCTCTTCGTACTCAACGCTTAATGGGAAGAAGTCGATGCCATCACGCGGTTTCTCAGATGCGGTTGCTGTAGAAAGAACTACAGTATCGCCATAATGCATAAATGCTGCGCCGTTTGCCTGTTTTGCTACACGGCCTACGTCTACGGTCAGGGTTCTGCCTGCCAGTTCCATAGAAAAACTCTTGTACATAAATAATCTCCTTTTTTTCTTCTGAGCAGAATTTCCGAAACAACTGAAAAGCACACCGGAATACGGACAAGATGCAGCTTTCAATGTGTTTTTCAGTGGTCTCGGATAAAATTCCTGCGCCCAGAATGGCTCCATGTCGTTTGCTGTCTTTGATCTTACAAGCAAAGAAACGGGCGGAAAATGTATCCCGCCCGTTGTTCCAAGCTGATTATTTTCTGATTCCTAACTTCTCGATTAAAGCACGGTATCTTTCAATATCAGTTTTCTTTAAGTAGTCAAGCAGACCACGTCTCTGACCAACCATTTTCAGAAGACCTCTTCTGGAGTGATGATCTTTGTGGTGAACTTTCAGATGCTCAGTGAGCTCCTCGATTCTTGCGGTAAGAACAGCTACCTGTACTTCCGGTGATCCTGTATCTCCCTCAGTTCTTGCATACTCTTTGATGATTGCCTGTTTTTTTTCTTTCGAAATCATTTTAAATTCCTCCTGTTATTTTGATTGCACCGCTGACTAAGAAGTGGTCGGAGTGTCCTGCCTCTGAATCAGGGTCCGGGGATCTTTTTTGTCCCGCATACTCGATTAGTATAGCATACGCTTTTCGAATTGTAAATACTAAAATCAGATGTTTTCGCGATGAATTTTCACGTAGTTACAGTTCTCCGAACTGTAACTTTCGCAGCTCTCATTTTAAGTTTTGCTTCGCAAAAGGAGAGCTGCCCACACCTGAATCACTTTCTTACGCAGCGAAACAGCGAGTGTTTCACTGCTGAGCGAACTTTTTTTCTACATATTTTTTTCCTGCCGCAACATCATGATCGAGCTGGTTTTTTAGCGCGTCGATCGAAGCAAATTTCTGCTCCGGGCGCAGGAATTTTAACAGAGAAACCTCCGCCTGTTTTCCATAGAGATCCTCGCTGCAGTCAAAAAGATTCGTCTCCACGCCGGTAAATTTTTCCTGTACCGTCGGCTTAACACCGATGTTTGTGATACCGTAATAAATTTTTCCTTCGATTTTCACCTCGGAAACGTAGACGCCGAACGGCGGAAGCAGCTTTTCTGCCGGCGGGATCTGATTGATGGTCGGCACGCCGATCGTTCTGCCGAGTGCATGACCGTGGACAATCTCGCCGTGAACCGCGTAATCGTAGCCGAGCAGACCGCTCACGGCTTCCATATTGCCCTGTTCCAGCTCTTCCCGTGCCCAGGTGCTGCTGATCTCGCGGCCGTTTTCCTCTGCTTTTTCGATGATCTCGGTTTCAAAACCAAGGGACGGGCCCATTTCTTTCAGCATTTCGGCTGTGCCGCTTCTCTTGTAGCCAAAACCGAAATCCTTTCCCACAACAACTTTTTTCGCGTGCAGCTTATCCACCAGAATCTCTTTGATAAAGGCTTCCGGCGTCATGTGCATCACTTCATCCACAAACGGGCATTCCACAAGGCAGTCCATGCCAAGCTGTTCGAGCCGGGCTCTTCTCTCCTCATTCGTCAGCAGCTGATGCGGCTTGACATGCTGCACTTTCGACTGCGGCGGCACGTCAAACGTAAACACAACCGTTTCCAGTCCTTCCGTTCTGCCGATTGCAAGGACACGACGGATCAGAAGCATATGCCCCCGGTGGAGGCCGTCAAATTTTCCCAGGGTTACAACGCTGTCCCCTCTGCTATCAAAATCCAGTGTTTTTGTTAGATATCTCATGTTCTCTCCAGAAATAACTTGACCGGTCTGGTTAAGTTTTGTGATGGTCTGTATTGATAAATACCGACAAACGTTCCGCCATCGAGATAAAGGCGGAACTCCTCGTCTTCTGCGAAGTCCCCGCCGGAAGCAGTTTCCCCGATTTCGCGGATCTGCGCCGGTTTCAGCGGATTTCCGTTTTCCGCAAGCTTTTTCGCATGATCGTCCGCTGTCGCAAAGCTGCGCAGCGCGGCAAACATTTCATCGACCGGCACGAGGATCTCCGAAAGGCGGCCCTCACCGACAATCGCTGCGATCTCGTCAAGCGTGTGCGCTCCGTTTCGGTCAAACTGGCCGACTCTCGTGCGGATCAGCTGCTCCATACATCCGTGGCAGCCCAGTTTTTCGCCGATATCGTGGCACAGGGTGCGGATATACGTTCCCTTCGAACACGTTACCTCCATGCGCACCAGCGGAAGCTTCACTTCCAGAATGCTGATCTCGTAAAAGTGCACCGTGCGGGCCTTCCTCTCGATCTCGATGCCTTCCCGCGCCAGCTCGTAGAGTTTCTTTCCATTAACCTTCAGCGCGGAATACATCGGCGGCACCTGCTGCTGCTCCCCGACAAACGAGGCGATGCAGTCCCGCACCTCTTCTTCCGTCACGGTCACTGGCGCTTCTGCTGTCACGGTTCCGCTCATGTCCTGCGTATCCGTTGCGATTCCAAGGTGAAGCAGCGCTTCATACGTCTTCGTTTCATCGGTCAGCATATCGCAGAGACGCGTTCCCTTTCCAAGGCAGACCGGAAGCACGCCCGTCGCATCCGGGTCTAGGGTTCCGGTGTGGCCGATTTTTTTCTGGTGCAGGATGCCGCGCAGCTTCGCAACCACGTCATGCGACGTAAATCCCGCCTCTTTCCATACGTTCAGAACTCCGTTTATCATGTTGTTTTGTCTCCCTCTTTTTCACAAGAAAACCGGGCGTGGATATATTTTCTGCGCCCGGCTGTTTCCTGTTTATGCTTCTTCCTCTGTCGTCTCTTCTTCCTCTTCTGCAAGAAGCTGTTTTTCGATATACAGAGTCAGATTGTTGATTACATCATACGGAGAACCTGACATCGTGCAGCCAGCCGCACGGATATGGCCGCCGCCGCCGAATACGGCTGCGATTTTGCTCACATCAACCAGCTCGTCGGAGCGGAGGCTTACTTTGAAGACCTGCGGCTCCAGCTCATACAGAAAAATCGCTACGTGAACGCCTTCTGTATTTTTTAACTGGATGACAATGCCGTCCATATCTCCCGATGTCAGGCCATAGAAGTCCATGACCTTCTTCCGCACGATACCGACAATACACTGCTTGTCGAGAAGCATGATGCTCTCTGTCAGCGTGCGTCCCATAATCTGGTTCTGTACGTATGTTTTCTTGAAGAATGCATCCTCGATGATTCTGGTAAACGGAACTCCCTTTTCCATCAGAGCGGCCGCAACCCGCATCGTGTGCGGAGAGGTGCTGCTGTACTGGAATACGCCGGAATCGGTCACAATACCGGTGTACAGCGCCTCGGCGCACGGCTCGGAGATCTTTTCTTCCTCCAGCAGTCCGAACAGCACCTCGCAGGCAGAGCTTGCATCCGGCTCTACGTGATTGATTTCGCAATATTCTGTATTCGTCACATGGTGATCGATGCAGATCGTCTTTCCCGCTTTTGCAAGAAGCGGTGCGGCAACGCCGATGCGGTCCTCGCTGGATACATCCAGAAGGACCACAAGGTCGTACGCTTTCTCTTCACAGCTTGTCTTTACCTCAGAAAAGCCCGGAAGATAGGAAAATTCCGGCCGTGGATCCTCAAGATAGACATCTGCCTGAATCTCCGGCCGATTGTCGCGAAGATACTGGTATAATCCCAGGCAGGAACCGATGCAGTCACCGTCCGGACGAACGTGTCCGGCGATGGCCATGCAGGAGACTCCGTTTAGAATTTCATCAATTTTCTTCATTTTCCTCATCCTTTTTGTCTTCTTTGTGTGTTACTTCATCAATCAGTTTCGACATCGTAACGCCATATTCAATCGACTCATCCAGGACAAAGGTCAGCTCCGGTGTATTGCGGAGGTTAATGGTCTTGGCCAGCATACGGCGGATGAAGCCCTCCGCGCTCTTTAAGCCGCGGATGGTTTCTTTCTTCGCCTCATCATCGCCAAACACACTGATATATACTTTACACGTCTTCAGATCCGGCGCTACCTCTGCCGCTGTGACAGAGGTCATCATTCCGATGCGCGGATCCTTGATCTCGTTCCGGATGATGTTGGAAAGCTCTTTCTGTACTTCCCCGTTGATCCTGGTGTTTTTAATACTGTTTTTTCTCAACTTAATTCCTCATTTCTATCTCGGCACTTCTACCATGATATAAGCCTCGACCTGATCGAACTCCTGAAGATCGTTGAATCCTTCAAATACAAGACCGCACTCATAGCCGGAGCGCACTTCTTTGACATCGTCTTTGAAACGTTTGAGGGATGCCAGATTTCCTTCGAAGATCTGGTTTCCTTCGCGGCTGATTCGAACTTTGCAGCCTCTCTGGAACGTTCCGTCCAGTACATAGCTTCCGGCGATCGTTCCGACACCGGATGCCTTGAAGAGCTGACGTACCTCGGCATGGCCGATAACTTTCTCTTCGTAAACCGGCTCAAGCATACCCTTCATGGCTGCCTCAACATCCTCAATTGCCTGGTAGATGACACGGTACAGACGGATGTCTACGCCGTTCTGCTCTGCCATGGATTTTGCGTTCGCATCCGGGCGTACGTTAAATCCGATAATGATGGCGGAAGATGCGGTTGCCAGCATAACGTCGGACTCGTTGATCGCACCGACACCTCCGTGGATGACGCGTACGGCAACTTCCTCGTTGGAGAGTTTGACAAGACTCTGTTTTACTGCCTCGACAGATCCCTGTACATCGGCTTTGACAACGAGTGCCAGTTCTTTTAAGTTACCCTCCTGAATCTGGTTGAACAGATCATCCAGGGACATCTTCGCTTTTGTCTCCTCAAGCAGGTTCTTCTTGTTCTCTGCCACGAAGGTTGCTGCGAAGTTCTTTGCTTCTTTATCGTTATCGGTCTGAACGAGGATCTCTCCTGCGTTCGGAACATCGGAAAGTCCGAGGATCTCAACCGGAGTAGACGGGCCTGCCTCTTTGACGCGGCGTCCCTTATCATCCATCATCGCACGGACTTTACCGGAGCATGCGCCTGCTGCGATGTAATCGCCGACATGCAGGGTACCTTTCTGTACCAGAATGGTAGCAACCGGTCCTTTTCCTTTATCCAGCTCAGCCTCGATGACAAGACCTCTTGCTTTCCGGTTCGGGTTTGCTTTCAGCTCGAGCACTTCGGAAGTCAGAAGGATCATTTCCAGCAGATCGTCGATACCTTCGTTGTTCTTTGCAGATACCGGAACAAATACGGTGCTTCCGCCCCAGTCCTCCGGAATCAGTTCGTACTCGGAGAGCTCCTGTTTTACACGCTCTACGTTTGCGCCTGGTTTATCGATCTTATTGATCGCAACGATGATCTCAACGCCGGCTGCTTTTGCATGGTTGATTGCCTCAACGGTCTGCGGCATCACACCGTCGTCTGCTGCGACAACGAGAATGGCGATATCCGTTGCATTGGCTCCACGCATACGCATAGCAGTGAATGCCTCATGTCCCGGGGTATCGAGGAACGTAATCTTCTGTTTGTTGATCGAAACGGTGTATGCACCGATGTGCTGGGTAATACCGCCAGCCTCGCGGTCGGTGACATGGGTGTTCCGGATGCAGTCCAGAAGAGATGTTTTACCGTGGTCAACGTGTCCCATAACGCAGACTACCGGCGGACGCGGAACCATGTCTTTTTCATCCTCTTCGTCCTCTTTTAAGAGCTCTTCGATCACATCGACTTTCTCTTCCGGCTCAGCGATGATGTTATAATCAAGCGCGATTTCCTGTGCTTTTTCGAAATCGATCTCATGGTTTACGGTAACCATCGTTCCTTCCATGAACAGTTTCTTTACGATGACTGCCGGCTGCATTTTCATCTTCTCAGCCAGCTCGCGGATAGTCATTTTCTCCGGCAGGGTAATCTCCTTTACCTCATCCTTCGGAGCTTCCTGTTTCGGTTTGTTGACCGGTTTCTGGAGCGCTTTCGGGAGTCTGGACTGCTGATGATGTCCCTGGTTCGGACGGTTTCCGCCTCTTCCTCTGTCTTCACTGAATTTATTTTCTCTTAAAGAATCTTTGTTTTTGTCTTTTTCTTTTCTTCCTGTATCACGGCCTGGCTTCTTGATGCCAAGGCTCATTGTATCGCCTGCAGAGCTCTTATGCTCGGTTCTGCGGCGGTCTCCTCCCGGACGGCGGTTCTGATTCTGGGAATCATCATCCTTTCCTGCGAACGGTCTTCCGCCATTATTTCCCGGTCTGCCTCCGTTTGGACGTGCGGAACGCTCACCGAATGGTCTTCCGCTTCTCTCACCGTTTCCGCTTCTTCCGCCGTTATTGCGGTCTCCTCCCGGACGGTCTCCGCTGCGGTTCGGGCGGTCTCCATTGTTTCCGCCGAAGCGGCGTTCTCCCTGCGGACGGTCTCCGCTGCGGTTCGGGCGGTCTCCGTTATTGTTGAAGCGGCGCTCTCCCTGCGGACGGTCTCCATTGCGGTTCGGACGGTCTCCGTTATTGTTGAAACGGCGCTCTCCCTGCGGACGGTCTCCATTGCGGTTCGGACGATCTCCATTTCCGCCGTTTCCGTTTCCACGGTTCGGACGGTCCTCGCTTCTTCCGTTTCCATTGCGGTTTCCTTCCGGACGGCCGTTTCCGCGGGACGGACGGTCTTTTTTCTGTCCCTGGTTCTTTGTGAACTCTTTTGCTTCTTTACTTGTTGCGTTCTGCGGACGCACAACGGAAATAATTTTCTTTTTCTTCGGTTTTGCCTGCTCTTCCGGTTTCTTCATTTCCATATTTTCTGTATCTTTCTTTTCCAATGATCTTTTCTCCTCTTTCTGCGGTTTTCGTGTTTCCTGCATCCATCCACCGACCTTTCCGGCCTTACGCCTTACGCTTCTGCCAACAATGCTGCTATTTTTTCTGCAAAATGCGCTTCACATACGGCAAGGGAAGAACGGTATTCTCTTCCGATGGCTCTTCCAAGCTGCTCTTTGTCCCCAAAAAGAATGCATGGCACTTTATAGTATGCACACATATTGCGAAATTTCTTCTGTGTATTGGCCGACGCCGTTTCCGCCAGAATGACAAGGTATGCGCTGCCGCTCTTTACGGCCTGCTCGGTCGCAAATTCGCCGCTCGATACCTTACCCGCCTTCATGGCAAGGCCCAGCATGGATAATCCTTTACTTTGACTGTTCAATCTTCGCAAATGCCTCCTTTAACTGCTCATAAACCTCTGATGGAATTTCTGCCTTCAGAGAACGGGAAAGTCCTTTGTTTTTCATTGCTTTCCCCAGACATTCCAGAGAGCAGACATAAGCACCGCGTCCGTTCATTCTTCCGGTTGTGTCCGGAACAATCGTTCCTTCGGTGGTTTTCACCACGCGGATCATTTCTTTTTTGTTTTTCATTTCATTGCAGCCAATGCATTTACGCAGCGGCACTTTACGAACTGTACTCAAATGCTCATCCCGCCTTTGTTTTTATTTTAATTACTCTTCGTCTCCGGCTTTCTCTGCTGTTTCTACATCATTCTCGTCGAAGTTTTCTTCTGCAGAGATGGTTTCCTCCTCTGCTGCGGACTCATCGTAATTGTCCTCTTCCTCGTATTCCTCTTCTTCTACGTAGTCGAAGTCTCCTGCCTCGCGTGCCTGGGTCTCGCTCTTAATGTCGATCTTGAATCCGGTCAGACGTGCGGCAAGTCTTGCGTTCTGTCCCTCTTTACCGATGGCAAGGGAAAGCTGGTAATCCGGAACGATTACTTTTGCGGTCTTCTCATCCGGATCTGCCATAACGGAGATAACTTTTGCCGGGCTCAGTGCGTTCTCGATCAGGAGTGCCGGGTTCTCATCCCATGTAATGATGTCGATCTTCTCTCCGTTCAGCTCATTGACAACCGCGTTGACACGGCTTCCGTTCATACCGACGCATGCGCCGACTGCATCGACGTTCGGATCGTTGGACCATACTGCCATTTTCGTACGGCTTCCTGCCTCACGGGCAATGCTCTTGATCTCTACGATGCCTTCTGCAACCTCGGAAACCTCAGACTCAAAGAGACGTTTTACGAGTTCCGGATGGGTACGGGATACCATGACTTTCGGTCCCTTGGTTGTATTCTTTACTTCCAGAACGTATACTTTCACACGCTGGGTCGGCTCAAATTTCTCGCCTTTGACCTGCTCGTTCTCGGTCAGCAGAGCGTCTACTTTACCGAGGTTGATGCTGACGTTGCGTCCTACATAGCGCTGTACCACACCGGTAACCACATCGTGCTCTTTCTCGAAGTACTGATCAAACAGAACTTTACGCTCTTCCTCACGGATCTTCTGAAGAATGACGTTTTTGGCATTCTGGGTTGCAATACGGCCGAACTCTTTGGATTTGATTTCTACCGGAACGATATCGCCGAGTTCATAGCGGGAGTCTGCACGTTTTGCATCGGAAAGGGCGATCTCCATGATCGGATCCTGTACCAGATCAACAACGGTTTTCTCTGCTACGACTTTGAAATCACCAGTCTGGGCGTTGATGCTTACCTTTACATTATCTGCTTTGCCAAAATGGTTTTTACAGGCCTGGATCAGCGACTGCTCAATTGCCTCAAGCAGGGTATCTTTGCTGATATTCTTCTCTTTCTCAAGAACTTCAAGGGCCTCCATTAATTCTGTATTCATTTTTCTCTTTTCCTCCTGTATCTGCGTCTGTTTAGAAATCAAATGCTAAACGGATCAATGCAATATCGCTTTTCTGGAAGACGCGCTCTGTTCCGTCCTCCTCCAAAATGGTCACACTGTTATCATCATATGCGGTGAGTATTCCGTAAAATTCCCGGTTTCTCTCGATCGCACGGTATGTCCGGATTTCCAGCTCTTTTCCCATGCTTCTCTTATAGTCTTTCTCTTTTTTCAGCGGACGTCCAAGGCCCGGGGAGCTGACCTCCATGATATAGGCGTCATCGATAAAGTCCTCTGCGTCCAGCCGGTCAGAAAATGCACGGCTGACGATTTCGCAGTCATCTACGGTAATTCCGCCTTCTTTGTCGATGTAAGCACGCAGGTACCAGGTACCGCCCTCTTTGACATACTCCACATCCACCAGTTCAAAACCATTGGCTTCTACAATCGGAGTGATCAGTTCTTCTGCCTTCTGTTCGTATTCTTCTCTTCTGCTCAAATCCTCACCACCTTTTTTGATTTAGGGAAACTTTCGAAAAATTCTTTCATTTCCCTGTACACAAGAAAGAGTGGACGAAATCGTCCACTCCTTAACAGTCACTTATTAACAACTTTACTATAGCACCTTTTCCGTGCAATTGCAAGGGTTAATTTTCAAAATATCCTTTATTTATCGCCTTTTCCGGCTTTTTTGTTCGCCGGTTCCGGGCAGATGTGGACATCGAGCTGGTTATACGGGATGGAAATTCCCGCCGCGTCAAACTCTTCTTTGATGCGCTCATTCATTTTCCATTTGACCGGCCAGTAATTTTCCGTTGCGACCCAGGCGCGCAGACCAACCGTGATCGCGCTCTCGCCCAGCTCATCTACGAAAAACTGCTGCTCCTCCGACTGAAAATGCGGCTCCTCCTCAACGAGGCGACGCAGGATGTCCTTCGCTTTTCTGATATCGGACTCATAAGAAATGCCGACTTTGATTTCCAGCTTTCTGCGGTCCATTGCCGTCACGTTGATGATGGTGTGGTTCGTAAGATTGGCGTTCGGGATCATGATGGTACGGTTGTCGATGCTGTTGATTGTCGTGTAATACATCTCAATCTTTTTGACCGTTCCCTCCTGACCTTCGCCCGGGAAGATGATGTAGTCACCGACCTTAAATGGCTTCAGCAGCAGAATCATCACCCCGCCTGCAAAGTTTGAGAGGCCGCCCTGCAATGCCAGGGATACGGCAACGCCGGCGGAGGCGATGGCTGCTGCGATCGACGCTTCGGATACGATACCGAGCTGAACGATAATGGTCAGCACCAGCAGCGTGTTCAGACTGTATTTCACCATGGAAACGGTGAAACTGACCACCGCCTCCTCCGTGTGAAAACGCCGCATGTTTTTCCGGATCAGACCGCAGAGCCACAGGATCAGTTTGCGTGCAACCAGAAACAGAATTACTGCAAACACGATCTTCAGCACCAGATCGGCAGCCGAAGAGGCCTTGTCGATCCAGTATTCATAGACTCGTTCCGCCGCTGTCAGATTCACCATGTGTTATCTCTCCTCTGTCTCGAATTTTCTCTGCAGCTCCTCGCCGAGTTCACTCATGCCTGTGCTTTTTTTCGTTTTTGTCTCTGGTTTTGCCTCTGATTTTGCTTCCGACTTGGTTTCCGGCTTTGTAGCCGGCTTCTTTTCCGGATCGGCGGCTGCGCGGTATTTTTCCACGGCTTTTGCTGCCTCTGCCGCTGCGGATTTTCCGGCTTTCACCAGCTTGTCCACCGTCTGCTCTACCGTTTTCACCGGTTTGCTGTCGATCGCCTGCTTTACGGCTTTCTCCACCTTCTCTGTCGCAGTCGTAGTTCCCTGCTTTTTCTCTGCGGTTTTCACCGTTTTTTCCGATACCTTTTTCTCTGCTTTTTTCTCTGCTTTTTGAGCAGTCTTTGTTGTTTTCTTTGCTTTTACTGCTTTTACTGCTTCTTCCGTTTTTCCAGCCGGTTTTCCCTTCTTTCCGGTTTTCTTCTCTGCTGCCGCTTTCGCTGCAGTTTTTGCCTTTGCGCTCTTATTGCTTGCAGCGCCCGTCTCCGGCTTCGTATAAGAAAATACCTGAACAGAAAGCGGTGCGAGTTTTACGGTAATCGAGTTTTTCCGCTCGTCGCACTCTGTTTTTTTCGACATTTTCACGCGTGGATTTCCGACGCCTGTTCCGCCATAGCTTTCCGCATCGCTGTTGAACATCTCTTTGTACTTTCCTGGATACGGCACACCAATGCGGAAATCATCGTACTCGACATTCGAGAAGTTGCATATGACAAGCAGCGTATCTTCTTTCTTCCTTGTTCTGCGAAGGAAGATCAGAAGATTCTTTTCCCACTCCATGCCATTGATCCACTCAAAGCCCTCCGGCTTTTCGTCAAGCTGATACAATGCCGGATTTGCTTTGTAGAATGCATGAAGTGCCGCCATATAGTTCTTTAACTGCAGATGTTTCTTGTCCTCAAGAAGCTCCCAGGACAGGGACTGTTTCTCATTCCACTCTTTTTCCTGTCCAAATTCCTGTCCCATAAACAGAAGCTTCTTTCCGGGATGCACCATCTGATAAGCGTACGCCAGACGAAGATTTGCCATTTTCTGCTCCGGTGTACCCGGCATTTTGGTATACATGGATCCCTTCAGATGAACCACTTCATCGTGCGACAGACTCAGCATGAATTTCTCCGAGTATGCATATACCATAGAAAAAGTCAGCTGATCGTGATGTGCCCCGCGGTATACCGGATCGTTTTTCATATATTCCGTAAAATCATTCATCCAGCCCATGTTCCACTTGTAGTCGAAGCCAAGTCCTTCATCGTCGAGTTCTCCCGTCACCTTCGGCCATGCGGTCGATTCCTCTGCGATAAGAAGCGCATCCGGGAACTCTTTTTTGAAGATGGAGTTCAGATGTTTTAAAAATTCGATTGCCTCAAGGTTCTCATTTCCGCCGTAGATATTTGCGACCCACTCCCCGTCCTGCTTGCCATAATCAAGATACAGCATCGAGGCAACCGCATCCATACGGATTCCGTCGGCATGGTACTCTTTTGCCCAGAAAAGCGCATTGGCGATCAGGAAGTTCTTTACTTCCGGTCTGCCGTAATTGTAAATCAGCGTGCCCCAGTGTGGATGGGATCCCTGTCTCGGGTCAAAATGCTCGTACAGACACGTTCCGTCAAACGCAGAAAGTCCGAAGGTATCGCGCGGGAAGTGTGCCGGTACCCAGTCGAGAATAACACCAATGTCGTTCTGGTGCATCGTATCCATAAAATAGCGGAAGTCATCCGGCGTTCCGTATCGTGCTGTCGGTGCGTAATAGCCCGTTACCTGATAACCCCAGGATTCATCGAGCGGATGCTCCATCACCGGCATCAGCTCAACATGGGTGTAGCCGAGCTCTTTCACATAAGAAGCCAGCATCGGAGCGATCTCACGGTAGTTATAAAATTCACGGCCATCGTCCGGTTTTTTCCAGGAGCCAAGATGCACTTCATAAACAGAAATCGGCGCTTTGTCGCCCTGTGTGACACCACGCTTCTTCATCCAGTTCTCATCCTGCCAGGCATATTTTCCAAGATCAACCACAACACTCGCATTGTTCGGACGCAGCTGTGCTGCATTCGCGTATGGATCCGATTTCAGATACGTCAGACCGCCCTTTGCCTTAATTTCATATTTATAGATGTCGCCCGCGCGAACACCGGGGATAAAGAGCTCGTAGATTCCGGACTCCAGAAGATTCATCTGATATGCTCTTCCGTCCCAGTTATTGAAATTTCCGACAACACTGACACGGATCGCATTCGGTGCCCAGACAGCGAAGTAAACACCGCTGATACCATCGATCTTTACCGGGTGTGCACCCAGCTTCTCATAGATGGAATAACAGATGCCGTTTTCAAACTGTTTCTGTTCCTGCTCGGTGAACTGCATCGGATAGGCGTACGGATCGTAATGCTCCATCTGGTTTCCGTCGCCGTCCCAGTAGATCAGCGTATAGGACGGAATTTTCTTTCCTGGAAGCAGCACAGCGAAAAATCCCGCCTCATCCTCGCAAACCATCTCGGTCTGTTTTCCGTCGCGGATCGTATGTACGGCTGCACGGGTTGCATCCGGGAAAAACGCCTGAATCAAAACACCATCCTCCGTTACGCGCGGGCCTAAGATATCTCTTGGATGATTCTCCTCAGAATAGACCACGGCTTCTATTTCCGCCCAATCCATATAATCGTATAATTTTTCTTCCATTTTCAAAATTATAACCCCTCCTTTTTTATTTTACGTGCTCTCGCTGCTGCTTCCCCCATACAAAATCGCATAAAAAAGCACTCATTCATGCCAGAGCGTGTTTGAAAAAAGCTTTTCGTGAGCTGCGAGTCCCATTTTCAGCCCAAACGGTCTGCAGCAACCGGATAAGGTCAAAACAGATCGCGAAGTGGGGCTTGCAGATTGTGGAAATGATTTTTCAAATTCTGTTTTTATTCTACCATCCTAACTGCGATTGTACAATGCAAATCTGGTTTGTTTTTTATTCATTTCCTACGATTACGGCAAGATCTTCATCTGTCGTCTGCATCTCATCGTCCTCAAACCAGATGCTGTAAATGTTCTGTGAAGTCAGTGTTTCCAGGGACTCCCTGGAAAGCGATTCGGCCTGATAATCAGAAAATGCTGCAAGCAGCGTATTGGCACAGCCATATTCACCGGAATAGACGATCAGTTCGGATGCTGCTGTGTGGTCTTTTCCGTCTGCCGCGCTAAGATACGGCGTGCACATCGTTTTGTCCTGATACTGATAATAGCGGTACGCATCCGGGCTGCCCGCCTGGTAAGCGTGGAAAAACACGATGCTTTTCGGTCCTTCATACGTCATTGTTCCGTATGACTGGATTTCGTTCCCGGAAAGATGATACAGCGGATACCGGTACTCTTTTTCTCCCGTTTCATCGAGACAGCGCACGAAACCGTCCTTACTGGAAATAATGCCGAGCTGATAGCCCTCGCCGCGAATCGTATCCGCCAGATAATCAATCAAAAAAGCATTTTTCATCCAGAAAAAGTCGAGATATGCGGTATAGCCCATCTCTGCGGCATACGCCTGATACGCGTCTGACACATGCAGACAGACCTGGTTTTCCCCTGACAGCTCCAGTGAAATATCATCCGGGTTCTGTGTAAAGGCAGCAACTGCTGCCGTTTCTTCTGCTGCCGCATCGTTCCGGTTCGGATCAAACTGCGCTGCAGCCGCATCATCATTGCTGGCGCAGAGATTTTCCAGGGACGCATACAGCGGTCCCAGATAAATTTCCCGGCAATTGGCATCGGATACTTTTTTCAGTGCATCGTATAAAACCGGATCTACCGTCAGCACTTCATTTGGATGTTGGTTGATATCATACAGGTTTGTCACATCCTCAAAGCTCTCATCTATATTGAAAAGCCGGTAGCCTTTCACCGCCGCATCTGTGTAAAGCAGCGAAAGTGCCTTTGCCTCCCCGCCTGCGGAAACCCCGCTTGCGCCAACGTTATATTTCAAGGTAAAATCCTCACCGCAGTTCAAATCCGCGCCTGCCTTTACACTGATCTCACGCCAGCCGGAATCTCCGTGCAGAAAGTTCATAAAACCATACACCAGAAAACCGGATCCAATCGCCAGAAGCAGTACTACAAGCAGGATGCGCCGTCCGACATTTTTTTCGGAAAGCCAGACCTTCTGTACCGGCTTTGGCAGCCGTCTGTTCGGATCTTTTACTGTTCTTCCCATTCTGTTGCTCCTCTTTCCTTTTATTTTCTTTTTTGCTGTGATTTATTGTCCCAAAAAACACATCTCCCGTCAAGTAAAATCGGAACGGAATTCTTCTCACGCTTCTCTTTTGTGAACCGGCATAAGAAAGCGTTCTGCCCGGAAGGCTTTTTGATTTGCAGGAAAGTTCAACGAAGCTTCCTGTAAACTATGAGAAACACGCTCCGCGAGTTTCTCAAGTTATCGCGGCAGTCGCCAAGGTCTCGTGCAAGCACGGACTTTGGCTCGTTGCTCGTGTAAATCAAAAAAAGCGGCACCGGAACCTTTTTTCTGGTTCCGGGCCACTTTTTCTTTCCTGTCCACTATAGGGCAACTAAAATCAATGCAATGATAAAGATCAGGAGAATCACGGCAAGTACGGCAAATCCGTACAGCGCGCCCTGCTTGCATGCTTTGTAGTTGTGATAGTACTGTTTCTTTTTGTATACCATCGCTGCGATGATACCGATGATCGGGAAGAAGAATGACAGCACTTTGTACCAGACGCTTCCGGTATCGTGAACCGGAGTTTTCAGGAATTCATCTTCTGCCTTGGAAAGATGAACCTCGTGGTTCTCCTCTTTTACTTCCTCGCCAGGCTTTCGGATGGTGATCGGCTGCAGCGGCTCTCCCTTTTCACGGAGTGCCTTGTACTCTTCGATCTCTTTTTTATTTCCATATACAAAGTGGTTGTGTCCGATATCCACGAATTCCGGTTTGTCCACGGAATAATCATGGATGGACGGGTCGTAGGTGTACAGCACCTTATTCTTCTCGAGCTGCGGATCCGGAATCGGAATCGCAGAAATCAGAGAATGCGTGTATGGGTGCAGCGGGAAGTTAAACAGCTCCTCTGCATCCGCAACCTCTACGATATTTCCTTTGTAGATAACACCGATACGGTCGGAAATGAACCGAACGATGGAAAGGTCATGAGCAATAAACAGATAAGTAACCTGTTTTTCTCTCTGGAATTTTTTCAGCAGATTGAGGACCTGGGCACGAATCGATACGTCCAGTGCGGAGATCGGCTCATCGGCTACAACCAGCTCCGGCTCCATAACCATGGCACGGGCCAGACCGATACGCTGGCGCTGTCCGCCGGAGAACTCATGTGGGTAACGGGTCAGGTGCTCCGGCAGAAGACCAACTTCGTTGATCATGTTCTCTACCTTTTTCACACGGTCTGCCTCGTTCTCGTACAGATGGAAGTTGTAAAGACCCTCGGATACGATGTAATCGACCGTCGCACGCTCATTTAACGATGCGGCAGGATCCTGGAATACCATCTGAATGTTTCGGATAACCTCCCGGTCCAGGGAATGCGGAATCTTGCCGGAAATTTTAACACCCTTGTACAGGATCTCTCCTGCGGAACACGGGTTGACACGAATGACCGCACGGCCGATCGTGGTCTTTCCGGAACCGGACTCGCCTACGAGGGAGAAGGTTTCTCCCTTGTAGATGTCAAAAGAAGCATTTTTTACCGCTTTGACTGCGTCATCGCCCTTGCCGAAAGTGATATCTACATTTTTTACCTGCAGTAAGATTTCTCTTCCATTTTCATCAATCGGACCATGCTCCGGCAGATGCGAAACAGTGGTCTTGCTTTCCTGCTTTGTAGACACTTTCAAACTCTCCTATAAGTTATATGCTTTTAACAGTTTTTCGTGAATATTCTGAATAGCCTCCGGCTTCTCCGTCTTCGGTGCTCTCGGATCCAGCAGCCAGGTTTTGGCGTAATGGGTACCCGTTACTTTGAACATCGGAGGCTCTTCCAGTGTGTCGATTTTCAGACAGTACTGGTTACGCGGTGCGAACGGGTCTCCGATAATCTTGTTGTACAGAGACGGCGGGGTACCGGTAATCGAGAACAGCTTTGTATTCCGCTCCGCAAGCTGCGGCAGGGAAGAAAGCAGTGCCCAGGTGTACGGATGGCGCGGGTCGTAGAACAGCTCTTCTACATTCGCAAACTCGATGATCTGTCCTGCGTACAGAACGGCAACACGGTCAGCGATATTCGCTACGACACCAAGGTCGTGGGTAATAAACACGATGGTATAGTTGTACTCTTTCTGAAGGTCCTTGATCAGCTTCAGGATCTGCGCCTGAATCGTAACATCCAGCGCAGTTGTCGGCTCATCGCAGATGAGGATCTTCGGACGGCAGGAAAGTGCAATCGCGATAACGATACGCTGTCTCATACCGCCGGAATACTGGAACGGATAATCATCGAAACGCTGCTCTGCGTTCGGAATACCAACCTTTTCCATCAGCTCAAGCGCCTGTGCCCTTGCTTCCACTTCGCTGACATGCTGATGCTTCATGATAACAGACGTAATCTGTTTTCCGATTGTGATGATCGGGTTCAGGGAAGTCATCGGATCCTGGAATACGGTTGCAATTTTCTTACCGCGGATCTGACCCCAGTCATTCGGATCCTGGATTTTTGCCAGATTGATGATACAGGTTCCATGAAGCTGCTCCGGTGTCTCATCCAGATAGCGTACGCGGAAGGTAGCCTGGTCAAAAACGCCGTTTCGCTTCTGCTCATCGTTCAGATCCACACCGCGCTCCATTGCAGCTTTGAATGCCTCGTGCAGCTTTTTGATCATGCGGACTTTTTTGCGCAGTTTGTAACGTCCAACGGAAAGATAGATCTCTTTGGCAAGAATCTCATTTCTCTTTCTTGTCTCGTCCGTAATTTCTTTTGCTGTCAGGCCGGCATACTCTTTTTTGTACTCTGCCATCTTTGCATCATACGCCTGATTGTAGGCCGTATCGTTCATGGCAGCCTGTTTGTGTGCCTTGATTTTTTCTTCTTTTGCTTTCTGCAGAGCCTTAATCTCTCCATCCAGTCTGGAAATCTCCGCGGATGTCTCTTTGATTTTCGCTTTTTCTTTGGAAGTATCGAGTGTCTGCTTATAGTTGAAAAGTTCGGTTCTCTTTATTACAAGTTCCTTGATTTCAGCATCTGCTTTCTCACGCTCTTCCTCGCTCAGCGTCATTTTTTCTTCTTTTTCCTGCTCCAGCGCCTTCATTTTCAGGAATACTTCTGAACCATATTCCAGTTTGGAATACTCATTCAGTTTTTCCCAGGTGGATGCGATGGTCTTTTTCGCATAAGAATTCAGCGGCACAACGGTATCGCTCAGCTCGGCATCGTTAAAAATGATATCTCCCTGATCGATGAAGCCGTTGCTGTCCAGCATTCCTGCAAACGCTTTTGTGAATACGGATTTACCGGCACCGGATTCTCCTACGATAGCAATGGACTCATTCTCGTAAATATCCAGCGTTACGCCCCGGATTGCCGTCAGGATACGGCCGCGGACACGGAATTTTACCTGTAAGTCCTTAATCGATAATAATACTTTTTTATCTTCCATGCGGCTTTCCTTCCTACATATGTGTTCTCGGGTCGGACGCATCTCCAAGGTTCTGTCCAACTACATATAATACTACGGTGATAATTGAAGCGACAACAACCGGACTCCAGAATTCGAATCCCCATCCCGGTGTCAGCATGGCACCCTCAGCCTCATAGATCAGTCTTCCCAGAGACATGTCAGAAAGTCCCATACCGATGTAAGCCAGGAACACCTCGTAAGAGATGTAGGACGGAATCTCAGTTGCCGCCAGAGTAACAATGACAGATGTCATAAACGGGAGAATATTCTTCATCGCAATGCGGAAAATCGAAGTTCCAAGACATTTTGATGCCAGATTATACTCTCTGTCACGGATGATAACGACCTGCGTACGGATAAAGTACGCGATGGCAAGCCATCCGGTAACGGTCAGTGCAAATACCATGGTCCAGAAGCTCGGAGAAAAGATAAGCACCAGGACGGAGATCAGAAGTACATACGGAATATTTCCGATGATGTTGTAAACCTCCATCATGAAGACATCAACCTTCTTCGAAAATCCCCAGACAGATCCGACAATCACACCAATCGAAAGGTTGATGAGCGCACAGATAAATGCCAGGGAAACTGAAATTCTGGAACCAAACCAGACAGCATCAAAGGTCGACTGTCCGGAAGCACCGGATCCTAAAATCCAGTGAATATTGAATCCAAGCTGCTGCAATGCTTTGCTTGGAGACAGATGTTTTGTCGCGCCGTTCATCAGATTGGCGAAACGGTCGTACTCCACAAAGAGCGGATACACATACGTCATCAGCAGAATCACACCCAGGAGGCAAAGTACGGCAATATTGATTTTTTTCTTAAAAAATACGCGGAACACGGAATGCCAGTAGGAATATCTCGGAGCCGTAATTTTCTCAGACTCCAGAGAGCTGTTATCTATAGGAGAAAACAGTTCTTCCTCAGACAGACCGAATTTATCTAAATCATAATTCATAAGTCCCTACCTGTCTTTCGTTGAGAATGAGATTCGCGGATCCACCATGGACATCAAAACGTCGCCCAGGATGATGGAAATCACGGAGAGCACTGCGTAGAACAGTGTAACACCTACGATAACACCATTATCATATTTGCTGATTGCTTCGGTCAGCAGATTACCGGCACCAGGTACTACGTACACACGCTCGGTGATGATGGCTCCGGTCAGTGCGAACAGTACGCTCGCCGGAACACCCTGTACGATCGGAATCGCTGCGTTCTTCAAAATGTGTTTCGTAAAGATTTCTCCCTCTGTCAGTCCACCGGATCTTGCGAATTTTACGTAATCGGAGTTCATCTGGTCGATCATGTATCGACGCAGCCATTTCATCAGGTTTGCCACCTGCGGCAGTGCCAGAGAAACGATCGGCAGAATATACATCAGCTTGCTCTTCGAATCCATGTCAAAGGTGGTTGGCAGACCCATTTTTCCTCCGATTGCCTTAAACAGGAAGATATAGGCCAGTGAAGGTACTGCTATAATGAATACAATATAGATGGTTCCAAGCTGGTCAACCAGTTTGTCTTTCTTTCTCGCCATCAGAATGCCAAGCGGCACTGCGATGAGATAGGAAAGAATCACGGCAATGATACCGATCACAAAGGAATAGCCGATTTTTGATTTACCACTCTTAACTGTATCCACGTTGGTATAGTCATCTGTGAACCGATCGGAATGAACAGCGCTTGCATCCTGAGATTCGCTCATATACGTTGCGCTGTGCAGATCGTCTGCACTGTATTCCACCAGACCGCTTGGGTAGGTAATCTCCGATTTTACGTAGGATCCCTGCGCGCGGGTCATGGTCAGTGCTACATCCACACCCTCATTTACGGAATAGGACTTTCCTAAATTTATGGTGATTATATTCTGATGGAAATATGGGAATTTTGAGTCAAAGTACATCAGGTACTTGTGTGTTGTGCCATTTCCCATGATGGCCGGTGAAAATTTCTTTCCCCCATATACCGGATCGTGTAAGGTAAATGTAATCCCCCTCTTACCTTCTACCTTTGCAGCATCGTGAATGCTGTCGATGTCAATCAAACCGGAAAAATATTTTCCGAGACGTGTTGCAAGCGGAATATCCCTGTATGCAAACAGCTGCTGCTGTCCGCCGTTGGCATATTTTTTCTTACCCATCATGATCGCATCGTATCTTCTTACGGTGTAACCTTTTGCTTTATAATAAGCTGTAAATTCCTTTACATATTCAGATACCAGTTCTGAATCCTGGTCTTTCGTTCTTCCGAATGCTACTGCTTTGGATCTCGTATCCTCGTCAATTTCGCCTTTTGCTTTGAGAGCGTTCAAATAATCTGCATAGGTTACATAATCAAGATATCCGTATGTCTCCCACTTCTGATATTTGTACACCTTTTTCTGGTTATTGCTCTGATGGGAATAGGTGGTATCCTGTGCGAAAATCAGATTTCGGTCCATCAGAGAATAGATCATAGTCATAACGCATCCAACGACGATTACTACGGAAACAAGGCCATGCAACAAACGCTTAAAAAGATATTTTGTCATATTCTCTCATTCCTTAACACAATATGACAGGGGAATGGCTTTTTTTGTCCCCATCCCCCTGCCGGTTTATTCATTGGCTTTCAACTGTTCTGGTCTTTCCAATTTTACCTTTTCCAAAATTAGAAGATACCGAAACATTTGGTCATGTATCCTTCGTAGTCCGGAAGCATGGTATCCAGATAAGAGCACGGATCACCAAAGTCCGGACCCCATCCGGAGACATCATATACGTCGTAGTTTTGTTCATAACCATAGTTTACATAGTATCCTGCATAGTACCATCCATCCAGGTCTACGGCATCAACCAGATTGATCACAACTTTTCCGCCAAGGGCAGCCTCTACTGATTTCTTGTAGGAGTTTGCTTTGTTGGTGTAAACTTCTACTGCAGACGGATATGGATACTCAATCTGGATCGGGTTGCTCTCATCGATGGTGATACCGTCTTCTGCGAGCTCCTCGATTGCGGTATTCAGTTCTTCTACTGCGTTTTCCGGATTGTACCATCCATCAAAACCATCGCTGGTCTTGTTTTCGGCATCCCATACTTTGATCTTCACGCCGTCGGCGTCGATCTGTTTCTGTACGATTTCACCATAGTAGGTGCCTGCCGGGAAGGTTGTGTCGGTTCCGTTGATCTGAATGGTAGTGTCTTTTGACAGGCTTACGAAATATCCCGGGGTAAAGGTATTTCTAAGGGAAGTATACTTCAGATCCTCGCCAACCTGCTGTGCATTGTAAGCGCCACGATCTGCTGCAAAGCTGATCGCTCTTCTGAAGTGAACGTTCTGCAGTGCTTTGTTTGTTCTCTGGATTTCTTCGTCAGACTTTGTACTCTTTGCTGTTGTTCCGTCGTTGGCATTTGCAGTCGCAGTACGGTTGATATTGTAGAATCCCATGAAGGAAGTAGCGTCGGTATCTGAAACTACTGCGTACTGGTCGTACAGACCTTCGGATTTTGCTGTCTCCATAGTGGAGGTGTTCAGGTTTACATAGTCAACGGTACCTGCTTTTGCATCTGTGTACATTTTGGTAACATCAGACTGGTCATTGAACAGCCAGGTCAGGGTTTTAATGTTTACGTTGTCTTTGTTCCAGTAAGAATCGCTCAGTTTAAATACGATGGTATTTTTCGCTGTAGCGTTGGTTACCAGGTACGGTCCGCAGTATGCGATGGAGTTGGAATCTTTTCCGTACTGATAATCTGCTGCGGAAGAATCGTACTCAGCACCGAATTTACCACCCTGGGACTGATAGTAGCTTCTGCTCATCGGCATGAAGATGGTGTAGCCCAGCATGGTCATGAAGTAGCTGCATGGCTCTTCCAGTGTGTACTCTACGGTATAGTCATCAACAGCTTTTACACCAACCTCGTCGAAATCGGTAACTTCACCGCTGATGTACTGGGATACGTTTTTGATCACGCCCTGTACCAGGTATTCCAGACCGCCCTGTGCATCACACATGTGCTGCATTCCGGCCACGAAGTCATCTGCTTTTACAGTATCCACTTCACGTCCCTGGGAATCGGTCCATTTTACATCTTTACGAAGGTGGAAGGTATAGGTCAGTCCGTCATCGGATACTTCATAGGATTCTGCCAGTGCCGGCTGCAGAGTTCCCTCTACATCGTACTCCATCAGTCCGTCATAGGTATTGATGATCGCATCGGTATCTGCCGCACGGGAAGTTGCAAGTCCGTCCCATGTTACCGGATCGCTCGCATACGGCATGGAGAAGCTGTCTTTTAAGGTGTAACCTTTTCCTGCCAGATATTCTTTTACCCAGCTCTCATAGGTTCCTGTTCCTTTAAGCTCATCCCATTTTGCTCTCATTTCGTTGTAATCTTCTGCCTTGATAAAGTCAGTTGTTACAACATACTGATGATAACGGTCTTTATCGCTTCCCCAAAGTGTATAGTCCTTGGTGCGCGGAGCCATTCTGTACATCGCGTACATACCACCTCTTGAGGTGAGCGGGTACATCATGGCGGACTCCATCAGTTTTCCCTCGGCAACTGCCATCAGGGCATATCTCTCATCCACCGTTTCTGCTTCCTTTGCAGTAGCAAGTGCATCGTTGAAATCTCCCAGTGCCTCATTGTAGAGCTCTGTGCTGGTCTCGTCGTATCCTTCCGGCATTTCGGATTCCTCTGCCTCGGCTTCGCTCTCACTGCTTGCAGATGCGCTTGCATCACTTTCGGAAGATGCGCTGCTGCTTACGCTTACACTCTCATCTGCCGGATCAGAACTTCCGCTGCCGGAATTTCCGCAGGCAACCAGGCTTGCAGTCATACTCATAACAAGTAATGCGCTTACAATTTTTCTTTTCATAATTCTTCCTAACTCCTTTCATGGATTCGCGTTGTTTTTGCATCATCCGGACATTTGCCGGAACGGCTTCGCCATTCCACCGTTTTTCATTTTGGCACTTTACCACATTAAAACGAAGAGTACAAAAAGGAGATGCGTCCAACAAGATTTGTTTTCTTCATCCCTCATGCCCGTACATTTGTCCGTTTGTCCAAAAACAACTGCATTCATTATAACCAGAACTCTCTCTGTTTGTCAATATCCGATGCAGGAGAAAAGTGTATAAACTGCATTTAAAGTCATCAAAATCCTCTATTTTCCTCTTTTTGGGTATTGTTCTGATGCCGTTTTTCTATTTTCCTGTATTCTTCGGTTTTATAATAAAAAAAAGATTACACAAATAATTGTTTCTTTCCATTTGCGTTCTGCAGCACTGTCTTTTTATTTCTGAAAAATGTATTTCTTCTTATTAAATGCGTTTTACTTTTTGTCTTCGACAGCCTCCGGACTATTGACAGCAAAAAAAAATCCTGCTAATATTAATTTTAATAAGGAACCAGTGCAGTACACGGAAAACAGGCACCGCACGCGGCGTCTCTGATATCCTTGTCGGATACAGCAGACGCTTTTTTGCTTTCCTGTGTATCATCACTTCTGCATCCGTATCCGCACGAAAAGAAAAAAGGAGACTTCTTTTATGTATCTTTATAATTCTGCAACCCATAAAAAAGCTGAATTCCAGACACACACACCGGGCCGTGTAGAAATGTACACCTGCGGACCTACCGTTTATCATTTTGCGCACATTGGAAACCTGCGCAGTTATATTATGGAGGACGTTCTTGAAAAGGCACTCCGCTATGAAGGCTACAACGTCAACCGTGTCATGAACATTACCGATGTCGGCCATTTAAGCTCCGATGCGGACACCGGTGAGGACAAGATGGTCAAAGGTGCAAAGCGCGAGCACAAAACAGTCATGGAAATCGCACAGTATTACACCGATGCATTCTTTGCGGATTGCAAAAAGCTGAACATCAAGCGCCCGGATGTCGTACAGCCGGCAACGGGATGCATTGACGAATATATCAGAATCATTGAAAAACTGATGGACACCGGCTACGCTTACTTTGCCGGCGGAAATGTTTACTTTGACACCAGCCGTCTCGACCACTACTACGTATTCAACGATCACGACGAGGATGACCTCGCGGTCGGTGTACGTGAGGGCGTAGAGGAAGATACAAACAAACGCAACAAAAATGATTTCGTTCTCTGGTTTACGAAATCCAAATTTGAGAACCAGGCCTTGAAATGGGATTCCCCGTGGGGCGTCGGTTATCCGGGATGGCACATCGAGTGCTCCGGTATCTCCATGAAATACAATGGCGAATACCTTGACCTGCACTGCGGCGGCGTAGACAATGCATTCCCGCACCACACGAACGAGATCGCACAGTCCGAAAGCTATCTTGGCCACGCCTGGTGCCCGCAGTGGTTCCATGTACATCACCTGAATACATCGACTGGAAAGATGTCGAAATCGAAAGGTGAGTTTTTAACCGTTTCTCTTCTTGAGGAAAAAGGTTATGATCCTCTCGTCTACCGTTTCTTCTGCCTCCAGTCTCATTACCGTAAGGCGCTTGTCTTCACCTGGGAAAACCTGGACAACGCCAAAATTGCCTACGACAAGCTGATCGCCCGCATCGCCGCTTTAGACCCGAAAGACGGACCGGCCGAGGAAGCTTCTATGACTGCTTTAAAAGAGAAATTCCAGAAAGCGCTCGATGCCGACCTCAACACCTCGCTTGCCATCACAACGCTGTACGATGTGTTAAAAGCAGACATGCATGATGCTGCAAAGCTGGCGCTTCTCGACAGTTTCGATCAGGTACTCGGTCTTTCCCTTCTCGCTCATGCAGATGCGAAGAGAAAAGAGGCTGCAAAGACAACTTCTGCTTCCACCGCGTCCGGCTATCAGATTACCGGCGAAGGAGATCCGGAAATTGATGCTCTTGTTCTGAAACGATATGAGGCAAAAAAAGCCAAAAACTTTGCAGAAGCAGATAAAATCCGCGATGACCTGAAAGCCCAGGGCATTGAAGTTGCTGATGTACGCGGCGGAGCCGTCTGGAAACGGATCTGATCTGCACGAAAGAGGAACTCTGATTTTCTTCTTCATTTCCTACGAAGGAAACAGGGAATTTCATGTGCTGAAAGCAACAACCGACCAGTATATTACCTGTGAAAACGCGGCTGCACTTTCTATTAAACTTCTTCCAAAGAGAACTGCTCTGATGCGGCAGTTCTCTTTTTTATGCTTTTTCACCTGCTGCTTGCGGCTTCCTTCGGATGCATGGCATCGAAAAAAAGACGGCATCCATTTTCCGGATACCGCCTTTTTTGTTTCTTTCGGATGGCTGTTTCTTTATTTAATAATACGAACCCTTAACACGCCGTCTACTGCTTCCAGCGCTTTTACGATCTCTTCTGTTGCTTCGCTTTCCAGATCCATCATGGTGTAAGCGTAATCGCCTTTACCTTTGTTTGTCATGTCGCTGATGTTGACACCGGCGTTACCCATAACGGTGGTAAATGCACCCAGCATACCAGGAATATTCTTATGGCAGATGGTCACACGGCCTGCTCCTGTGCATACACCCATATCACAGTTCGGGAAGTTGACGGAGTTTTTGACGTTTCCGTTCTCCAGGAAATCACGGATTTCTTTAACTGCCATGACAGCACAGTTATCTTCGGATTCTTTGGTCGATGCTCCAAGATGCGGAGTAACGATGGTTCCCTCTGCGCCGACTACCTTCGGGTTTGCAAAGTCAGTCACATATTTTTTCATTTTTCCGGCCTTTAATGCTTCCAGAACAGCATCCTCATCAACCAGGAGGTCTCTTGCATAGTTCAGAAGAACCACGCCGTCTTTCATCTCATCGATCGCTGCCTTGTTAATCATACCTTTTGTGCTGTCCATCAGCGGAACATGAATGGTGATATAATCGCAGGTACGGTAGATATCTTCCACGTTCTGGATATGATGAATGTCACGGGACAGATTCCATGCCGCATCGACAGAAATGTACGGATCGTATCCGTATACTTCCATGCCAAGATGGGTTGCTGCATTTGCTACAAGCTGACCGATCGCGCCAAGTCCGATGATACCGAGCTTCTTTCCGCTGATCTCACAGCCGGCAAATTTCTTTTTCTGTTTTTCTGCTGTCTTTGCAATGTCGCCGTCTTCTTTGTCGCTCTTCACCCACTCAATACCGCCTGCGATATCGCGGGATGCAAGCAGCATGCCGGCAAGCACCAGCTCTTTGACGCCATTTGCATTGGCTCCCGGTGTGTTGAATACAACGATACCCTGCTCTGCGCAGTCGGCAAGCGGAATGTTGTTGACACCGGCTCCTGCTCTTGCTACGGCAAGAAGACTTTTCGGCAGCTCCATACCGTGCATGGCTGCACTTCTGACGAGAACCGCATCGGCTCCCTCCAGGCTTTCACTCTGCTGATAGTTTTCATTAAAATTTGCAAGGCCTACGCCTGCAATCGGATTTAAGCAATGATACTGAAACATTAGAGATTTTCCTCCTCGAACTTTTTCATGAAGGCTACGAGTGCTTCTACGCCTTCCTTCGGCATTGCATTGTAGATACTTGCACGCATACCGCCGACGGTACGGTGACCTTTCAGGTTCTCAAGTCCGGCTTCTTTGGACTCTTTGACGAATTTTGCATCCAGATCTGCATTTCCGGTGATAAACGGAACGTTCATCAGAGAACGGTCTTCCGGTACAACGGTTCCTTTGAAGAGCTTGCTCTGATCCAGGAAATCATACAGCAGTTTTGCTTTTTCTTCGTTGCGCTGTTTCATGACTTCCAGTCCGCCCATTTTCTTCAGCCATTTGAACACTTTGCCGCACATGTAGATGCAGTAGCAGTTCGGCGTGTTATACAGAGAGCCGGCATCTGCATGCGTTTTAAATTTCATCATGGTCGGTGTTCCCGGCAGGACATCGTCGGTAATCAGATCGTCACGGACAATGGAGATGACCATTCCGGCAGGTCCGATGTTTTTCTGGACACCGCCGTAGATGATGCCGTAATCGGAGACATTAACAGGTTCGGAGAGGAAACAGGAGGAGACATCTGCCACCAGGGTTTTGCCCTTGGTATTCGGCAGTTTTTTGTATTTGGTTCCGTAAATGGTGTTGTTTTCACAGATATAAACATAATCGGCATCCGGGCTGATCGGAAGATCGCTGCAGTCCGGGATGTAGGAAAATGTTTTATCCTCAGAGGAGGCAATTTTGTTTGCCTTTCCGTATTTCTGTGCTTCTGCGTATGCTTTCTTTGCCCACTGGCCTGTTACGATGTAATCTGCGACACCGTTTTTCATCAGGTTCATCGGGATCATGGAAAACTGCAGCGATGCACCGCCCTGGAGAAACAGGACTTTGTAATTTGACGGGATTCCCATCAGATCGCGAAGGTCTGCTTCTGCCTCATCGATAATATTCTGGAATACTTTGGAACGGTGGCTCATCTCCATGACGGACATGCCGCATCCGCGGTAATCCAGCATTTCCTCCTGGGCTTCTTTCAACACTTCCTCTGGCAGAACTGCCGGTCCTGCGGAAAAATTATAAACTCTGCTCATTTTTCATCCTCCTGTTTCTCTTGCTACTTTATATTACTGGAAAACCACCGTTCCTATGCCGGTGGTTTTCCTTGTAATCGTTTGTACCTGTATTGCAGTTTTTCTTACAAGTCTGCAATTCATATGGTAATACGGTATTACTTTACCACGTTGAAACTATGATACCTCTTTGTTAGAAATATGTCAATTCTTTTCTTGTTCCTTTTTTGCCAGATCCTCTGCATCGAAGACATCCTCGATCGGTGCTCCGGCCGGAACCATCGGGAATACTTTTTCATCGCAGTCGATCCATATGTCGATCAGTGCCGGTTTTCCGCTCGCAATCGCCTCACGGATGGCAGGTCCCATTTCCTCTTTCTTCGTCACACGGATGCCCTTTACGCCGAGCGCCTCAGCAACCTTGACAAAGTCCGCCTGATCCTGCAGAACAGTGTTGGAATACCGTTTTCCATAGAACAGTGTCTGCCACTGGCGTACCATACCGAGTACATGGTTGTTGACAACGACTTCGATCACCGGAATGTTATGTCTCGAAAGGGTTGCCAGTTCGTTCATATTCATGCGGAAGCAGCCGTCGCCTGCGATGTTGATAACGGTTTTGTCCGGGCGTCCCATTTTGGCACCCATGGCAGCTCCAAGACCGAATCCCATGGTTCCAAGACCGCCGGAGGTTAAAAGGGTTCTCGGGCTCGTATACCGATAATACTGCGCCGCCCACATCTGATGCTGTCCGACATCGGTCGTGATGACAGCCTGGCCGTCGGTTGCCTTATAGATCTCCTCGATCACGAACGGTCCGGTAAGGCCTTCTTCATGCTTTAACGGGAATTTTTCTTTCATTGCCTCGATTTCGGCAATCCACTCGTCATGATGCATCGGCTCCAGCTTCGCATTCAGGCGTTTTAAGACTTCTTTGACGTCTCCGATGATGCTCGACTCGACAACAACATTCTTGTTGATTTCTGCCGCATCTACATCGATCTGAACGATTTTTGCATTGTTTGCAAATTTTGCGGCGTTTCCGGTGACACGATCGGAAAATCTTGCACCGAGCACGATCAGCAGGTCGCACTTCGTCACGCCATAGTTCGATGTTTTTGTTCCGTGCATACCGAGCATGCCGGTGTACAGCTTATCGGTTCCCGGGAAAGCGCCTTTTCCCATCAGGGTATCGCAGACCGGCGCCTGTATATGGTGTGCCAGTTCACGCACTTCCTCGGCCGCACCTGAGATGATGCTGCCGCCGCCCACGAAAATATACGGTTTTTTCGACTCCCGAATCAGAGATACAACGTGATCCAGTCCTTCTTCTGTGATTTTTTCGATAGACGGTGCGATTGCTTCCGGTGTCTTTGGCTCATATTCATACGTTGCCGCCGTGACATCTTTCGTGATATCCACCAGAACCGGGCCCGGTCTTCCGCTCTTTGCAATCGAAAACGCACGGCGCAGCGTGTCTGCGAGAACCGTGATATCTTTTACAATCACGCTGTATTTTGTGATCGGCATCGCAACGCCTGCAATGTCAATCTCCTGAAAGCTGTCTTTTCCAAGCAGTGCCTTTCCTACGTTGCAGGTGATGGCTACCATCGGGGTGGAATCCATGTAGGCAGTTGCAATTCCAGTGACAAGATTTGTCGCACCAGGGCCGCTTGTTGCCATACATACGCCTGTTTTTCCGGTCGCACGCGCATACCCGTCTGCCGCATGGGCAGCACCCTGCTCGTGGGAGGTCAGGATGTGGTGGATTTCCGGATGACGGTAAAGCTCATCATAGATATTCAAAATCGTTCCCCCCGGATAGCCGAACACGGTGTCCACGCCCTGCTCCTTCAGGCACTCAATAACAATCTGTGATCCAGTTAATTCCATGTCTGTATGATTCCTTCCTTATCTTTTGGCTTTGTGTATGAAATCAGCCATCCGATGAAAATGCACGTTCGGACGGCTGATATGATTTTTTTCTATTAGAACTCCAGAATGGCTCCCTTATTTGCGCTGGAAACCATCTTTGCGTAGCGTTTCAGATAGCCTGTGGTTACTTTCGGCTCTCTCGGAGTCCATGCAGCTTTTCTGCGTGCCAGCTCTTCATCCGATACGGCAAGCTCCAGCTTGTGCTCTGGAATATTGATGCGGATCAGGTCGCCTTCCTCAACGAGCGCGATCGGACCGCCTTCTGCTGCCTCAGGGCTGACATGACCGATGGATGCACCGCGGGATGCGCCGGAGAAACGGCCGTCTGTAATCAGAGCTACGGAAGAGCCAAGTCCCATACCTGCAATCGCAGAGGTCGGATTCAGCATCTCACGCATACCAGGGCCTCCCTTTGGTCCCTCATAACGGATGACAACAACGTCGCCTGCCACAATCTTGCCGCCGCGGATTGCCTCGATGGCATCCTCCTCACAGTCGAAGACTCTGGCCGGTCCTTCGTGAACCTGCATCTCCGGTACAACGGCAGAACGTTTGACGACTGCGGTATCCGGTGCCAGGTTTCCTTTCAGGACAGCAATACCGCCGGTCTTGCTGTATGGATTTTCTACCGGACGGATGATCTCCGGGTTTTTGTTGACACAGCCTTTGATATTCTCGCCAACGGTCTTTCCGGTTGCGGTCATGCACTCGGTGTGCAGAAGTCCCAGTTTATTCAGCTCGTTCATAACGGCATAAACACCGCCGGCCTCGTTCAGCTCCTCAATGTAGTGGTATCCTGCCGGAGCCAGATGGCAGAGGTTCGGGGTCTTCTCACTGATGGCATTTGCCATCTCCGGATTCAGCTCTACGCCTGCCTCATGCGCGATGGCCGGCAGATGCAGCATACTGTTGGTGGAACATCCAAGTGCCATATCGACGGTCAACGCATTTAAGAATGCTTCTTTTGTCATAATGTCTCTTGGACGGATATTCTGTTTTAACAGCTCCATAACCTGCATACCGGCTCTCTTGGCCAGGCGCAGACGCTCGGAATATACGGCCGGAATCGTTCCGTTTCCTTTCAAGCCCATGCCGAGAACCTCGGTCAGACAGTTCATGCTGTTTGCCGTGTACATACCGGAGCAGGAACCGCAGGTCGGGCATGCATTGCACTCAAAATCATAAACATCTTCCTCTGTCATAGTTCCGGCTGCGTAGGATCCAACCGCCTCGAACATGCTGGAAAGACTTCTCTTCTCACCTTTTACATGGCCGGCAAGCATCGGACCGCCGCTGACAAATACGGTCGGAACATTGACTCTTGCTGCTGCCATCAAAAGGCCAGGTACGTTCTTATCACAGTTCGGGATACATACCAGTGCATCAAACTGGTGAGCCATTGCCATACACTCGGTGGAATCGGCGATCAGGTCACGGGTAACGAGGGAATATTTCATTCCGATGTGGCCCATGGCAATACCGTCACAGACTGCAATGGCCGGGAACACGATCGGTGTTCCGCCTGCCATGGCAACGCCCATTTTTACAGCTTCTGTAATTTTATCCAGGTTCATATGACCCGGTACGATCTCATTGTAGGAGCTTACAATTCCTACGAGCGGTTTTTTCATTTCTTCTTCGGTCAGACCCAGCGCACGCATCAGAGAACGCTGTGGCGCCTGTGCGATTCCTTTTTTTACAGCATCACTTCTCATGATTTTTTCCTCTTTTCTTATCTTACAGTTTTATGCCAGTGCTTTTACCAGCAGATCTCCCATTTCGGATGTAGATACCTGGGTACATCCCTCAGACATAATGTCTACGGTGCGGTATCCGTCTTTTAAAATTTTCTGTACAGCATTTTCGACTGCCTCTGCCTCCTGATCGAGATCCAGGGAATAGCGGAGCATCATGGCTGCGGACAGAACCGTTGCAATCGGGTTTGCGATGTTCTTTCCTGCGATGTCCGGTGCAGAGCCGTGGCTTGGCTCGTACAGACCAAATTTTGTCTCGTTCAGGCTGGCGGAAGAAAGCATTCCGATCGAGCCTGCTACCATACTTGCCTCATCGGAAAGAATATCTCCGAACATGTTCTCGGTCAGAACGACGTCAAACTGGCACGGATTGTGGACGATCTGCATCGCACAGTTGTCGACCAGCATATGCTCTAAGGTAACTTCCGGGTAATCTTTTGCAACATCCTCTACCACGGATCTCCACAGACGGGAGGAATCGAGAACGTTTGCTTTATCTACACTCGTTACTTTTTTCTTTCTCTTCATGGCGATGTCGAATGCACGGATTGCAATGCGGCGGATTTCGGTCTCGCTGTAGGTCAGCGTATCGGTTGCTTTCCGGATGCCGTTTTCTTCTACAGTGCTGCGCTCTCCAAAGTACAGGCCGCCGGTCAGCTCACGCATAATCAGCATGTCGAAGCCCTCGCCGATGATCTCTTCTTTTAACGGGCAGGCATCTTTCAATTCCTGATACAGGTAAGCCGGACGCAGGTTTGCAAACAGACCTAACGATTTCCGGATTTTTAAGAGTCCTGCCTCCGGGCGCTTGTCCGGGCTTAATTTGTACCATGGGGATGTTTTTGCATCTCCTCCGATGGAGCCCATCAGGACAGCGTCGCATTTCTTTGCTTCTTCTATGGTTTCATCTGTCAGCGGCACGCCGTGCACATCAATGGAGGCTCCGCCCAGCAGAAGGTTGGTATATTCAAACTTATGTCCATATTTCTCGCAGACAGCGTCCAGAACTTTTTTTGCTTCCTTTACAATTTCCGGTCCGATTCCGTCACCGTGAATTAATCCAATACGGTATTCCATATCTTTCTCCCTCTTTTCTTCCGGCTGAAAAACCGTTCTATTTTCTCTGCGTCTATAGCATTTCTAAATTATACGCCATTTTTCCAGTAATTTCAACACGAAATTTCTTTGCATCGGACGAAACGCAATAATCTTTTTGCTTTTTTGCCATTTAAAAGAAAAATACGCGGCATTTTTCCCCGTTTTCGCCGTGTTCCGCCGAAGAAGTTTCGGGGGCGAAAAAAACGCAGGCATTCGTTCTTTTTGAATACCTGCGTTTTTCCTGGCTTTTCGCCGTGTGAAATTATTTTTTCTTTTCTGTTTTCTCTTCAACGACTGCTGTCTCCGGTTTTTCAACCTCTGTGATGGCTGTTTTGCGCATCGGGATACGGCAGTTTTTGTTGTTTCCGAACTCTACGATGACATCGTCGTCTGTGATATCGATGACTACGCCGTAGAAACCGCTTGTTGTGATGACTGCATCGCCGACTGCGAGGTCATTCAGCATTGCCTGCAGTTTTTTCTGCTCTTTCTTCTGCGGGCGGATCATTAAGAAATACATCATACCGAACATGATGACCAGCCACATAATTAACATACCAGTGCTCATCACACCGCTGTTTGCTGCTGTTGTTGTTGCTAAAAACATTTTCTTTCCTCCTGTTATTCGAGAGTACATCCCGTTCTTTAGACACACCTATCATAATACACAATCCGGAACCGATGGGCAAGTCTTTTTCGGATATTTTCCAAAGATTTCATACTTTCCCGATTACTTTTTGTCGTATTCCTCAAATCCTGCGAGTTTTGCCCGTTTGTAGGAAGCAAAATTGCCCTCGTCCAGCGCGGTCCGGATTTCTGTCATCATATTGTTATAGAAATACAGGTTGTGCAGAACACAGAGCCGCATGCCGAGCATCTCTTTTGCTTTCAGCAGATGACGGATGTAGGCTCTGCTGTAGTGACGGCACGCCGGGCACTGGCAGCCTTCCTCGATCGGACGCGGATCCAGCTCGTATTTCTGATTGAACAGGTTCATTTTTCCATGGTTTGTGTAAACGTGGCCGTGGCGTCCGTTCCGGCTCGGATATACGCAGTCGAAGAAATCGATGCCGCGCTCTACGCCTTCCAGAATGTTTGCCGGCGTTCCAACGCCCATCAGATACGTCGGTTTGTCTTTCGGCAGGTACGGAACGACTTCGTCGAGAATATGGTACATCTCCTCGTGGCTCTCTCCTACTGCCAGACCGCCGACTGCATAGCCATCGAGATTCATCTCGGAAATCCGTTTTGCATGGTCAATGCGGATATCCTCATAAATCGCACCCTGGTTGATTCCGAACAGAAGCTGATGTTTGTTGATCGTGTCTTCCCGCTGGTTCAGCTCCTGCATCTTATTTTTGCATCGCTGCAGCCATCTCGCCGTGCGGTCGACAGAGTTCTGCACATAACGGCGCTCTGCCACACTCGACGGGCACTCGTCGAAAGCCATCGCGATGGTTGAAGCCAGGTTGGACTGGATCTGCATACTCTCCTCCGGTCCCATAAAGATCTTTCTTCCATCTACGTGCGAGTGGAAATAGACACCCTCCTCCTTGATTTTCCGAAGGCCTGCCAGAGAAAACACCTGGAATCCGCCGGAATCGGTCAGGATCGGTTTGTCCCAGACCATGAATTTGTGGAGTCCGCCCATCTTCTTTACGACTTCATCTCCCGGGCGCACATGGAGGTGATACGTATTGGAAAGTTCTACCTGCGTGCCGATCTGCTGGAGATCTTCGGTGGAAACAGCTCCCTTGATTGCTGCTGCAGTTCCGACATTCATGAATACCGGCGTTTCGATATTGCCGTGCACGGTTTCCATATGGGCGCGCTTCGCTCTTCCTTCCATTTTCAGAATTTTATACATAACGCTTTTCATCCTTTCTCAATGATCCCTGCCTCCTGTTTTCATGCAGGGCATACTATTTCTAGTATACAGGCAAAATCTGTTTTTGACAATGCCTGAATTTTCTTTTTTCTCTCTTTTTTCTTTCCCGCTTTCTCCATTTTTCACAAGGACTTTATACTTTTTTCATAAGACATCGCCTTTTTTCCAATTGTATTTCCTTATTTTTTGTCGTATAATGTGTTGAGATTGTTTCTTATTATAAAAGGAGTTTGATTCATGACTGATAAAAAATATACTCTTGGAATCGACATCGGTTCCACTACTGTTAAAATTGCGATCCTCAACGAAGAGAACCAGCTTCTCTTTGCCGATTACGAGCGCCATTTTGCAAACATCCAGGAAACACTTGCCCATCTGCTCGGGGAAGCCCACGAAAAACTGGGCGAACTGACCCTGCAGCCCGTCATCACCGGTTCCGGCGGACTCGCGCTTGCCAACCATCTTGGCATTCCGTTCACGCAGGAGGTTATCGCAGTTTCCACATCGTTAAAAGCACTGGCTCCGCAGACCGACGTTGCCATCGAGCTCGGCGGCGAGGATGCCAAAATCATCTATTTTGAAGGCGGCAATGTCGAACAGCGTATGAACGGTATCTGCGCCGGCGGTACCGGTTCGTTCATCGACCAGATGGCTTCTCTTCTGCAGACCGATGCAACCGGCCTGAATGAGTATGCGAAACATTACCAGGCCATCTACCCGATCGCTGCCCGCTGCGGTGTATTCGCAAAAACGGATATCCAGCCGCTCATCAACGACGGTGCAACAAAAGAGGATCTTGCCGCTTCTATTTTCCAGGCAGTCGTCAACCAGACCATTTCCGGTCTTGCCTGCGGTAAACCAATCCGCGGCCACGTTGCCTTCCTTGGCGGCCCGCTGCACTTCCTCTCGGAATTAAAGACAGCGTTCGTCCGCACCTTAAAACTGGATGACGAGCACGCGATCGTGCCGGACAACTCTCATCTGTTTGCAGCCATCGGTTCTGCAATGAATGCAGATGGAAAGACCGAGGTTTCTCTTCTCGCGCTGAAAAAACGGCTCGAAGAAAAAGTAGCCATCGATTTTGAGGTTGCCCGTCTCGAACCGCTGTTTAAAGACAAGGAGGAGTACGATGCATTCCTGGCCCGCCAGAGCGTCAACAATGTTGTAACGGCTGATCTTTCCACTTACGAAGGAAACTGCTATCTCGGAATCGATGCCGGTTCCACAACCACAAAAGCCGCGCTCGTTGGTGAGGATGGCGCTCTTCTGTATTCCTTCTACAGCAACAACCACGGAAATCCGCTCGGCACCTCGATCCGCGCGATCCAGGAAATCTACTCCAAACTGCCGGATTCCGCACAGATCGCCTGGTCCTGTTCCACCGGTTACGGCGAAGCACTCATCAAAGCTGCGCTGATGCTGGACGAGGGTGAGGTTGAAACGATTTCTCATTACTATGCCGCAGCATTCTTCGATCCGGAAGTCGACTGTATTCTCGACATCGGCGGTCAGGATATGAAATGTATCAAGATCAAAAACGGCACTGTAGACAGCGTACAGCTCAATGAAGCATGTTCCTCCGGCTGCGGTTCCTTTATCGAAACCTTCGCGCAGTCCCTGAACTACAGTGTACAGGATTTTGCACACGAAGCACTGTTCGCAAAACACCCGATCGATCTTGGTACCCGCTGTACCGTATTTATGAATTCCAAGGTAAAACAGGCGCAGAAAGAAGGCGCATCCGTTGCTGATATTTCTGCCGGACTTGCCTGCTCCGTCATCAAAAACGCATTGTATAAGGTAATTAAAGTTTCCGATGCCACCGAGCTGGGACGCCACATCGTCGTACAGGGCGGTACGTTCTACAACGATGCCGTTCTTCGAAGCTTTGAGCGGATCGCCAACTGCGAAGCCATCCGCCCGGACATCGCCGGCATTATGGGTGCGTTCGGTGCGGCGCTGATCGCAAGAGAGCGCTATTCGGCAGATCAGGAGACTACGATGCTCTCCATCGAAAAGATCAATGAGCTGAAATACTCGACCACGATGGCAAACTGCAAAGGCTGTACGAACAGCTGCCGTCTGACCATCAACAAATTCTCCGGCGGCCGTCAGTACATCAGCGGAAATCGCTGTGAGCGCGGAATCGGAAAAGAGAAAAACAAGGATCATATTCCGAACCTGTTCGAATACAAATACAAACGAATCTTCGGCTACCAGCCGCTGCCGCAGGATGAAGCAATCCGCGGAGAGGTCGGCATTCCGAGAGTCCTCAATATGTTCGAGAACTATCCGTTCTGGTACACCTTCTTCACGCAGCTGAAATACCGCGTGGTACTCTCCCCGACTTCAAGCCGCAAGATTTATGAGCTCGGCATCGAATCGATCCCGAGTGAATCCGAGTGTTACCCGGCGAAACTGGCTCACGGCCATGTGACCTGGCTCTTACGCCACGGCGTAAAATTCATCTTCTATCCGTGTATCCCGTACGAGCGTACCGAGTTCCCGGAGGCCATCAACCACTATAACTGCCCGATCGTTACTTCCTACGCGGAGAACATCAAAAACAACGTGGATGAGCTCCAGGACGACTCCATCACATTCCGCAATCCGTTCCTCGCATTTACGAGTGAAAAGGTTCTCGCCGACGGCCTGGCAAAAGAATTTTCCGGCCTGCCGGAGGATGAGGTCCGCGCCGCTGTCCATGCCGGATGGGAGGAGCTCGCCGCTGCAAGACGTGATATGCAGAAAAAAGGGGAAGAGACGCTGCAGTATATGAAAGAAACCGGCCGCAGAGGTATCGTGCTTGCCGGAAGACCGTACCACATCGATCCGGAAATTCATCATGGTATTCCGGATATGATTAACTCCTACGGTCTGTGCGTTTTAACAGAGGACTCTGTTTCCCATCTTGCACCGCTCGAGCGCCCGCTTCGTGTCAATGACCAGTGGATGTATCACACCCGTCTGTATGCGGCTGCAAACTACGTAAAGACACGCGATGATCTTGACCTGATCCAGCTGAACTCGTTCGGCTGCGGTCTGGATGCCGTTACAACCGATCAGGTTTACGAAATTCTGACCAGAAGCGGTAAAATTTATACCTGCCTGAAGATCGATGAGGTCAACAACCTCGGCGCTGCCAGAATCCGTGTCCGTTCTCTGCTCGCCGCTCTGCGTGCACATGACCGCAAACAGGCGGTACGTGAAATTGTTCCATCCTCGATCCAGAAGCCGGTCTTCACAAAAGAGATGCGCAAAGATTACACGATCCTCTGCCCGCAGATGTCACCGATCCACTTCTCGATTCTGCAGCCTGCATTCAATGCTGCCGGATACCATCTGGAAGTGCTTCCAAATGACAACAAAGAGGCGGTTGATGTCGGCCTGAAATACGTAAATAACGATGCCTGCTATCCGTCTCTGATGGTAGTCGGACAGATTATGCAGGCTCTGCTCTCCGGCAAGTATGACCTGAATAAAGTAGCCGTCATCATGAGCCAGACCGGCGGCGGCTGCCGTGCATCAAACTATATCGGATTTATTCGCCGTGCACTGGAGAAGGCCGATATGACGCAGATTCCGGTCATCTCGATTAACTTAAGCGGTCTGGAAGAAAATCCGGGCTTTAAGATTACACCGGATCTTGCGATTCGTCTCTGCTATGCAGCGGAGTTCGGTGATATCATGATGAAATGTATCTACCGGATGCGTCCTTATGAGCAGAAGAAGGGAACGACAGACCGGATTCACAAAAAATGGGAGAAAATCTGTATTGATTTCATTTCTTCCAAACACCTGAGCCATACCCGGTTTAAACAGATCTGCCGCACGATGATCCGCGACTTTGACCATATTCCGATTACGAACGAGAAAAAACCGCGTGTCGGTATTGTCGGCGAGATTCTGGTTAAGTTCCTTCCGGCGGCCAATAACCATCTGGCGGAGCTTCTCGAAAGCGAAGGCGCCGAGCCGGTTGTGCCGGATCTGATCGATTTCTTCTGCTATTGCTTCTACAATACGAATTTCAAGGTAGAGCACCTTGGATTCAAGAAGAGCTCTTCGATGCTCGGAAATACGGGCATTAAGCTGATCAACTGGCTGCGGAGCGCGGCAGTTGCAGAGTTCAAGAAGAGCGAACACTTTGATCCGCCGGCTGATGTACGGGATCTGGCGAAGTATGCTTCTCCGATTGTTTCCTGCGGTAACCAGACAGGTGAGGGATGGTTCCTGACAGGCGAGATGATGGAGCTGATTCACAGCGACGTTTACAATATCGTCTGCATCCAGCCGTTTGCGTGCCTGCCGAATCATATTGTCGGTAAAGGTGTTATTAAGGCGATCCGCAAGGAGTATCCGAAGGCAAATATCGTGGCCGTTGACTACGATCCAGGCGCTTCGGAGGTGAACCAGCTGAACCGTATTAAGCTGATGCTTTCTACCGCAAATAAGAATCTGAAACAGGAATCTGGCGGAGAGAAAGACGCATAAGAAGTTACATACTGATTTTTCTATTCCGATATTTAAAAAAGCTCCTGTCCGGAAAACAGTTTTTTCTGTTTTCCGGACAGGAGCTTTTTTTACATAACAGGAAATTTCGTTGACATTCCCCGTTATAAGCCCTCCGGGCAGGATCGCACTGCGGCGGCGGGGAATTCTATCGCTAAAGCGGCCCGCCGCAGGCGGAGAATCCCGCAAAGCAGGATTTTCTCTTCTGTTTTCAGCGGTAAATCCGCAGGATGCGGAGAACCTTTACCAGCTTCGTTCCCATCGGCATACGGCGCATTTCTGCTTCCGTCGTACCGGTTACAACCACAAAAGCAATCAGATATACGACGATTGCGATCAGAATTGCGGCCAGCATACTGATCGATGGACGCTTCGTAATGGCGAACAGACCATAATAAACAATCCAGGTTACAACACCCATAATAGCTGCTGCGATCAATGGTTTTACATAGGTATTTTTGAACTCATTGCGGAAATTCAGGTGTTTGCGGATCGAAAGGTTATTCAATACGCACATGCTAAGGGAGAACAGGATTCCTGCAAAGACAACGGCATAAATGTTTGTCTTTGGGAAAACTGCAAGGATCAGCGCCAGGACGACGAGATCCATTCCAAGGGAAATTGCTGCATTGTGCAAGGCTTTCTTCTGCTGCCCGATCGACTGCAGGACACTGTTGGTAATGGTAGACAGTGCAGAAAAGACAACCGATACGGCACCCATCATCAGCAGTTTGCCGGAAAGGCTCGAACTTGACGGGAACAAAACGCCTGTAATCGGGAATGCCAGGACTCCAAGGCCGACGGCAGCCGGAATGGAAATAAACATGGTCAGGCGGATCGTTTCCAGAATTTTGTCGTTTGCCTCGTCAAGGTCACCGGTTGCATAACAGGAAGACACCTCCGGCATCATCGCAGATGCGGATGCACTCGCCATGGCAAGCGGAACATTAATCAGCGTAACGTAATAGTTGGAAAACTCGCCGTATGCAGCGTTCAGCGCTTTCTGGTTTTCGCCGTGCCATCCGAGGATGGTAAAGAACAGATAGTTGTCCAGGTAAGCGTTGCAGTTGTAAATGAATGTCGTGAAAATGACCGGCGTTACCATCAGAAAAAGTACCTGAAAAATTTCACGGTAGGATTCTTCACGGTGACGTGTATCTCTGGCCACCTTTCGCAGAATCGTTTTCCGATTTACCCCGTAAACGATCAGCATAAAGCAAAGGCCTGCCAGGACACCGGCTCCTGTTCCGAGGGTTCCGCCGGCGGCACCGAATTTGGCATGTTCGGTATCGTTTGTCGCGAACTGCTGGATGAAGAACCAGGCGGCGCCAATACTGAATGCGGCGTTGAATACCTGCTCGATGATCTGTGAAATTGAGGTCGGCATCATCGTGCTGTGGGCCTGGAAATAGCCACGCAGAACGCCGAGAACAGCCGAGAAAAAGATCGTCGGCGCCAATACACGCAGGGCGAGGAGTGCATTCTGCTGGTTATACGGCAGAAGGAATTTCCCGCCAAAGAATGCCACCAGTGCAGCAACTCCACCTACGATCACGGCGTAAAGAAGGGCACCGTGGAACACGCGATGTGCATTTCGGTACTCTTTTAATGCCAGACGTTCGGATACGATTTTTGACACTGCCATCGGAATACTATAGGAGGAGATCAGAAGCAGAATCGTATACAGATTACTCGCCGTACTGTAATAGCCAAGTCCCTCATTTCCAATCGTTTCGCCGAGCGGTGACCGGTATAAAAGACCGATCACACGTGAGATAATCGTTGCCGCCATTAAAATAGAAGTATTTCTCAATAATGTATTTTTCTTTTTACTCATGCTTTTGCTCCCGTATTACATTTTCGATCTGCCAGTCAATCGGCGCAAGACCGTTTTCTTCCAGATATTCGTTTGTTCTGGAAAACGGATGGCTGCCGAAAAATCCACGGTATGCAGAGAGCGGACTCGGATGAGCGGACATCAGCACCAGATGCTTTGGATTGTGGATCATCTCTTTTTTCCGCTGCGCCGGACGGCCCCAGAGGATAAAGACCATCGGTCGATCCTGCTCTGCGAGTACCTTGATCGCTGCATCGGTAAACTGTTCCCAGCCGATTTCCTTGTGGGAATTTGCCTGATGCGCACGTACAGTCAGCACCGTGTTCAGCATTAAAACACCCTGCCGTGCCCATTTTTCGAGATATCCGTTGTTCGGGATATAGCATCCCAGATCGTCCTCAAGTTCCTTGTAAATGTTGACCAGGGACGGCGGAATACTTACCTCCGGTTTTACAGAAAAGCAGAGCCCGTGCGCCTGTCCCGGCTCATGGTACGGATCCTGGCCCAGGATGACCACTTTTACCTGCTCGAGCGGGGTAAAGTGGAACGCATTGAAAATATCATCAGCCGGTGGATAAATGGTGTGAGTTTTATACTCCGCACCCACCGTCTGAAACAGTTTTTTATAGTAGTCTTTGGAGAATTCTCCCTTCAGGGCATTTGCCCAGCTTCCGCTAAGAGGCGGCATATCGTTTTCTCCTTCCTTTTACAGGCGGACCGGCACATTACGGCCTGCCAGATATTCTTTGACTTCACGAATTTCCAGTTCTTTGTAGTGGAACAGGGATGCGGCGAGGGCTGCATCGGCTTTTCCTTCGGTTAAGGCATCATAAAAATGCTCCAGCGTTCCTGCGCCGCCGGATGCGATGACCGGGATGCCGACGCTCTCTGCGATCGTTCTTGTCAGCTCGATATCGTATCCCGCCTTTGTTCCGTCGCAGTCCATGCTGGTGAGCAGAATTTCTCCGGCTCCGAGGCTCTCGGCTTTTTTCGCCCACTCGACGGCGTCGATGCCGACATCGATCCGGCCGCCGTTTTTGTAGATATTCCAGCCGCTTCCGTCAGCTCTCTTCTTCGCATCGATCGCAACGACCACGCACTGGCTGCCAAATTTCTGCGCCGCATCGCCAATGAGCTGCGGATTGTTGATCGCGGAGGAATTAATCGAAATTTTATCGGCCCCCTCTCGGAGCAGCATCTTGAAATCGTCCACAGTGCGGATTCCTCCGCCGACAGTGAACGGAATAAAAACGTTTGCCGCTACCTTCCGCACCATATCGACAACGGTTCCTCTCTGGTCGGAGGAGGCTGTGATATCAAGGAACACAACTTCATCGGCTCCTGCCTTGTCGTACGCTTTTGCAATCTCCACCGGGTCTCCGGCATCTTTTAAATCGACGAAATTAACGCCTTTTACGACTCTTCCGTTTTTTACATCCAGGCATGGGATAATTCGTTTTGTAAACATCGCTTAGTCCTCCTCTCCAATTTCCGCAAAGTTTTTCAGAATGGCAAGTCCAAGATCTGAACTCTTTTCCGGGTGGAACTGGCAGGCGAACAGATTTCCTTTTTCCACGGATGCATGGATGTGTGTACTGTACTCTGTCGTTGCTTTTACAATTTCCTCCTCTTCTGCTTTCAGATAGTAGGAATGGACAAAGTAAACATATGATTCCTGTGGGATGCCCTTGAATAATCTTCCTTCCTTCTGTAAATGGAGGGAGTTCCATCCCATGTGTGGAATTTTTAAGCCCTCTTTATCCGGAATCCGGAGAATCTCTCCTTTTAACAATCCAAGTCCTGCGACACCCGGACTCTCTTCGCTGCGTTCAAACAGAACCTGAAGCCCGAGACAGATTCCAAGAAACGGAGTCCCTTTTTCTACGATTTCATGAATAACCGGCACCAGATGATAGCGGTTCAGATTTTCCATCGCATCTCCAAAGCTGCCGACACCCGGCAGAACGACGTGATCTGCGCGTTTTAACACGTCTGGATCCCTGGTCAGTACAACCTCTTTTCCAAGGCTTTGAAAGGCTTTTTCCACGCTTTTTATATTTCCGGCATCATAATCGATCAGTGCAATCATAGGTGGGTCCTCCTCGTTTGTTATTTCAGTCCACGCCCCCTGTCATTGGGGGCATCTCTGCTGTTCTTTTGCAAACAGTACACTTCATTCTAACATACCGTTTTCTAAAATTCAAATTTTGAAAGTTATAAAATTATACAAAAATGCAGAAATTCTTAAGATTTCTTTTACTCCCGCTCCTTTCTTTCTTTTTATACTGGACAAATGGCGGGCATCACGCTACAATAAGAGCGTTGCACTAAGAAACGATAACATTTTGTAAAAAACGAGAGGTGTATATGATTACCAAATATCTGATTGTATTTTTGATTTCCATGGTTCCGCTCATCGAGCTGCGTGGTGCGATTCCGTACGCGGTAGCTTTCCATATTCCGACGCTTCCGGCCTATCTGATCGCCGTCATCGGAAATATGCTTCCGGTTCCGGTTATTTTCCTGTTCGCTCGAAAGGTTCTTGTCTGGGGATGTGATAAAAAGTATATCGGAAAGTTCTTCACCTGGTGTCTGGAAAAAGGCGAAAAAGGCGGGGAAAAACTGAAAGCAAAAGCCGGCCGCGGACTTCCGCTCGCCCTGCTGCTCTTCGTCGGCATCCCGCTCCCGGGAACCGGCGCATGGACCGGCACACTGGCCGCAAGTATCCTCGATATGGACTTTAAGACCAGCGTTCTCGCCATCATGGGCGGTGTTCTCCTTGCAAGCGTCATCATGCTGCTTGCAAGTTCCGGCGTATTCGGGGCAATTGGGGCGCTTTTGGCGTAAACGGCTCTGCTTCCGTTTCAATTCCATAAAATTTGGCTTACAGCCGCACAGATTTGTTTTTCCGATCTGTGCGGCTGTTTTTGTATAACTTTTTTCTAACAGAAATTTTCCCTGCTGTTTCCTGTTCACGTTTTTCCGGATCGAATTCTGTTTCTTTTCTTCCAGTATTTTCTTGTACTATTTTCATTTTTCCTCTTGAACATTCGTTCGATTTGTGTTACACTTCTTTTATCGAACAGTTGTTCTTTTTATAAAATACCTGTTATCTTATTGTTTTACTTTTATTCGTATTCATTTGGACATAGAAAGGAATTTTTCTGCCATGCAGTTATCATCACAAACACTTTCTCTCTCCGAGAAGCTGAATCTTCTCACTGACGCGGCCAAATACGACGTTGCGTGCACTTCCAGCGGTGTGAACCGTGCCGGAAAACAGGGACATCTCGGCAATTCGGTCTCCTGCGGTATCTGCCACAGCTTTTCTTCCGACGGACGCTGTATCTCTCTGTTGAAAATTCTGCAGAGCAACGACTGTATCTACGACTGTAAATACTGCGTCAACCGCGCCGGGAATGACCGGCAGCGCGCCACGTTTACACCGGAGGAGGTCTGTACACTCGTCACGGAATTTTATCGCCGAAACTATATTGAGGGACTCTTTTTAAGTTCCGCCGTCTGCAAAAATCCTGCCCATACGATGGAGCTCATGTACCGCACTCTGCATCTTTTACGTAATCGTTACCGCTTTAACGGCTACATCCACGTCAAAGCTATCCCGGGCGCACCCGCCGAGCTGATCGAAAAGACCGGCTATCTCGCCGACCGCATGAGCGTCAATCTGGAACTCCCGACCGGAGAAGGGCTGCAGAAACTGGCCCCGCAGAAGACACAGAAAGCGATTTTAAAACCCATGCGCCAGATCCAGTCCGGTATTGTAGATTACCGGCTGACCGCAGGGAAAAGCGCTTTTTTAGAGCGTTCCTCGGGAAACCGCTATCTCTCCCACTCCATTTTCGATACACGAAAGCAGATTTCCGCCTCCGCTGCCGATCTGGGCTGGATCTCTTCCTCCTCCGCGCGGTCACTGCCGGAAAAGGAACGCTCTGCTCCCTTCGTTCCTGCCGGCCAGAGCACGCAGATGATCATCGGTGCGACAAAGGAAAACGATTACCAGCTTCTCTCCACCTCACAGCTTCTCTACCAGCAGTATGACCTGAAGCGCGTCTTTTACTCCGCCTACATTCCGGTCAACGAGGATTCCGCCCTGCCCTCACGTGAAACCAAGCCGCCGCTTCTTCGGGAACACCGCCTTTATCAGGCAGACTGGCTGCTCCGCTTCTACGGTTTTCAGGCGGATGAACTGCTCGATGAAGCCCACCCGAACTTTCATGCACAGCTCGACCCGAAATGCGACTGGGCGCTGCGCCATATGGAGCTGTTTCCGGTGGAGATCAACACGGCTGAGTATGCCGACCTTCTGCGCGTTCCCGGCATCGGGCCGAAATCGGCCATGCGGATTGTAAAGAGCCGCAGAAGCTCCCATCTTTCATTTGAGCATCTGAAAAAGATCGGTGTGGTGCTGAAACGCGCCAAATATTTTATCACCTGCGAGGGAAAAATGATGTATCACATGCGGCTGGAACAGCAGTTTCTGTCCCGGCAGCTCACGGGAGAGGAAGCCGCCTCCAACTGGGAGGTTTCCCATCCGGAACAGTATCAGCAGCTTTCTCTGTTTGATGCTGCCGTACCTGGGCATATATAATCCCGGGCGTTCTTCTCACGGAAAAGCCTTTTTGCTGTATCTGCGCTTTTTTGCAGAAGGCTGTTGTCTGTATCAATTGATTTCAGAAAGGATTTTATTATGACTGTTTACACCTGCAGCCCGGATCTTGCGTCGATCCTGACCTGCATCTATGAAGCCTGGAATTCCCGTCTCGGCTACCGCAATGTACGGCTGATGACGGAACCAGTCGGCAATCTGGAGCTGTTCTGCGATTACTGCCATGTTGAGCCGGACACAGAAAAAGCCGCCAGCGTCACGCGATCCATTCAAAAGAAGATCGGCGCAGCAGCCTGGCGGCTCGTCTATCTCTGTGCAATGTCCGAGAGAAGCGACGCTCCCGACGTCATTTATCGTTTTCTGCTCTACGGCTTTTCCTATGGAAAGGATACCCTGCATATGCTGCAGGAACCGGCGGTATTCCACGCTTTTGAAGTTTCCCGTCAGGTCACAAATGAAGCGCATTCGTTCCGGGAATTTATCCGTTTTGCAAATATTTCCTCCGGTTTTCCGATCCTGGTCTCGCATATTTCCCCGAAAGCCAATGTGCTGACCCTGGTCGCTCCCCATTTTTCTGACCGGCTCCCCTCAGAAAACTGGATGATTCTCGATGATAACCGGCAGCTTGCTGTCGTGCATCCCGCTGACCGGCCCTTTTATCTGACCCGTCTTTCTCCGGATGAAATAGAACGCCTTTCCCTCACGGAATCCACTTCGGACCCTTACGAAGAACTCTGGAAAGGATTTTTCACCGCAATTGCCATCAAAGAGCGTTCCAATCCCGACTGTCAGCGTACGCATCTGCCGCTCCACTACCGGGATCATATGCCGGAATTTAAAAATCTTTAGAGTCTTAGAATTTTTCCAGCTGTTCCATGTTCAGCACAAACACAGTACAGCCTCCTGTCTGGGTATCAATCGGAACAGAGTAATTTCCGCCCGGGCAGAAGTTTCCGCTTTCCATCGGGGTGGCCGCATAGGTAACTGTTTTCCGAAGCCCTGCTTCCTGTTTTAAGATCGCAAGCACAGCGTCGAGCTTATGATCATCGGTTCCGATCAGCAGTGTTGTGTTCTTCTCCTTCAGGAAACCGCCGGTCGTGGCAAGCTCCGTCACAAAAAAGCCTTTTTTGTTCAACTCGGCAATGGTGTCTGCCTCGTCCTCTTTCCGTAATACAGCAACAATTAACTTCATACAAATTCCTCCTCGCATCCTCCGGTCAAACGGATTCTGATTTTTGAAAAGTCAGCTGCTTATGCCGTATGGCACATTGCATTTTTCTGTTTTCACAGTAAAAATAGCATAATGTCACGGAAAAAGAAAGTCTTTTTTTACTTTTTCACTTCAAATCCGTATGACACGGTTCCATTTTCGAATACCGCGTCCACTTCGTAGATGTAGCCGGCCTCGGCTCCCGGAATGCTCCAGCTCTCCGCATGCTCCACAGAAACGCTTTCTCCCTCCGGGTAACCATTGCCAAAGTTCTGCCCCCGGTCTTCGGCCGGCCATCTTTCTGCTGTGACAGAATCCGGCTCCTCCGAGAAGACAAGCTCCAGATCGGTTTTTCCTTCGTCATTTGCTGTATGCAGATCACTCAGTTCCGTCCATTCCAGAATGAACGCACTGTCCGCAACGACGTTCTGACCATTGCCGTCCTCATCAACATAAGACCAGGTATAACCTCCCTGTGTTGCCATAGCTGTCACCTGGGCATTTGGCTGTGTGTAGCACAGATTCAGAAACGGAATTTCCGATGGATCCTTTTCCGGCAGAATCTGGGAAAGTTCCTCATCGAATTTTTCTGCATCCGCCTCCGTACCGCCGCTGATTCTCATAATACGGCTGATACCCGGATATTGTCCCGGATAGGAGTTCAGCATAATACCGTCGCCCTCCACTTGAAGAAAATCTCCTTTTTTGATCTCGGACGGATCAATAGCATTTCCATTTTCATCGTAAAGTGTGTCGGACGGTGTATGTGTCACATAGATGTTTCCGTGTTCCAGATCTCCCAGGTACCATAACCCGGAATCTTCTGCAAGAAATACGGCTTTCTGTACTTCTTCTGCCCTATTGCTGTCCGCTGCAGTACTTGCTGTATCTGCATTCAGATTTCGGTCCCGTTCCGTTTTCATATAGATTCCGCCTCCAATCAGCACGGCGGCAACTACAACACCGGTCACTCCAAAAATAACTGCGTTTTCTTTTTTCATAAGCGTATTCTTCCTTTCCTGTTGTTTTCCCGTTTTTTTACACGACTTGTTTTATCTTTCTGCAAGACATGCAAGAAACGGTTCCCCGTACTTTTCAAATTTGCTCTCGCCGACACCAGAGACCGCCAGCATTTCCTCTTTGTTGGACGGTTTCTCCATCGCCATCTGGATCAGTGTTTTATCCGAGAAGATAATATACGGAGGCACTTTATGCTCCTTTGCAAGCTCCATCCGGAGTGCCCGCAGTTTTTCGAATACCGCGGCCTCCTCGTTGGAAAGATCCTTTGCCGCTGCCGAGGTTTTTGTCTTTGTCTTCTCTTTTGCGGCTTTCGGAATCCGTTTTTCTTCTTTTGCCATCTTCATCAGCATCGTGCCGTCCTCATCCAGCAGCTCCGCCGCTTTTGGCAACAGGCGCACAATGCTGTATGTGTCGGCCGTTACATAGAGATATTCCCGGACCTGCAGTTCATTTAAGATCTGCCGCAGCCGGTAGACCGGCTCTTTTGCCAGTTCCCCGTAATGGGAGTTTTCATCCATGCGGTACTGGCGGATTTTCGCGGTATTCGCACCGTGCAGGGTATCGAGAATCACCGTCGTGCCGTAGCGCTGACGGCATTCCCGCACACAGCCAAGGATTGCCTTTGCCGCCGCTGTCACATCCACCGTTTCAAATTCCGAGAGGCAGTTGGAACAGTTTCCACAGTAATTGGAACCGTATTCCCCGAAATACCGCAGGATATAATCTCTGAGGCACTCATGGGTGAAACAGTAAAACGTCATTTTCTTCAGCCGTTCCTCCTCCCGCTGACGGATCAGCGCTGTCGTCTCGGGATCCTCACTCTCCTGCGCCATGTTTTCGATAAAAAACTGGTTTGTGATCACATCCTGTCCCGCATACAGCAGAATACATTCCGCCGGAAGGCCGTCCCTGCCTGCTCGTCCGGCCTCCTGATAATAGCTTTCCATGTTTTTCGGCATATTATAATGGATGACGTACCGCACATTCGATTTATCGATTCCCATACCAAAAGCGTTTGTCGCTACCATGATCTGCTTCCGGTCATAAATAAAATCTTCCTGGTTTTCCTTCCGTTCCAGGTCAGAGAGACCCGCATGGTATCTTGTGACAGAATATCCTTTCTGCTCGAGTTTCTCACAGACCTCCTCCACATTTTTTCTGGTCAGACAGTAAATAATTCCGCAGTCCGCCTCGTGCTCTGCAAGGAATGATTCCACGGCTGCGAATTTATCTTTCGGCTGCTGTACCGTAAATTTCAGATTTTTCCGGTCAAAGCCTGTGACCAGACGTACCGGATCACGCAAAGACAGCAGTGCTTCGATATCATCCCGTACCTCTTTTGTTGCCGTTGCCGTAAAGGCACCGATCACCGGCCGTGCGGGAAGCTGCTCGACAAACTCTGTGATTTTCAGGTAGCTTGGGCGGAAATCCTGACCCCACTGGGAAATACAGTGTGCCTCATCAACACTAATCATCGAAATTTCCATCGACTGCACCGCGCACAAAAATTCCGGTGTCAGAAGGCGTTCCGGGGCGACATAAATAATCTTGTACCGGCCCTCCATGGCAAAGCCGAGTGCCTTCCGGTACTGCGCCGCACTTAAGGAGCTGTTCAGAAACGCAGCGTGAATCCCCGCCTGGTTCAGGGTCGATACCTGATCCTTCATCAGAGAAATCAACGGTGATACCACCAGGGTAATTCCTGGCAGCAGAAGCGCCGGAATCTGATAACACAGCGATTTTCCTGCTCCGGTCGGCATGATGCCGAGCACGTCCTGTCCGTTCAGAAGCGCATCCACCAGCATCTCCTGCCCCTCCCGGAAGGAATCGTAACCGAAGTACTTTTTTAAAACCTCATATTTTGTCATCTTGTTTTTCTCTGCCCTTTCCATCCACTCTACCTCCATTGTGACATAGATTGCAGGTAAAGTCAAACAGATGTGTGCCGCATGTTTTCTTTCATCCATACATATATTGTCTCAAAAAGTCCTGGAGGGGGATTTTATGCGTTCTCTTTCACCCCTTTCCCGCCGGATCCTGAAAAAAGCCGGTATCGCCGCCGCTTTTTTCTGCTCCGCTTTTCTTTTTGGCTCTGTTCTGTCCCACTTTACCTGCCGTGCGCTCCGAAAGGCAGCCCCAGTTTTTCTCTCTGCTGCGCCGGAGACACCTGTTTCTTCCGTTTCGATGCCCGTCCTCTCCTCTGCTGCCGAAAACTGGGGGCTCTCCTTCCCGGAAAAAGGGAAGACTCCCGTCGGCAATGCTACATCCGAAGAGCTTGCCGCCTACAACGCCTGGTTTGCCGCTTCACCGGAAGAAAACATCATCTATCTGACGTTTGACTGCGGCTATGAAAACGGCAACACCCCGGCGATCCTTGACGCACTCCAGAAGCATCAGGCACCCGCGGCTTTCTTTGTTGTCGGCAATTTTCTCTCCGACCAGCCGGATCTTGTCAAACGCATGGCGGCAGAAGGCCATATCGTCGGAAACCACACCTGGTCGCACCCGGATATGTCCAAAATTTCCACGCAGGAAGCCTTCTCCGAAGAGCTGAACCGTGTTTCCGCTCTTTACCAGGAAACCACCAGCCAGGAAATGGTGAAATTTTACCGGCCTCCGCAGGGAAAATACAGCACGCAGAACCTGCAGATGGCAAAAGATCTCGGCTATCAGACTTTTTTCTGGAGTCTTGCCTATGTAGACTGGTACCAGGATCAGCAGCCGACCCACGAGGAGGCTTTCAAAAAGTTGACCGGACGCATTCATCCCGGTGCCATCGTCCTGCTTCATAATACCTCATCCACCAACGCGGAGATTCTCGATGAGCTGCTGACGAAATGGGAAGAAATGGGATATTCTTTCGGCTCTCTCGATCAGCTCGCATCGAAATCTGCCTGAGGACCGGAAATACGGTTTCTCATGTATTTCTATCTTTCTTTTGTTCTGCTTTTTTTATCCTGCTTTCAAACCGGAATGCCTCCTCTTTTACTTCCTTCCAGAGCCGCAGCACACAGAGCAGATTCGGCACCGCCATGCAGGCATTGGCAAGCTCCGCAAAATTCCAGACCGTTTCCGCCATGCAGACGCACCCGGCAAACGCTGCAAAGCAGAAGAAAACACGGTAAACCATTCCGAAGCTATCCTTTTTCACCAGCCAGAGAAACGCCTGCTCCCCCTGGTATGCCCAGCCGGCCATCGTTGCAAATGCGAACAGCAGAATCCCGACCGCGACAACATAGCCTCCCGCCGGTCCGAACACACTTTCAAAGGCCTGAATTACCATCGCCGCTCCATCCGCTTTTTCCGCCTCCAGTATCCCCTCTGCCGCCCCGGTCACTCCAACGGCAAGGCCGGTCACAAGACAGATCACCATGGTATCAACGAACACACCTGTCATGCTGATGTACCCCTGCCGCACGGGATCGTCGGTCTGTGCCGCCGCAGCACTGATTCCTCCTGCTCCAAGCCCTGCTTCATTCGAAAACACACCGCGGGAAATTCCATACCGCAAGGCCGGCGGCAGCAGGGAAATTCCCGCACCCACCGCTCCTCCCGATACCGCCCGGAAAGAAAACGCGTCCCGTACTATCGCAAGCAGTGTCCGCGGAAGCTCTCCGGCGTGCAGACCGATTACCATTCCTGCCCCGCCCAGATAAAAGAGTGCCATTCCCGGTACCAGCACCTCCGCCGCTTTTGCAATGGAACGCAGTCCGCCTGTCACCACGAGCAGAAGAAGAATCGTCAGCACCAACGCGCTTTTTTCTCTTGCCACGCCAAACGTATCCTGCATCGCCAGCGCAATCGAGTTTGCCTGCGTCATATTGCCCATTCCGAGAGATACCAGCACGGTGCTTCCGGCAAAAAACACAGCCAGCATCTTCGCCAGCCGCTCCCCCGGAAATGCTCTGGTCAGCGTCACCATCGGACCGCCGCAGTATGTTCCGTCTTTTCTTTGCATCCGGTACTGCACCGAGAGAAAACTCTCAGAAAATTTCAAAGCAAGTCCCACAACCGCCGCCAGCATCATCCATCCCAGTGCTCCCGGTCCTCCAAGCGCCATTGCGGAGGCAACCCCCACGATATTGCCCGTCCCGATCTCCGCCGCAAGTTCCGTCATCAGCGATGCGAACGGCGAAACTCCCGCTTCTGTTTTCTCCCCGCTGTACCTCGCCTCACGGCCGAATGCTGTACGAAGCGCAAAGAACAACCGTCGAATGGGTAGCGCGCGAAGCTGGATGGTCAGAAAAATGCCTGTCCCAAGCAGCAGAAAAAGAAGCGGCGGTCCCCAGGCGGCTGCATTCACCGCTTTTAGAAATGCATTGATTTTTTCGAGCGTGGCCATATCCATTCCTCCCTGTACAAAGTTCCAAAGGAAAGCAGTTCCCGTCCCTTCATTGTTAAACAGTTTTCTGTCCATGCATCGCAATGTTTTCTCTGCACTTTATGCAGCACCGCACAAAAAAAGAACCCGACAGCAGCCTTACGGCCCGTCCGGTTCTTTCGATCTTCATCTTATTTTGTTGTATTCCGCTTCCGCCCGTTTTTTAGGACTCCTGCTCCTTTAAATCATCCGCCACGAGAACACCCGCTTTGAAGCCCATCAGCATCATCTCGAGCATTTCCGCATCGTAATTGCGGTATTTCAGGTAATAAAACAGCGAATCGAGATAATTCAGAAAGCCTTTTTTCGTCTCCGGACTTAAAATCACCCGTTTTCCGTCGCCCATCAGATATTTGGCAATCCGGGAAAAGACGAACTTTTCGTTCAGAAATGCCATCGCATCCGATGTCTCATCCTCCACCAGGATCTGGATCGGTTTTCTCCGCAGCAGCCAGTAGGTCTCATAGGAGATCACTTTCAATGAATTGATATGCTTTGCCTGATGAAAATGTTTCAGACGGGAAATATCCGTGAAATAGTCCAGCACTGCATGGCTCAACAGCGACTCGCTGATCTGGATTTTCTCGCGGATGCCGAGACTCTTGGCAAATTCCTCGATTTCTTCGTAAAAAACAGCGTAACGGCTCTGGATTACTTCCTCGGAAAATTCTTCCAGAAGTCCGTCGTAGTTTGTGTATATTTTTTCTATTGTATTCATTTTTCCTCCCCGGGCAGATTCAGGATTTCATAGCAGAGTTTCGTCCGGATAAAGTCGGTATATTCGGTCATCTCGCGTTTTTCCATTGTTCCGTAGCGGATCGGCGAGGTATTTCCCATCAGATGTTTTCGGATTTTTCCGGCTTTGACTGCCGCCATCATATTCTCCGCAGAGTCCTCTGCTGCATGAGAGAAGCCCATGCGGCCCGTGTTTCTTCCATCCATTTTTTATCCTTTCCCATGTCTGAAAAGCAGTTTTATTCTTTCAGTATGCTCCAGACGGCATCATCCATCGTATGAATTTCGTTCAGATCGCGTTTTTCCACCGCTGCCTTGACCTGCGGTTTTAATTCACGCTTGCGCACAATCGTTTCCTTGCTCTGGAACTTCTCATCCGGCACAACCTGGAGACGGCGGTAGAACGATCCCATCTCATCTCCCATGCCCGCCAGACGGTTCAGCAGCTCGGAAAACTCTGTCAGCATGGCGTTTCCCTTGCGCTGCGGATAAAGAATACTGTGGTCAATCTCTCCCCAGCCCTCCTCGAACAGCGTCTTAATCTGAATTTCAATGTAGACGCCGCGGTAAACGACAATGTAATGCACCGCACGGTAATGTTTCCGGTCCAGAATGTTCTCCTCCGGAATCCAGTTCACATAAATATCGGCGTAATCGCCAAGTCTTGTATGGACTTTCGGCGGCTCTGCCATATAGCCCGATGCGTTCTGGTCGTAGTCACGGCCGTAATCACGGATGTATTTCTCCGGATCATTTTTAAACCAGTGCGTAATGTATTTATGGAAGTTTACCCAGTCCTCCCGATACAGCAAAAGTCCCCGGATTCCGATCAGATCTGTCACGTAACGCATATAGTTTGTCGAATCCATTTTCCGGTACTTTGCATAATTTTCTAGGCGCTTGCGCACCAGCTTTTCCACCAGATGTTCGGTGTCCTTCAGACGGCTGTGGTACGACTGCAGTCCGATCTCTTTTTCCTTGTCCTGCAAAAACTCTGCCACAAATTCTTTTCGGATCTTTTCCAGCGTCGGACGGCGCCGTTCATAATCATCCGCAATTTCCAGCAATTCTTCCCAGGAAATATCTGCTTCCTCAAATTCCTGCGGCAGAATTCCGAATTTCTGCAAAAACTCGTCCTTTGTCAGATACACGTAGATTCCTCGCTCTCTTTGTCAATTCAACGTACAGGTTTCTTTTTTTCAGAACGCACCCCGGAGAAACCCGGCCCCGCTGCGTTCTGACGCACCGGAGAGATTATAGCACATTCATCCCCGCTTCACAAGTAAAATCTTTATTTAAGAATGCACATTTCCACTTTAATCTTTCTGCCAATTTCTTAAACTTTCCTTAAGCTGTCTTGATGTTTCACCTGCCCCATGGTAAGATAATCGTGACTTGGCAGAATTGTCTGCTGTTTACACTTACATTAAGAGGGAGGTCTTTTTTATGTGGACTCGAGAGGAACTGAAAACCCGCGGAAAAGCCGCATTTTTACGCAATTACTGGATCTGTGTGGTAGCAGCCCTGATTCTGACGCTGCTGGTCGGAAGCGGTACTTCTAATTCTGGAAATTCCAACAATGACAGCAATCAGACTAACTCGGTCGGTATATCTGGATTTACGATTTCTTCCGATAACTTCAATGTGGAATCCTTTGCAGAAAGATTCACCCCGCTTGGACCGGTTAAATTTGTTTTTACTGTCTTCAGCGGCATTGTACTTCTTGTCATTGGTCTTGCCTTTATTCTGATCCGTATTTTTGTTCTTGCACCATTTGAGGTAGGAGGCTCGAGGTTTTTCATTGAAAACTCGATGGAAAAAGCGGGACTTGGCAACATACTGTTCGGATTCCAGAACGGCTACTATGGAAAAACTGTGTGGACTCTGTTTTTAAAAAATCTTTATATATTCCTCTGGTCGCTGCTTCTTCTGATTCCTGGAATTGTGAAAGCTTATGAATACCGCATGGTTCCTTATCTTCTCGCCGACTACCCGGAACTTTCGACCGAAGAAGCATTCCGCATCAGCCGTGAAATGATGAACGGTGAAAAGATGAATACATTTATTCTTGATCTCTCCTTTATCGGATGGTATATTCTTTCCGGAATCACCTGCAATCTTGTCGGTATTTTCTATCTGTATCCGTACAAATATGCAACCGATGCCGAACTGTTCCTGGTTCTGAAACAGAATTACTTCTCCAGCCGGAGTTATGGCAATACGTATCAGGCTTACTAAACCGTACAAAAAATCAGGTGCTTCTCTTTTTCGGGAAACACCTGATTTTTTATGTATTTCTTTTTAAATATCTCTTAGATATAATCTTTCATTTCAAAATACCGCATCAGAATATCGGCACAGTTCTCGATGCCAAGATCCGAGGTATTCAGGATCATATGGTAGTTATTGACATCGCCCCATGTCTTTCCGGTATTTTTGTAATAATACTCGGCACGCTGCTTGTCTGTCTCTTCCAGCATCACCTCAGCCGCCTCTCTTGTCAGGGAAAACAGCTTCATGATACGTTTGATCCGGTCCTCTTTGTCCGCGCAGACATAAATATTGATGACGTTGCTTTTATCTTTCAGAAACTCCGAAGCACACCGTCCAATGATAATACACGGTTGTTTCGCCAGCTCGCGGATCGCATCCGCCTCAGATTCAAAGGCATTTTCACGCATGCCGTGCTCTACATCGTCCTTATCATATACCGGGATATGCAGTCTCTCGGAAAGTTCTTTCGCAATAATACTCGCCCCAGTACCAAACCGGCGGCTCATCGTAATAACTAAGTTCATTTGCCACTTCCTCCTTCGCACTTCTCATAACGCAAACAAACGCCTTATGACAAATCAAAAAATTTTTCTTTCGCTGTCTTTTATTATAACAAACCCCCACCGAAAACTCAAGGTTTTTCGACAGGGGTATTGGCGTGCTATGCGATTGTGATTTCTTCTATTTTCTTCTTTCCAAAATAGTTAAACAGCGCGATCACTCTTCCCGTGCAGACCATGGCTACAACAGTGCCGCTTCCGATTCCCACCGGTCGTCCTGCACCGATCATTCCGATAGCAAGGGAGATGACAAGGGCAGAGAAATCGAAAAGATTTTTTCCGAATCCCATATTTTTTCCACAGCGCTCACCGAGAACTCTTGCCAGTCCGTCCGCCGGATTTGGGACAATGTTGACATCTACGGTGACAGCAGCGCCGATTCCCGTCAGGATGATAGCAAGGGCAAGGACAAGAAGCCGGCTTCCCATCTGTTCAGGTACCGGGAGAACCCGGTCAAAGATGGTAATAAAGGCGCTGGTCAGGTAGCTGGCCGCAACCTGTAAGAGCTGGAACGGTCGAAATTTTCCTTTCAGCAGCACAATCTGCAATACGATAAAGATCAGATACGCCACAAAGACTGCCGTTCCTGTTTCATAGCCAAAAATCTGTGCCACAGCGTACGGCATGGAGATAATGGGCGACACGCCGAGGTTCGTCTTTGTATTCAATGTGATGCCAAGTGCCAGCACGATAATTCCAACCAGATAAAGCGCAATACGCAGCATCCATTTCTTTTGCTTTTCCTGCATGATTTTTCTTCCTCTTCTATTCCTGTTCTTCTTCCAGTACACATCCTTCCGGCGCGTAAGTCTCAAACAGCCAGTCCTCGAGCGCATTCAGGTTATCGTCGGAATGCTCAACCTCGCGTGCGTAACGCCAGGAAAGCTCCTCAACGTCATGCATGGAAAGTGTTTTTCCGTTTTCCAGCCACCGCGCAAGCAGGATTTCCTGGATCCAGCGAACGGAGAAAAGGGCAAGTTCCATTTTGGAACAGACCATATCATCGTAGACGGCACCGCAGAAATAGGTGTAGACGAAGAACATCAGAAGCTGCTCGCCTATGTTTTCCCACTCGGCACGACGGCTGCTTTTCGCTCCCCAGGTGCGGCGAAATTCTTCACAGATGGCCTGGTAAGCAGATTCGCCGTTCTGGTACAGCACTTTTTCTGTACCGTCAAGCACCTCATCCCATTCCGGGCGCAGGCGCTCGAGGCTTCGGAGAACAGCCAGTTCTTTTCTCTGACGTTCCCATACGTGGAATCCCGCAGCGTCCACACCTTTTTGGGCCAGACTTTCCGCCGCGCACTCGCTTAAGGTTCCCTCTTCCAAATGCTTCTCATATTTCCGAAGCAGATCATCAATATCGTATTCCCGCTGTTCTTCCATGCAGATCTGATACTGTTCGGCAAGCTGTTCCGCCGCCCTCATGCGCTCCTGCAGCGGCATCGTACGGTTCTGCAGAATTTTGAACAGAACATCTCTGGTATCTTCCAGCTGCGAGAACATCATGAAATCGAACTCTTCGAAATCATCCTCCTCGTCGGTCTCCTCCGCAAGGAAACGCACCGGCTCCTGGCAGGACAGAATGATTCGCGCCGCCTCCGGGCAGGAAAGGGACAGGGAAAGCTCCCGCAGTCCCTCATATTCTTCCGTATGTCTCGGGTACAGACGGCACGTATCGCAAAGCGCATCCGGGCCCAGTGCCTTGTAGAGGTCACAGAGATTCTCATCATTCAAAAAAGCACAGCGGCGGTTCTTCTGATAGAAACACTCCTCTTCCCAGTCGATGGAATTGCGCAGACGTTTTCCAAACTCGCCCTGCTCCTTTCCGTACCGCTCCAGAGAATCCTCGTCGATCACAATCTGCCAGCCGGCGCAGCAGGTATCCGGACAATCTCCTGCTGTGCATGTAAACTGATCGTAAAAATGTGGTTTCAAATATCTCATGTTTTTTACTTTCCTTCTTTATATTTCTGTACGATCCACGCACCGGCCTCACCAACCGGCATACCGCTTTTTTCAGCAATGAGTGCGGCACTCTCGTACTCCGGGTAAACTTTTTCTATCTCTCCATGACGGCAGATCTTGACAGCGGCATCCCCGTATTCGGTCGTGATCGTTGCAAATTCGCGTTTCATCACGGTACGCTCCATCTGGCAGCGACGGATTCCGATCGTGGTTGTCTCCGTGAAAATAATATTCTCCAGTGTTTCCCGCTTTTCTTCCTCGCAGATCACATCCAGCTGATATGCTGGACGGTTTTTCTTCATATAGACCGGAATATAATGAACATCCCTTGCACCTGCCTGCAGCAGTTTTCCCATACAGTAACCGAGTGCCTCACCGGTGCAGTCGTCGATATTGCATTCCAGCTTCCAGATCGTATCTTTTTCGTCATTTTCCTCGGTTTCCAGCATCATAGCCCGTAAAAGTGACGGCCGCTCATACGTCCGTTTTCCGGCTCCAAGACCTGTTTTCGTGCATTTAAATGAGGACGGAAGTTTCTCTTTTGTTCGGATAGCAGCAACAATAGCTGCACCGGTCGGTGTAACAAGCTCGCCCTTGATTCCGGTTGGAATAAGCGTCAGGCCGTGCGTCTGCACGATATTTAAAACGGCCGGTACCGGAACCGGGATCAGTCCATGCTGGCATCGGATAAAACCGCTTCCCTCGCAGAGCCCCGTCACAATCACCTCGTCCGGCGCCAGGTTGTCCAGGCAGACGGCGGCGGCAACAATATCTACGATGGAATCGACCGCTCCTACCTCGTGAAAATGCACCTGATCGAGCGGCACACCGTGCGCTTTTGCTTCTGCTTCTGCAAGAATCTGGAAAATCCGCTCTGCCCGAGCTCTCGCTCCCGGTGTCAGATCACCGCGGCGGATAATGGCAAGAATCTCCGGCAGGCCGCGGTGCTCATGATGGTGCTGATGCTCTCCTGCGTGTTCCTGGTCATGGCTGTGTGTATGTTTCTGGTCATGTACATGCTCATGATCGTGCGTATGCTCATGATGGTGTACATGCTCCTCTCCATGTGCATGCGCTTTCGCCATATCCCCATGCAGATACGCCATATCATGATCGTGGTTCTCATGCTCCGCATCCAGAATGACATTGAAGTCGCAGGCATCCAGCCCCGATTTTTTCACTCTCGTAACGGCAGTTTTGTATCCCGGCAGCTGAAGGCTTGCCAGTGCCTTCTCCAGTACCTCCTGGTCTGCTCCCAGATCGAGCAGAGCCGCAACGGTCATATCCCCGCTGATTCCGCTCCCGCACTCCAGATATAAACTTTTACTCATCTTTATGCACTCCCATTCTGTTAATCTGTGTTGCAATATATCCGGCCCCATAACCGTTGTCGATGTTTACGACAGCAATTCCGTTCGCACAGGAATTAATCATCGTAAGCAGCGCCGAAAGACCGTTCATGCTGGCCCCGTAGCCCACAGAGGTCGGAACTGCGATGACCGGCTTATCCACCAGGCCGCCGAGCACGCTTGCCAGCGCTCCTTCCATACCGGCAACGGCAACAACGCAGTTGGCACTCTGAATCGTATCGAGGCGTGACAGCAGACGGTGGATACCACTCACGCCGACATCATAAATTCGCTCGACGTTTGCTCCGAAGTATTCTGCCGTCTGCGCCGCTTCCTCAGCAACGGAAATGTCTGCGGTTCCCGCCGTACAGACAGCAATTTTTCCGATTCGCTTTTTGTCTTTCTTCTCTATTTTTAAAATATGCGACAGCGGATCATAAACCACTTCCGGAAACTTTTCCCGGATCAGCTCATACTGGTGCTCACTGGCTCTCGTTCCGAAAACCTCGCCGTCCTGCGCATAGAGACGCGTAAAAATTTCCAGCAGATGCGCATCCGCCTTCCGCGCACAGAAAATCACCTCCGGAAACCCGCTTCGGATTTCACGATGCGTGTCAAGCTTCGCATATCCCATCTCCTCGAACGGCTCTTTTTTGAAATATTTTTCTGCCTCTTCGATAGAGATTTCGTTGTTTTTTACTTTTTCCAGTACCTCTCTTGCCTCCAAAACATTTCACCTCGTTTTCGTTTTTCAACTCTTTTCTTTCGTATCCACTACGGTACAACATAAAAAGAAAGCTGAAACCTCTGCTCTGCCAGAACCTTCTCTTTTCTGACACTGCAAATCTCCAGCTTTCTTTATTCTAAACTATGAAGTGCACTTTAAGTCAAGCAGATTCTATACACAGTATACCTATCTTTTTCCGTTCCTGCAATCCCTTCTTTTCGCGGCTTTATCCGGCATACGGAAGATCTGCAAAATATGCATGCTCATCTACCCCGTGAATCATATAAGTATATCCGTCTTCTGTCTCCACTTCAATCCGGCACCGTGTTCCATCCGAAGTTTCTGCATCCAGATACGTTTCTTTATCGGTTTCCTGTGGAATCAGTTCCGTACCTGCCGGAAGGACTCTGTTTTCTGTACTTCCGTCTTCGTTTTGAACAATAACTTCCAGTTCCTGCTTCAGGACGAGCGGTTTTTTGTCCCAGAAAATTGTCCATGCATCTTCTTTCGCCTCCGGAAGTCCCTCGCTTCCGACCCCGACGTTCCGTTCCCCGGCATACGTTCCCAGCAGATTGATTCTTTCCACCCAGGAAAACGCATTGACATCTTCTATACCGTTATCTCCAATTCTTCCATCCAGACAGCCAAGGTCCACAGCTTCATCCGATGATACCCGGAAAACGGTTACCGAATATAGTCCGTCTTCGTGATACGATTCCTGATACAAATAGTGGCCACCACTCTTTGTTCGTATTATCCAGGTTGCTTCATATCCGCCCAGGATCTCGAACTGCTTCACATGCTCTCCATAGTTGAGCGTCAGAATATACTTATAGTTTTCGAAGTCATGACCATTTTTCCCATCACCCTCAAAAGAAAAAGAAACTTCTTCCTCTGACGCATCCCCGTCCAGATCATCCCGGTAGATTTCTCCCTCTTCCAGTTTTACGGCGGAAGCTCCTTTTTCGTTTTTTCCTTCTTCGTCGTTCTCCAAACCATCCCCGGCCTCTTTCACCGCATCTCCATCCGATCCCACATCATCTGATTTTGCCTCTGGTTCACCGGATGCTGCACTCTCCGATACGCTCACCGAATTTTGTTTGGTTTCCTGCCCTGTCTGATTTCCGCATCCGCCTGCCATCAGTGCCGCCAGACACACTGCTGTTACCCATGCATACCGTCTCATAAAAATCCTCCCTTCCGATTTTTGGCTTTCGTTTCTGATACTCCCATTATATCAAACGATCTCCCCACCATGCAATCCATCTTAGAAATCGTAAGGCAACTTAAGACAAACGTAAGAATCCCCGCCCATGCAGCATAATCTGCCGCACGGACGGGGATTCGTTTAACTGTATTCCGCTGTCTTATTTCTCTGCTTCTCTTTTCTTATCCAGTTTTACATTGCGGAAGTACAGCACCATATCTACCGTGATCTCTGCAATGTTCAGGAAATAGAAAGCCCACGCAAGGAAAAAGATCCAGTCTTTGTCCGGGTTGTTCATATAGCTGATGAATTTGTTGGCAATACCGAAAATATATCCGATCCAGATGAACACCTCAAAGTAAAGGCTCTTTCCTTTTGCTGTTCTTGAAGTCCAGGATTTATAAATGGACAGCGGCCAGGACAGGCCAAAGCACAGGATCATCAGTGCTTCCAGTAAGTGGCTTATCATTTCTACAGTCATGTTTTTCTTCCTCTTTCATTTCTTTTTCTGCCGAAAGTCGCTTGCAAGTGTCAATGCCCTGATGCCTTTTCAGCTTGAGAGCTGTCTGATTTTTTCAGACAGCTCTATGGTCTCTCTTGTATTATGCTATTTCGTCGTTATCATCATTCACAGATACCCGTCGAAGCATAACCTTTAGTCTTCTTTATGCGCTTCTAAATACTCTTTTCTTCCCATCTCATACAGGTTATTTCCCTCACAGTCGATGATAACGAAAAGCGGCATATCCTCTACTTCCAGACGGCGAAGTGCCTCTGCACCGAGATCTTCGTATGCGATCAGCTCTGCTTTTTTGATGCATTTTGCAAGCAGTGCGCCGGCTCCGCCGATGGCTCCGAAGTATACGCCATGATATTTCTTCATGGCTTCTACAACTTCCGGAAGACGTGCGCCTTTACCGATCATTCCTCTTGCGCCTACGGACATCATGGTCGGAGCATACGCATCCATACGGCCGCTGGTGGTAGGACCTGCAGATCCGATGACCTGGCCTGGTTTTGCAGGGGTCGGTCCTACGTAGTAAATCGTAGCGTCTGTCGGATCAAACGGGATTTTTTCTCCTCTTGCGAGCGCTTCACACATTCTCTTATGTCCGGCGTCACGGGAAGTATAGATAGTTCCGGTCAGATATACGGTATCTCCGGCATGCAGTGTTTTTGCCAGTTCTTCTGTTAAAGGCAGCTGAATATGTTTTTCCATGATCAGATCACCTCCGTTTTATGACGGGTAACATGGCAGTTGATGTTGACTGCACACGGCATTCCCGCAATATGAGTCGGCATTGTCTCGATATTGAGGCCGATGGCTGTGGTTTTTCCGCCAAAGCCCTGCGGTCCGATGCCGAGTTTGTTGACTTTCTCCAGCATTTCTTTTTCCAGATCTGCGTAGAACGGATCCGGGTTCTCGGAATCGATCGGGCGCATCAGTGCTTTTTTCGCAAGCAGTGCACATTTATCGAAGGTTCCGCCGATACCAACGCCGACTACCATAGGCGGGCATGGGTTCGGGCCTGCTGTCTCAACAACTTCCAGGATGAAATCCTTGATTCCCTGAAGACCTGCGGACGGTTTGAACATACGGATCATACTCATATTTTCGCTTCCGAAGCCTTTCGGGCCTACGGTTACTTTGATCTGATCGCCAGGAACGATCTCGGTGTAGAGCATAGCCGGTGTATTGTCGCCGGTGTTTCCTCTTCTGACCGGATCTTTGACAACGGATTTTCTTAAGTATCCTTTGTCATATCCTCTTCTGACACCTTCGTTGACTGCCTCTGCAAGATCTCCTCCTGCGATGTGCACATCCTGTCCGATTTCCAGGAAAACACATGCCATTCCGGTATCCTGGCAGATCGGCACGTTCTGTGCGTCTGCGATCTCATAATTTTCTACGATTTTGTCCAGAACACCTTTTGCAATCTCGCCATCCTCGCAGGCACGGCAGCCTGTGATGGCACATTTTACGTCTTCCGGAAGATGGTAGTTTGCTTCGATACAAAGTTTCTCTACCACATCCGTAATGGTACTAGCCTGAATTTCACGCATGGGATTCTCCACCTTTCTTTCCTTGCTATTTTATCATACCGATCATCCAATGGATTTTCAGCACGGAAAGCGTGTCCAGGGACAGTATTTCTGCCCCGGGCCACGCTTTTTCGCGGTTACTGCATTTTACAGGTGTCTCTTTCCTGCATAATCCGGCAGAAGCTGCGGAGATACCATACCGGTGTCAATGCCTGCCTCTTTTAAGGTCTCAGCATATTTCTCCACATGATCCAGATTCATCTTTCCAAGTGTTACGTCTTTTGCTTTTGCTGCTGCAGCTTTTCCTGCATCACGGCCAAATACGATAACATCCAGCAGAGAGTTACCCATCAGACGGTTTCTTCCGTGGATTCCTCCAACTGCCTCACCTGCTACGAGCAGGTTGCTTACGGTGTTGGTAAAGCCTTCGCCGTTGATTTCCAGTCCACCGTTCTGATAATGCAGCGTCGGGTAAACCAGGATCGGCTCTTTTCTCATATCGATGCCATACTGCATGAACATACGGAACATAGCCGGGATTCTCTTCTCAATGGTGCCTTCTCCGTGGATCAGCTCGATCATTGGAGTATCCAGCCATACAGCCTTGCCCTGTGGAGTCTCAACGCCCTCGTTGCGGTCGTCGGAGCACTCGCGGATGATGCTTGCTGCAGATACATCACGGGTTTCCAGCGGATGCATGAATGCTTCGCCGTCTACGTTTACGAGCATTGCGCCCAGAGAACGTACTTTCTCGGTTACCAGAGCACCGAAGATCTGAGCCGGGTAAGCAGCTCCGGTCGGATGGTACTGAATGGTATCCTGATACAGAAGCGGAGCGCCTGCACGGTATCCAAGGATCAGACCGTCAGCGGTTGCACCGTAATGGTTGGATGTCGGGAAGTTGTTGTAGTGAAGACGTCCCGCACCACCTGTTGCGATGATAACGGTTTTTGCCTTTGCTATCTGGTACTCGCCAGTCTCCATGTTCTGGAGAACAGCACCTGCAACCTGTCCCTTATCGTCTTTGATCAGCTCTACTGCGGAAGAGAACTCGATCACCGGAATACCGCGGTTGATGACTTCATCACGCAGTGTTCTCATGATCTCTGCTCCAGAGTAGTCACGGCATGCATGCATACGTTTTCTGGAAGTTCCGCCGCCGTGCGTAGTTACCATACGGCCATTCTCATCTTTATCAAACATAACGCCCAGGTTTTCCAGCCAGGAGATTGCATCCGGAGCTTCCATAACCAGTTTGCGGAGCAGTTCCGGTCTTGCAGCAAAGTGTCCGCCGCCGAACGCATCCAGATAATGCTGTGCCGGGGAATCGTTTTCTTTGTCCGCTGCCTGGATTCCACCTTCTGCCATCATGGTGTTTGCATCACCAATTCTCAGTTTGGTGGTAATCATAACGTTTGCGCCAGCCTCGTGAGCCTCGATAGCTGCAGAAGAACCTGCTCCACCGGCACCGATAACCAGTACATCTACGTCATAATCTACTTTGTCAAGGTCGATGTCAACACCGAGGATACGGCTGTTGGACTCCAGCAGATAGCCGAGCTCTGTCGGAACTTTCTCACCTTTGTTCGGGCCGACTTTCAGGGTGATGAAGCCTTCCTCTTTATAGTCCGGATGATATGCTGCAAGAAGGGCATCTTTCTCATCCGCTGTCATTCTTCTTGGCTCTGTTGCCATTCTCTGGGCTCTGGTAGCTTCTACCTTTTTAATAGAGTCCTGCATATTGGCCAGTGTATACATTCGAAATTCCCTCCTTATTTCTCGATCTCACGGTTGTTGTAAAGTTCCTGCATTTCTTCGATCGGTTTCTGCATAACCTGCTCGATCAGATCATCGAATTTTCCTTCTTTGATCTCTGCTACACGGTTCTTTACATGTTCAGACTTCGGAGCAATGTATTTTCCGTTCAGACGTCTTGCCAGCTCTCCTACCATCGGATGGGAGATACCAGCCGGACAGCGGGATGCACAGATTCCGCAGCCGATGCAGTCGAAGGACTCTTCTGCACATTTCTTGAAGTCGCCTCTCTGTGCGTATGCAATATACTGCATAACGTTCAGGCTCTGCGGACATCCTTTGGTACATGCATTACATCCAACGCAGCTGTAGATTTCCGGATACAGATCCATCATGACTCTCTGCTCTGCGCTGATCTCTTCGATATCGTATGTTCTCTTGTCGATCGGATAGAACGGAAGGCTTGCGATATACATGCCGTCTTCTACCTGTGTCTGACATGCCAGACAGGTTTTCAGTTCATTTTTTCCTTTGATTCTGTAGATGGTCGCACATGCACCGCAGAATCCGTGACGGCATCCGCATCCGCGTTTTAACTGATATCCGGCGTACTCCATAGCGGTCATGATGGTCAGATCGCCAGGTACGGAATACTTTTTGCCGTAAACGTAAATATTTACCATTTCCTGCATTTTCTTCAACCTCCGTTTAATATTCGTTCGGTAATTCGTCAATCTCGTCGCAGCGGAAAACCGGGCCGTCTTTGCAGACGTATTTGTCTCCGATGTTGCAGCGGCCGCATTTTCCGATACCGCATTTCATACGAAGCTCCAAAGTGGTGTAAACCTGTGTTTTCTCATAGCCCAGCTCCTGAAGTCCCTGAAGAACAAATTTGATCATGATCGGCGGTCCGCAGATCAGAGCTGTTTTGTCAACAGACATGTTCAGTTCTTTTACATAATTCGGAACGAATCCTACATGGCCGTCCCATCCTTCCTGCTCGCGGTCGATCGTCAGGTGTACGTTGACATCTTTTGCTTTCGCCCATACTTCCTGGATCTCTTTTAACTGTACCAGATCGTCTTTGGAACGGGAACCGTAAACGATATCTACGGTACCATAGTTGTCACGGTTGTCCAGTACGTAATTGATCACGGAACGCAGCGGAGCAAGTCCGATACCACCGGCGATGAACAGCAGATCCTGTCCTTTTAATACGGTTTCTACCGGGAAATGATTTCCATACGGTCCACGAACCAGGATTTCATCTCCTACGGACATGTTGTGAAGATAATTCGTTAAAGTACCGCACTCCTTGATGGAGAACTCCTGGTACTCTTTGTTTGTCGGGGAAGAGGTAATGGAAAACAGTGCCTCTCCGACACCCGGTACACAGAGCATTGCGCACTGGCCAGGCATATGTTCAAACAGCTTGGTGCCGTCCGGACGAACGATACGGAATGTTTTTACGTCCGGTGTTTCGCGGCGGATATCTGTGATGATACCGACCTGCGGCAGCAAAGCGTTTTTCTTTTCTTCGCTTCCACAACTACAATTGCACATTTACTTGGTACCTCCCATGCGTTTGATTACTTTGACAATGTTCAGCGACTGCGGGCATTTCTCTACGCAGCGTCCACATCCGACGCAGGAATACATTCCGTCGTTGTTGTCCGGGAAGTATACCAGTTTGTGCATGAAACGCTGACGGAAACGCTGCAGCTGTGTGGTACGGTTGTTTCCTGCTGCCATCATGGTGAAATCAGAGTACATGCAGGAATCCCAGCAGCGGTAACGCTGTACACCGTTTCCGGTGTTAAAGTCTTTGATATCGTAGCACTGGCAGGTCGGGCAGGAGAACGTACAGGTTCCGCAGCCTAAGCAGGCATCGGAAAGTTCTTTCCACTTCGGATCGTCAAAACGTTCTTTTGTCTTGCCAACGCCCCATCCCTCGAGGGAAAGGTTGCTGTTTGGCATCTTGTCGATCAGGGTACGGATTGCTTCTTTCTCAGCCTCTACTTCTTTGGTAAGATCCTGCTCGGTCAGGTAAGCTTTTACAAGCTCGGTCAGTTTCTGGCCTTTTTCGGTTTTTGCTTCCCATGCATAACCGTCAGCTACCTGCCACATAGCAACATCTGCTGCCGGTTCTGCAGCATCGATGCCGAAGGTTTTACAGAAGCAGCTGTCTTCCGGCTCATGACAAGCCAGGGAAACAACGATGCCGTGCTCTCTTCTTGCTGCATAGTAAACGTCTGCAGGCTCGCTTAAGAAAACGCGGTCCAGAACATCGAACGCTCTGACATCGCACGGACGAACGCCGAAGATAGCAAACGGTGCGTCTTTTAATGCAGCCGGTTCAATGCTGGTTTTATTTGCCTTCTGATAGCAGGAGTAAAGAATTTCACTCTGCGGGAAAAAGGCATCTTTCGGGGATTTTACGGTTTTTAAGGTATCGAGATCCACGTCTGCGTCCTCGGTCCAGAAACCGAAATTGGTAATTCCATTGTTTTGTACCGGAAGGAAAAGATCCATCTCCTTTGCAACAGCGGCAAGGAGCTCCGGCATTTTTTCTCTGCTAATCTGATACATCCCTTAACCCCTTTCCTTAACGATACTTGGCTCTACATCTTCCTGTGTGAAGTTGGTGAGCGGTGCACGGCTGTCGGTATCGGCGCCTGCCTGATACTCTCCGTAGAACTCGTCGATATCTTTGATGAATTTACGGTTCAGCAGGTGCAGCGGAATGTGCTGCGGACATACACGGGAACACTCGCCACAGTCGGTGCAGCGTCCGGCAACGTGGAATGCACGGATAATGTGGAACATCTGCTCTTCAAATGTAGTCGTATTTGCTTTCTGTGCGGTATCGTAACGGTCATTATCGAAGACACATTTGATACAGCTGCAGGCCGGACATACGTTACGGCATGCATTACAGCGGATACAGCGGGACAGTTCGTTCTGCCAGAATGCGAAACGCTCTTCCGGAGCCATTGCCTCAAGCTTCTCAACCAGTTCAAAACGGCCTTCTTTTGCCGGTTTCTCTTCGTCGCAGTTCTCTGCCAGCTCGTCGTAGGCAACGTGTTTTCCGCCCTTGCAGGCTTTGCATCTTTCCAGGATAACATCCTCTCTTGCGAGCTCTTTGTCGCCGTAAACAGTTGCCACTTTGATGGTATCGCCGTCTTCTGTTACAGCGGTAATACCCTTGCATCCTGCTTCACGGATCTTTTCGATATCGAGTTTTCCATCGCAGCCGATGCCGACGATATAGGTTTTCTCGCGATCCACACGATGCTCTTTGATTAACTGATTAAAGCTGTAAGTATCACACGGTTTTAAGAAAACGAGTGTTTTTCCTTCTTCTTTCGATGCTTTAATCATGTATTTGCTAAGGTTTGCGCCGCAGAATCCGTCGTAGGTAAACTCGGAAAGGCTCTCGGCAGTCTCGAAGAATGCAGGCTCTGCACTGAAATCAGTGTCACCTTTTCTCCAGCCAAGAACACGGACTACGGTACCGTCAGACAGAAGCTCTTTTGCGCGGGATACTAATTTTTCTTGCATCGTAAATCCTCCAATCTGACATTCTTACCAAGGCTTGTAACCTGCTCGATGAACTCGTTCATGGTCTGGGAGAATTTCACACCTTCTGCGGCGGATACCCATTCCACACGGGTACGTCCGTTCTCAACGCCCATGTAATCCAGCATGGAGAACAGCAGGGTCATACGTCTTCTTGCATAATAGTTTCCTGTGCTGTAATGGCAGTCTCCCGGATGGCATCCGCAGAGGATGACTCCGTCAGCGCCCTTCTGGAATGCTCTTAAGATGAAGAGCGGATTGACACGGCAGGAACATGGAACACGGATGATCTTTACGTCTGCCGGATAGGAAAGACGGCTGGAACCTGCCAGGTCTGCTCCTGCGTAGGAGCACCAGTTGCAGCAGAATGCCACGATGACTGGCTTAAATTCTTTGTTTTCGTTGTTATCTATCGGCATATTGCATCTACCTCCGCGAGAATTTGTCTATTGGAGAATCCTTTCAGGTCCATAGCGCCGGACGGACATGCAACGGTACATGCACCGCATCCATGGCAAAGTGCGCCGTTAACGACTGCCACATGTCTGGTTTCACGGATTCCATGGTCGTTGACCTGACGGTCTTCGTAGGAAATTGCGCCGTATGGGCAGACTTTTTCACAGGATGCACATCCATTACAGAACAGCGGATTGGATTCTGCTGTACACGGGTTGGTGGTCAGTTTGTCTTTTGCCAGCAGTCCGACTACTTTGACAGCAGCAGCTCCTGCCTGTGCAACGGTCTCCGGGATATCTTTCGGTCCCTGGCATACGCCGGAGAGGAAGACACCTGCGGTCGGGGACTCTACCGGACGCAGCTTTGCGTGTGCCTCAGTAAAGAAATCGTTGGTATCCATACTTGCGGTCAGCATGGTAGCCAGTTTTCTTGCATCTTTGCTCGGCTCGATGGCAGTTGCAAGGACAACAAGGTCTGCTTCCATTTTGATCTGACGGTTGTCAAGCAGGTCGGAACCCTGTACCAGAAGACGTCCGTTCGGAGCCTCGGATACTTTTCCTACCTGGCCTTTGATGTAGTCTACATCAAACTCTTCTACCGCACGGCGATAGAACTCATCGAAGTTTTTACCCGGGGTACGAACATCAATGTAGAAGACATGTACATTGACATCCGGATAATGGTCACGCACCAGCATAGCCTGTTTTGCGGTGTACATACAGCAGATCTTGGAGCAGTAGCTCTTTCCTCTGCAGGTCACGTCACGAGAACCGACACACTGGATAAATACGATATCCTTCGGATGCTCGCCGTTGGAAAGACGTACTACTTTACCGCCTGTCGGGCCGGCAGCATTCATCAGACGTTCCATCTCAAGGGAGGTAATTACGTCTTTGCTCTGGTTGTAATAATATTCGTCAAACTTGTCCAGACTGATGGTATCGAAACCAGTTGCCACAACGATTGCGCCGTACTCTCTGGTGATTACTTCATCTTTCTGGTCGTAGTTTACTGCACCTGCTGCACAGACTTTGGAGCAGATACCGCATTTTCCGGTTTTGAAGTGGATACAGTTTGCAGTATCAATAACCGGTACGTTCGGAACTGCCTGTGCGAACGGTGTGTAGATTGCAGTACGGTTGGACAGGCCTCTGTTGAACTCGCTCAGGTTCTTCTTGGAAGGACATTTCTCCTGACAGAGTCCGCATCCGGTACATTTGTCCATATCTACGTATCTTGCTTTCTTACGGATGTCTACTTTGAAATCACCGACGAATCCGCCAACGCTCTCTACCTCACTGTAGGTATAGATGTTGATCTTCTCATGCGCGTTTACCTCTCCCATACGAGGAGTCAGGATACAGGAAGAACAGTCGAGGGTCGGGAATGTCTTGTCAAGCTGTGACATTCTTCCGCCGATACTCGGGGTCTTCTCTACGATATCTACTTCATAGCCTGCATCTGCGATATCCAGTGCAGTCTGAATACCTGCGATACCGCCTCCGATCACCAGCGCACGTTTTACAACGCGGCTCTCGCCCGGGGTAAGCGGGGTATCCAGCATAACTTTAGCAACGGCTGCACGGGCCAGAATTACGGCCTTCTCGGTAGCCTCTTCCATGTCTTTATGAATCCAGGAACACTGCTCACGAATGTTTGCAATCTCCAGCTGATACGGGTTCAGGCCCGCTTTTTCTGCTGCTTTGCGGAACGTTCCTTCATGCATACGCGGAGAGCAGGAACAGATGACAACGCCGGTCAGATGCTCGTTCTGAATGGCATCGATCACTTTCTGCTGACCCGTTTCGGAACACATATACTGATAATCCTCTGCATGAACAACACCCGGCTCTTTGCTGATGACGTCAACAACTTTTTTGACATCAACCGTAGCCGCAATATTTGTACCGCAGTGGCAGACAAATACTCCTATTCTTTGCACTTTTCTCTCACCTTTCTGTGGATGGGTTGTTTTTTACTTTCTATATTTACGGAATGCACTCATCAGAAGCTGCTGCGGAGTCTCATCATCCAGAAGAGCCGGAATTTCATCCGGAGAAAGATAATTCTCTCCTCTCTGACGGATCACGGAAAGACGAACTGCCTCGATCAGTTTGGCAGGTTTTACGTCTCTTGGACAGCGCTCTACACATGCGAAGCAGGAGAGGCATTTCCAGATGGACTTGGAGTTCATCAGTGCTTCCACATCGCCGTTCTGTACGTAAGATACAAACTGATGCGGACGGATGTCCATTTCGTTATAAGCAGGACAGGATGCGGAACATTTACCGCATTTCATACATTTTCTGGTATCCACACCGGCGATGGCACGGATTTCATCGGATGTTGCAATTTTCATGCCTGCACCTCCTCTTTGATGCCGAGTGCTTCTGCAAGAAGCTCGGTAAAGTAGGTAACCGGAAGACCTTCTTTTGTTCCGTTATTGCGCAGGTTGTACATGCAAAGCGGACATGCAGTGATCAGTTCTTCTGCTCCTTTGTAGGATGCGGATGCCATGATCTGGTCTACCATGTTGGATGCCATTTTCTTTTCTTTGAGGGATATGTAGCCGCCGCAGCACTCATTTCTCATCGGATATACGACCGGTGTTGCGCCAAGGGCCTTGATAAAGTCTTCAATGATTGTCGGATTTTCCGGATCGTCAAACTGCATTGTGGTGCTCGGACGAAGCAGCATACAGCCGTAATATGCGCCGATTTTTCTTCCTTTTAAAGGATTTACCACTTTTTCTTTGATCTTGTCGAATCCAACGACGTCACGCAGCACTTCCAGATAATGAAGTACTTTCGTTTCGCCAAGATATGGCTCGGAAAGAGCCATGTAGTTGTTTACTTTTGTCTGAATGTCTTCTACATTCGCCATGTCATCGTTTACGCGTTTGATCACGTGATGACAGGCGGAACAGACTGTGATCAGATCCTGTCCTTTTTCTTTGGCGTCTGCTAAGGCGCGAACCGAAGAAAGTTTTGTGGCGATTTCATCGGATGCCTGTGGATACACAGCTCCGCAGCACTGCCAGTTTTCAATTTCTTCCAGTTCAAATCCCAGAACTTTTGCGCACTCTCTGGCATAATGATCCAGATCTTTTGCTTTGTTCTTCAGCGTACAGCCCGGAAAATAACTGTAGGTCATGGAATTGCTCCTTTCTTACTTGCTCCTGTTGGTTTCCATTTTTCCTGCGGTATCTTCTGTCCGGCACCGGAAAAGTTTCCGGTACTCTTTTTATGTACACCCGGCGGAAAATTTCTTCAGGCGCACGTTAAGGCAGTGGGAGATACCGCTCTTTCGCACTTTCTGCCACTGCCATAAATTTTATGTTTTGAGCTTATTGCCCGCTCTTAGTGCTCGATCTGTGCGATAACTGCTTTTAATGCGTCGGCACTTGCTTTGAGTTTTTCTACTTCCTCTTTTGTCATACGCATCGGAATCTTGCCCTGTACGCCTTTCGGTCCAACGAGGGTCAGTGTGCTTAAGCATACATCCTCGATGCCGTACTCACCGTGCATCATGGAAGATACGGTTGCTACAGAATCGGAAGAAGAAAGAATGGTTGCTACCAGTTTGCATACTGCAACAGATACTGCATAGAAAGTAGCTCCTTTGTTTGCAATAACCTGTCCGCCGGAAGTTCTTACGTACTCCAGCATAGCATCTTTGTCGATCTTGGTTACGTTCCTGCCCATTTTTTCTACGGTCTCGTAGTACTCGTCCAGACTGACACCGGAAACGTAAGCGCCGCTCCACGGAATGAAGGAAGTATCGCCGTGCTCACCGAATACGTAAGCGTGGATGTTTTTCTGGGCAATGTTGAGGTGTTCAGACAGTCCGCAGCGAAGTCTCGCGGAATCCAGCATGGTACCAGAACCAAGGATCTGGTTTTCCGGAAGTCCGGAGATCTTTGTAAACACGTAGGTCATGATATCAACCGGGTTGCTTACAATGATGTAGATGGCATTCGGAGCCGCTTTTACGATTTCCGGTGTGATGGATTTTAAGATGTTTACATTGGTCTGGGTCAGCTCAATACGGGTCTGGCCAGGCTTTCTTGCAATACCGGAAGTAATAATTACGATATCAGAGTCCTTGGCATCCTCATACTCACCTGCGATGATGGAGACCGGATCGCGGAAGCAGGTACCCTGCGCGATATCCATAACCTCTCCCTCTACTTTTTTCTTGTTAATATCGATGAGAACAATCTCAGACGCGATGTCTTCGTTCGACAGTGTATAGGCGATCGTAGATCCAACGCTTCCAGCTCCAATGATGGTAATCTTGCTGCTCATAAATACTCCTTTCTAAAATACCCCTAGTTGGTTTTTGTGATTGATAAATTTTTCACTTTCCTTATCATAGCACTATGACAAGAATTTAACAAGTGTTTTTTTCGAGCATTTTCGTGAAATCTTTTTTCTCACTGAGCCCGTACGCTTCCAGAAGGGGTGTTCTGGATATATTTCAATACAATTATACCATTTTTTGTTCTTTTTCACAAGAATTCTTTCCAAAAACTTACAGCTTTGTCCTTCATCCCGCAGAATTCGTCTTTTTCCGCATGGTTCCCGGGTTTTTGCTTTCTGTGTTTAGTTTCACACGTCTAACTTTCGTTCGTTATATTTTTAACAACTTTTCGTCATACGGGCTAGTTTCTGTCCTTCTTTTCTACATTTTGTAGGATGTATCCGCCAAATTTCCTGTCTGATTTTCATTTCTGCTGCCGCCAGACGCAAAAAAGACACGGATTTTTCTGTTCCGTGTCTTTTTTGCTCTGTTTTTTCTGTTTTTGCTTCTATTCTTCTGTTTCACGAGCCGTTGCCGCTTCGGCAAATGCATTTCCATATTCGGCAAGCGCCTCTTTTGCATAGACGGCATCTGACCGGTACGGCACATTTCCGTTTCCGACGTGCATCGTCACGTCCGCGCCTTTTCCAAGGATCAGAACAACCTCTCCCGGTACGGCGCCAAGAATCGCCTCCCGGATTGCTGCTCCGCGGTCCATGCGGATCTGGAAGGATGCACCTTCCTTTGCTATGTACCCGCCGATCTCCTCACAGATCGCCTGCGGATCTTCGTTTCCCGGATCATCCGGTACGAGGAAAATCCGGTCCGCCCGTTTTCCGGAAATCTCACCCATATCTTTTCTGCGGTTGAATGCTTTTCCGCCCGGGGTTCCGAACACAACGCTTACGCGGCTCCCCGGGTATTCGAGTGCTACGGTATCAAACATTTTTTCAAAACTCAGGCCATTGTGCGCGAAATCCACGATCGCCGTGACCTCGCCCGCGCTGCTCTCATACGTCTCCATCCTTCCCGGAACGGTGACGCCAAGGAGGCTTTCCTTGATCAGCGAAACCGGGATTCCCATCGACCAGGCAGCCGCAATGGCAGCTACGGCATTCTCCACATTGAAGGCTCCGTGCACCGGCAGGGTAAAATCTTCCGAGAAATCCGGTCCTGCCACATGGAAATAGAATTTTCCTCTGCCCGGCTTGATATCACTCACGCGGATTACAGCATTTTCTTTCGATCCAAACGTAACGACGCGCTCACATTTTGCCGCAGCTTTCAGGATTTCCCCGATATGGTCGCTGTCCAGGTTCACGCAGGCGCAGGTGCAGCGGTCGAAGATCTTTAATTTCGACTGGAAATAATCATCAAAATCCTTGTGCTCCGTCGGGCTGATGTGGTCCTTGGAGATGTTCAGGAAAATGGCGGTATCAAAATGCGTGTTTCCGACTCTCTCGTATTTGAGCGCCTGGGAGGATACTTCCATCACCATATGGGAAAGGCCTGCATCTACGGCATTGCGCATATGACGGCACAGCTCCAGGGATTCCGGCGTGGTGAGCGTTGATGCTTCTCTCGTCTTTCCGTCGTAATATTCAATCGAACTTAACAGTGCACATCCGTTTCCGCCCTGTTTTTTCAGGCAGGCATTGAGCATCGACTGCAGGTAGTAGGCTGTCGTTGTCTTTCCTTTTGTTCCGGTCAGCGCCGTGACATGCAGCGACTTTGCCGGATAATCGTAAAACGCCTCACCCAGCACAAACTGTGCTTTTCTGGCATCGTTGACGATGAGCGCCGGAATTTCTTTTCCCGCTTCGTATTTTTTTTCACTTACATAGGCAACAGCACCGCGGTTTACGGCGTCTTTTAAGTATGCCTCTTTGAATGCAGCTCCTTTGCAGAGAAACAGCGTTCCCTGATCCGCTCCGCCCGAAAAATACGTTACGAGGGTAACGGGTCTGTCCTCTCCTTCTTTTCCTTCCGGCTCTGCAAATTCCACCAGAAGGTCTTCCTGCTCCAGAAGTTTCTTATATTCTAATACCGACTGTTTCATAGGATATCTTCCTCTCTTCTATGGGATTCTTTTTCAGCTTTCCTAAAATCCAGGCTCCATTATACCAGAATTGAAACAGCTTGTCCATCTTGCGGCACGGCTTACATCATCTGCGCATTTTTCTCAAAAAGAGAACGAAGCGTTTTTGCGCAGTACAGGTACGCCGGAACGAGAAACAGATCGGCGAGAATCCATGCCACCGGGCTTGCGAAGCAGACTGCGGTGTAACCAAAATACGGAACCAGGAAAAAGGCTACCACCGAACGGCCGATCATCTCGCAGACGCCGGCAAGGATTGCAAATTTGCTGAAGCCCATGCCCTGCACGGTAAAGCGTACGACATTGACAAGGGTCAGCGGAATGTAAAATACCATGTTGATCAGCAGCATCTGACGCGCCTGGTCGAGGATGACCGTCTCAGATGCATCTACAAAGAGAAGCGAAATCTGGCGGGACCACAGAAACATGACTCCTAAAATGACCACGGAATACACGCTTCCAATAATGGAACTTGTCAAAATACCGGTGTTGACACGATCCATCTTCTTCGCACCGACGTTCTGTCCGGCATACGTCGCCATAGTGGAGCCGAGCGCGTCGAACGGGCAGCAGCAGAACATGGAAATTTTACCGGCAGCCGTAACAGATGCAACCGCCGTGGAACCAAGGCCGTTGACAGCGGTCTGCAAAATAACACTTCCGATCGCGGTGATTGAATACTGCAGTCCCATCGGGATTCCCATATTGCACAGATTAAGCACATAATGCTTGTGCAGCTTCCAGTCCTCTCTCGTAAAAGCAAGGATGGTGAATTTTTTCTTCATATAAAAGAGACACAGGAATCCAGAGACTCCCTGCGCGATAATCGTCGCCCACGCGGTTCCCGCTACTCCCATCGGGCGGACCAGCGCAAGATCTAGCACGATATTCAGTATTGAAGAGATACCGAGGAAAATCAGTGGGGAGCGGCTGTCGCCGAGGCTCCGCATGATTGCTGATGTCTGGTTATAGAGCACCATAAGCGGAATTCCGAGGAAAATAACAAAGATGTAAGCGTATGCACCGTCCAGAATATCGGACGGGGTTTTCATCAGAATCAGAATGTCGCGGCACCAGATGCAGACAAGAACGGTCATCACCACGGAAAGAATACCGGCCAGGACGGCTCCATTTCCTACATACCGGCACAGCGCTTTCCGGTCTCCTGCCCCGAACATCTGCGCAACCGGAATTGCAAATCCGCTGCAGACTCCCATACAGAATCCCACGATCATAAAGTTGATCGAACCTGTGCTTCCAACAGCCGCGAGCGCTTTCGCGCCTAAGAATTTTCCTACAATAATCGTATCGACCATGCTGTAAAACTGCTGGAACAGCATGCCGAGCAGCAGCGGCAGTGCAAACCCCAGAATCAGTTTTACCGGGCTGCCGTTTGTCAGATCTTTTACTGCACTTTTCTTTGTTGCCATGTGATGTCCTCCCTATTGTCGTATGTTTTTGCTTCCCCTTTTTGTCGAATCTCATGCCATTTTATATCTTGTTTTCTCAGAATGCAATCCCGTAATACTGCCGAATTAAGAGACGTTTTTTCATCACTTTTACGTGTTTTTGACATGGCGGCCGCCTGTGCAGGAATTCTGTTTTTTTGCGCACGCCAAAAGCGGCTGCGGCAGGTTCCCGTTCCGGAACGCTGTGCCGCAGCCGCTTTGCTGTTCTTTCTTATTTTGCAAATTCTTTCTTTTTCCACTGAAGCAGAATCATCACAGCCACCGATGCGGTCAGAAAATCAGAAACCGGCTGGGAGGCAATAACACCGGAAAAACCGGCAAGTTTTGAAGCGCAGAAAATTACAATGGCAAAAATCACGCCCTGACGTCCTGCTGAAAGAATCATTGCTCCTGCCCCGTTTCCGATCGCCTGGAAAATACAGGTCGATGCGAGTACGATACCAACAAACGGCATACCAATGAGCTGGACGCGGAGGATCTGCTGGGCCGCTGCAATGACATCCGCCTCTTTTAAGAACAGTCCCACGAGAAGCGGAGCCGCCGCACCGAGCACAACCGCCATTCCGGCACCGGTCAGCACTTCCAGGAGGAAGGCAAAGCGGATCGTCTCACTGAGACGTTTTTTATTTTTCGCTCCATAATTGTATCCGACCAGCGGCTGTCCGCCAAAAGCGAAGCCGACCATCACAAGAACAGAAATCATAATAATTTTCAAAGCAATTCCCATCGCTGCAACTTTGTCCGTTCCATACGGCTGCAAAAATCGGTTCGTCAGCGTCACGCCGATGCTCTGCATGAAGTTTGTGACGGATGCCGGAATGCCGATGGCAAGAACGGCGAGCACCTCTGCTCCGGTCATTTTCAGTTTTCGGAAATCGACGGAGAGATAGCGGCATTTCTTTATCATAAAGATAACATAGAAAATATCACCGCAGATGTTGCCGATCACCGTTGCAATCGCTGCTCCGGCTGCTCCCATGCCGAGCGTGTAAATAAAGATCGGGTCAAGAATGATGTTGACGACGGCTCCCAGCATTGTTCCGATCATCGAGGCTTTTGCGAAGCCCTCGGTCCGAAGAAGATTGTTCGGCGTCAGCTGCAGGATGATAAACGGTGCGCCGAGTGCAATCCACTGGTAATAGTCCCCCGCATACTGCCACGTCGTCTCATCACAGCCAAGCAGGCCAAGGATCGGCTGTTTGGCGGCAAGCAGGATGATGCTGACCGCAATGCCGACAGCAATCGCTGCGTAAAAGCAGAATACGCTGATCCGTCTTCCGTCCTCGTACTCTTTTTTACCGAAGAGGCGCGAAATGACGGAACTGCCGCCGACGCCGAAGATGTCACCGAGTGCAATCATCAGCGTGAAAATCGGTGTGCCGAGCGATACGCCGGCAATCAGTGCCGTGTTTCCGGTCCGCGCGATGAAAAAAGTATCTACCATATTATAGATCAGCGACACGACCATGCCGAGCACGACCGGAAGTGCGAGCGTCATATATGCTTTGGACACTTTTGTTTTCTCAAATAATTCGTTTTCCATTTTGAAAACTCCCCTTTCCTCTTTTTCGGTTACAGTTCACTGGTACCCAGCAAACTGTAACCTTTTTCATTCTGGTTTATCCTAGCAGACTTTCTTGCTTTTTCTTGTGTCATATGTCACAATAAAGAAAAAGTTTTCCAAAAAATTTTTCTGTGAAAGGATTTTCCTATGAAACGAATTTTTGATCCGGCTCTGCTGGACTTTTATCTTCAGAAACATGAGATCCCATCTCTTTTCGATACCCCGGATCTCGCATTTTCTCTGTATCAGTTTGAAAAGGGCGAACGGCTCGACACGCTGAATCCGGAGGAATACCTCTCGTTCCTCGTGGACGGTTCCATCGAGATCAGCGCCAACCGCGCCGACGGCACGAGCTACCCGATCGGCTATCTCGACGGCTTTACCTGCATCGGCGATATGGAATTCTGCGGAAAACGCGATGATACGCACCAGATCGAGGCACGCACCACCGCGCTTTGTATTGTTCTGCCGCTCGCTTCCACGAAAGAGCTTCTGCTGAACGACAACCGCTTTTTACGATATCTTTTAAACTCTGTCACCGAAAAGCTGATGCTTTATTCCAGCTCCCAGTCGAATTTTTCCACGCTCGAGGAATCCTTCCTCTCTTATCTCTCAGAGCGCTGTCCGGATCAGACGTTTTCCGGCGTGGAAAAGATGGCCATGCAGCTCCACTGCAGCCGCCGCCAGCTCCAGCGAGTTTTAAAGAAGCTGCTCGAAGAAGGACAGCTTGTGAAACTTTCGAAAGGTTCTTACCGCCTCAGCTGAAAACGCCATCGCTTCCTTATTTCCACGATTCCAGGATCGATGTTCCGATCGTTCCCTCCGGCATTTTTACGCCGAAGTTCTCTGCAACGGATGCGCCGATCACAGCGAAGGTGTCCTTCGTCTCCTGAAGGCCGCTCTCCTTCATAGACGGTGAGTACGCAAGGAGCGGCACCTGTTCTCTGGTGTGGTCCGTTCCGGTATAAGTCGGGTCGTTGCCGTGGTCTGCCGTGATCAGGAGCAGATCGTCGTCTTTTAACTGCTCCAGCAGCTTTCCAAGGTTCACATCGAATTTTTCAATCTCTTTTCCGTAGCCTTCCGGGTTTCTTCTGTGGCCCCAGAGTGCATCGAAATCGACGAGGTTGACAAAGCACAGTCCGGTAAAATCTTTTCCTGCCGTCTCAATCGTCTGCTCCATGCCGTGGACGCTGCTCTTGGATTTCAGACTCTCCGTGATGCCCTCGTCGCAGAAAATATCGTTGATTTTTCCGATGCTGATGACATCATATCCTGCCTCCTGCATCGCGTTGAGCACGGTTTTTCCCGTCGGTTTGACAGCATAGTCGTGACGGTTTGCGGTGCGGACGAACTCTCCTTTTTTCTTTCCGACGTACGGTCTTGCAATGACACGGCCGACTTTCCACTCGTCTTTCATGGTCAGCTCACGGGCAATCTCGCAGTAATGATACAGCGTCTCCAGTCCCATCGTCTCCTCGTTGCCGCAGATCTGCAGTACGGAATCCGCCGAGGTATAGACAATCAGTTCTCCGTTTTCGATCTCGCGCTCTGCCAGCTCATCGAGGATCTCCGTTCCGCTCGCCGCCTTATTGCCGATGATCTTTCTGCCGGTTCGTTTTTCCAGCTCGTCGATCAGTTCTTTCGGAAATCCGTGGTCGGTGAACGTAACGAACGGCTTTGTCGTGTAAATTCCCATCATCTCCCAGTGGCCGGTCATGGTGTCTTTTCCGTTGCTCGCCTCGTTCAGTCTTCTGGCGTAACCCTTTGCCTCATCCTCTGTCACACCGCAGAGATTTCCCATGCCGAGGCGGCGCAGGTTCGGGATTTCAAGGCCTCCCTGACTCTCCCAGATGTGGCCGAAGGTATTGACACCGACATCCCCAAACTTCTCCGAATCCGCCATCGCCCCGATTCCGAGAGAATCCAGGACGATCAGAAAAATACGGTTATATTTTCTCATACTCTTTACTCCTTTCTTTTTAACTCAGCTCAAACATTCCATGATAGAGCTGATAATATTTTCCTTTCTGTGCCAGAAGTGCATCGTGGTCGCCGCGCTCTACGATATTTCCCCGCTCCAGCACCATGATCGCATTGGCGTTTCGCACGGTGCTTAAGCGGTGGGCGATGACAAATACGGTTCTGCCCTCCATGAGCTGGTCCATTCCTTTTTCGATCAGCGCCTCGGTTCTGGTGTCAACGGAAGATGTTGCCTCGTCAAGAATCAGCACCGGCGGATCGGCAACGGCGGCACGGGCAATCGCGAGAAGCTGGCGCTGGCCCTGGGAGAGGTTGGCTCCGTCGGAGGTCAGCATCGTGTCGTAGCCGTTCGGCAGACGGCGGATGAAGGAATCCGCATTCGCAATTTTGGCCGCATGTTCAATTTCTTCCTGCGTGGCATCGAGTTTTCCAAAACGGATGTTTTCTGCTACGGTTCCCGTGAACAGATGGGTATCCTGCAGAACGATACCGAGGGAGTGGCGCAGAGCGTCTTTTTCGATATCTTTTACGTCAATGCCGTCGTAGACAACCGCGCCGCCCTGGACGTCGTAGAAACGGTTGATCAGGTTCGTGATCGTCGTTTTTCCGGCTCCTGTGGAACCGACAAAAGCAATTTTCTGGCCTGGTTTGGCATACAGGCTGATGTTCTTTAAGATCAGACGGTCTGCCGTGTAGCCGAAATCCACGTTTTCAAAACGCACATCGCCCTTTAATTCCGTCATCGTTCCGTCCGGGCGCTTCCATGCCCAGCGGCCTGTTGTCTCTTCGCAGACGGCAAGTGCGCCGTTCTCTTCTTTTACGTTGACCAGTTCCACTTTTCCCTCATCGATTTCCGGCTCCAGGCTCATCACGTCGAAGACACGCTCCGCACCGGCGAGCGCTGAGAGAAGGAAGTTGCTCTGCTGGGTGAACTGGTTGATCGGAAGCGCCGCCTGGCGGACAAAGACAAGGTAGCTTGCCAGGCTTCCGATATCGGCTTTTCCGTGCAGGGCGAGAAGGCCGCCGAGCACTGCCACAATCGCATAATTGACATACGAAATGCTGACAACGACAGGAACCATCGTCGCCGCATACCCCTGCGCGCCGGTTCCCGCTTTCCGGAGCTCCTCATTCTTTTTGCAGAATTCCGTAAAGCTCTCTTCTTCGTGGTGGAACACCTTGACGACTTTCTGTCCGGTGATCAGCTCCTCAATATAGCCGTTCAGTTCTCCGAGGCTGTTCTGCTGCTTCGTATAATAACCCTTGCTGCGCTTTCCGCTGAACTTGATATACCAGAACATGATACCGTAGCACACCGTTACAATCAGCGAGAGCCGCCAGTTTAGGATATACAGCAAGGTCAGTGTTCCCACAATCTGGATGAAGCTCTGGATAACCATCGCAAAACTGTTGTTCAGGGCATCTGCCATCGTGTCGATATCGTTCGTGAAAAGACTCATGATATCGCCGTGGCGTCTGCTGTCGAAGAACTGCAGCGGCAGTGTCTGGACGTGTTCGAACAGATCGCGGCGGATATCAAATACAACCTGCTGTGCTGCTTTTACCATGGTCTGCGTGTAGCCGTATGCTGCGAGTGCGCCGCACCCGAAAATGAGTGCCGTAATCAGCACGCCGCGCAACAGTGTGTGCACATCTCCGTCCGCCAGTCCGTTGACAACCGGGCGGATCATATACGTTCCAAAGAGGTTGGCTCCCGCGCTGATTGTTACCAGTACCGCTACGACTGCGAGCATTTTTTTGTGCCGTCCCAGATAAGACAGGAAGACGCGCAGCGTGTGTTTCAGGTTCTTTGATTTCTTTCCGCTATAAGCTCTCGCTGCCATTTTCGTCTCCTCCTTTCATCTGTGAGGCGTAAATTTCCTGATAAATCGGGTCATCCGCCAGCAGTTCAGCGTGCGTGCCGATCCGGTGTACTTTTCCGTCATCAAGAATGATGATCTGATCCGTATTCATGACGGATGTTACTCTCTGCGCAATGATAATTTTTGTGACATTCTTCCGCGCCGCCAGTGCCTCGCGGATCTTTTTCTCCGTTGCCGTGTCGACCGCACTTGTCGAATCATCGAAGATCAGGATTTTTGCCTTTCCGATCAGCGCACGCGCGATGCAGAGACGCTGCTTCTGGCCTCCGGAGAGGTTGCTTGCGCCCTGCTCGAGCACGGTGTCGAGGCCGTCCGGCATGCGGTTCAAAAATTCATCCGCACACGCCGCGCGGCATGCTTCCCAGATCTCCTCATCGGATGCATCCACATTGCCCCATTTCAGGTTTTCACGCACGGTTCCGGAGAACAGCACGTTTTTCTGCAGAATGATATTGACTGCATCGCGGAGAGCGGCAAGATCGTACGCGCGCACATCCTTTCCGCCGACGCGGACGGTGCCGCGGCTGGTATCATACAGACGCGGAATGAGCTGCACCAGCGTCGTTTTCGAAGAACCTGTTCCTCCGAGGATTCCTACCGTCTGACCAGCTTTGATCTTCAGCGTAACATCGGAGAGTGCGTACTCTTTTGCTTCTTCTTTGTATTTAAACGATACGTTGTCAAACTCCACGCTGCCCTCTGTCACTTCTGTTACACCATTTTCCGGCGAGGTGAGCACGATTTTCTCATCGAGCACCTCGACAATCCGGTGTGCGCTCGCCATGGAACGGGTCAGAAGCAGGAAGACGTTTGCAATCATCATCATCGAGTTCATGACCTGCATGACGTAGCTTAGAAATCCGGTCAGGTTTCCGACGGCAAGCTGTTTTTTCAGAATCATATTTCCGCCGAACCACAGAATCAGCACGATCGCGGTATACATGACGCTCTGAAATGCCGGCAGATTCAGCACGGCGTAGTGGAACGTCTGCTCGCTCGCTGCGGTCAGGTCGGTGTTGACCTCGTTGAATTTGTCTTCCTCGTACTCATCCCGCACGAAAGCTTTGACGGCACGGATCGCGGTCAGCCCCTCCTGGACAACGTTGTTCAGGCGGTCCACCATGGACTGCAGTTTTGTGTACATCGGGGCAACTCTCCGCACAATCAGGGAGAGAATAAAGCCAAGAAGCGGGGTACATACAAGGAATACAAATGCCAGCCGCGGATTCATATAGAATGAAAGGCCGATTCCCATAATCAGAAGCGACGGTCCGCGCGTGATCGGGCGGAAGCCGGCGCTTACCATATTCTGGATGACGGTAACATCCGTCGTCATACGGGTGATCAGGGATGATACCGCAAAGTGGTCGAGGTTGGAAAATGCATACTGCTGCATTTTCTCATACTCCGCCTTCCGGATCTCAGCTCCCCAGCCGTACGTCGCCCGCGCCGCAAAGTGCGCGTATAAAATTCCGGTCACAAGCGCACAGAGCGCGCAGATTCCCATCTGGATTCCCTTGCGGTAAATGTAAGGGATATCGCCGTTCGCAACGCCGATGTCAATCAGATTGGAAATCAGAATCGGAATAAAAAGTTCAAAACACGTTTCTACCAATACCAGCACTGCTCCGAAAATCATATCCCGCTTGTAGGGACCTGCATACGAGAGCAGACGCTTCATATCATTCATCTTCTGTCACGTCCTCCTTTTGCTGTTTTTCGGAGTCCATTTTACCATACCCCGGCATGATTTTCAACGCGCCGAAATAATCCCTTTTACCCCAAAAATCCCCTTTTCCCAACAACTTTTCTGTCATCAGAAAAAGAGGATCGTTTTTTCACTCACGGATAACCTGAAACGTTTTCCACTTGCCCTGTTTGAATCTCCACCAGAAGATGATGCCGCGCACGGACCAGTCGAGGCACATCGCAAGAGCGATTCCCATAACGCCCATGTTCATCCAGATTGCAAAAATCACAGAGAAAATCAGGCGGACGCCGATGGTCGTGAAGAGGGAAATTCCCATTGTGAATTTTACATCTCCTGTCGCACGAAGGCCGCTTCCAAGCGGTCCGGCGTAGCAGAGTGCAATACCGTTGAAAATATTATGCAGCAGTACCAGCCAGAGTGTCAGCCGCTTCGTCTCCTCGGACACCGCATAGAAGGAAAGGACAAACGGTGTGACTGCAAAGACAAGCGCATTCCATGCCACTCCAATGATCAGTGTGATTTTTATCAGCTTGCGGAAATAATACTCCGCCTGATCAGTATCTCCCGCGCCCATGCACTGTCCGATGACGGTGATGAATACTGGGGAAAGTGCACTGCTTGTGAGTGCCGCCATGGACCATATACTCTGGGCAATGCCGTTTGCGGCAATCTGGTAGGTACCAAACAGTGCTACCACACTGGAAAGTGCTACTTTGACGAGCTGGAAAATACCGCTCTCGATACCGTTCGGAACTGCGATACTGAGGATCGTTTTCTGGAAGCTCAAGTCTACTTTAAAAATCCACTCTTTCAGATACTGCACCGGATTTCGCTTTGAGAAGCAGAGAACCGTGATAACAGCTGCGGAAAAGATACGCGCAATCAGCGACGGAACCGCAACGCCAGGCACACCTGCATGCAAAGCAAAGACGCCGATACAGTTTCCGACTACGTTGATCACATTCGATGCAATCGAAAGGTACATCGTCGTGCTGGTTTTTCCAAAACTGCGGTACAAAGCCGCTCCCGCATTGTAAATCGCCATTGCCGGATAGGAATATGCCGAGATACGCAGATACGTCACGCATGCCGCCATGACATCATCCTCAACCTTGCCGAACATCAAACGCATCAGCTGTTCGTTGGCAACCAGTACCACTACAGAAATAACAACCGACAGCAATACCGATGCCGTCAGAAGCTGGGAAGCTGCCGCTCCCGCCTGCTCCTTGTCCTTCTTTCCGATATACTGGCTGATGACCACCGCACCGCCGGATGCCAGCGCTGTGAACAGGTTGATAAAGATCATATTAAACGCATTGACCAGTGACACACCGGAAACCGCCGCCTCTCCGACAAATCCGATAACAAACACGTCCGCAATTCCGACCAGAGCCACCAGAAGCTGCTCTAGGAAAAGCGGAATAATCAGCTTTTTCAAATCCTGATTTGTAAACATAAAACCCCTCCTGCCATTTTTCTTTCTGTCTCTATTTTAGACATCTAACAGCTCATTTGTCTAATGCTTATTCTAAATGGCAGTTCATACGCGGATTGCATATTACACTTCACAGAAATCTCTTTTCACTTTCTCACACAGCTTGCCATACACACGCTCCACAAACCATGGCTCTGTCGATTTTTCTGCGATCTGCTCCACCGGAATCCAGCCGACTGCGCTGTTTTCATCCGGCTTGCAGCGGATTTCCTGTACCGGGTCTGCTTCCATGAGATATGTCACATTCAGATGGAGATGTGCCGTCACGTACTTTCCGCGCTTCACATGGCCGTCCACCGACAGGATTTCGAGCGAGAATGGCTGATCCGATAAGAGCTTCACCTCTTCAATCCCGGATTCCTCCTTCACTTCTCTTACCGCCACGCTGCAAAGATCCGCATCTCCGTCCGCGTGGCCGCCGAGCCATGCCCAGGAATGGTAAATATTGTGATACGCCATCAGCACCTGCTTCCGATCCGGGCTTACGACCCAGGCGGAGGCAGTCAGATGTGCGGTCTCATTTTCCCGCGTCAAAATATCGCATCCGCTCTCCATCCATTTCAGCAGAATCGCCCGATCCCGCTCTTCCTGCTCATTGTACGGACGGTATTCCCGGATCTGCCGCAGCAGGTTTTCTTTGGCTGTTTCATTCTGCATCCGTTTTCCCTCCCACTTTGATTTTAAACGATTGATAAAAAAGACCCCGGCGCCTGTATTTCTACAGACCGCCGGGGTCTCCTTACGTTTGAACACAAATCATGCTACTGCATGAAAATCCTGATTCGGACAGATTCTGCTTAAATTAAGCGTTCTTCTGAGCGATAGCTGCCTGAGCTGCTGCCAGACGGGCGATCGGCACACGGAACGGTGAGCAGGAAACATAGTCCAGACCCAGTTTGTTGCAGAACTCTACGGAGCTCGGATCTCCACCGTGCTCACCGCAGATACCTACGTGCAGAGAAGAGTTAACCGGTCTTCCAAGATCGATAGCCATCTTCATCAGCTTGCCAACGCCGTCCTGATCGAGTTTTGCGAATGGATCGTTCTCGAAGATCTTAGCGTCATAGTAAGCGTTCAGGAATTTACCAGCATCGTCACGGGAGAATCCGTAAGTCATCTGAGTAAGGTCGTTGGTTCCGAAGCAGAAGAAGTCTGCCTCTTTTGCGATCTCATCTGCAGTCAGAGCTGCTCTCGGGATCTCGATCATGGTACCAACTTCGTATTCAAGGTCGCTGCCTGCTGCTGCGATTTCAGCGTCAGCGGTCTCTACTACGAATTTCTTAACGTATTTCAGCTCTTTGATATCGCCAACAAGCGGGATCATGATTTCCGGTTTTACATTCCAATCCGGATGAGCTTTCTTCACGTTGATAGCTGCGCGGATAACTGCGCTTGTCTGCATCTTAGCGATTTCCGGATAAGTTACAGCAAGACGGCATCCACGATGACCCATCATCGGGTTGAACTCGTGCAGACTAGCGATGATTGCTTTAATCTGCTCAACAGTTTTGCCCTGAGCGTCAGCCAGTTTCTTGATGTCCTCTTCCTCAGTCGGAACGAACTCATGAAGCGGCGGATCCAGGAAACGGATGGTAACCGGGTTGCCTTCCAGAGCTTCATACAGCTTCTCGAAGTCTCCCTGCTGCTCCGGAAGGATCTTAGCAAGTGCTGCTTCTCTCTCTTCTACGGTCTCAGCGCAGATCATCTCACGGAATGCATCGATTCTGTTGCCTTCGAAGAACATATGCTCTGTACGGCAAAGACCAATACCTTCTGCTCCAAGCTCACGAGCTTTTTTAGCGTCAGCCGGAGTATCAGCGTTTGTACGAACTTTCATGGTTCTGTATTTGTCTGCCCAGCCCATGATTCTTCCGAACTCACCAGCGATGGTAGCGTCTACGGTCGGGATCAGTCCGTCATAGATGCATCCTGTAGAACCATCCAGAGAGATGCAGTCTCCCTCGTGGTACTCTTTTCCAGCCAGTGTAAATTTCTTGTTTGCCTCGTCCATTACGATATCACCGCAGCCGGATACGCAGCAGGTTCCCATACCACGGGCAACTACAGCTGCGTGAGAGGTCATACCACCACGAACAGTCAGGATACCCTGTGCAGATTTCATACCTGTGATATCTTCTGGGGATGTCTCAAGACGAACCAGAACAACTTTTTCTCCTCTTTCAGCCCACTCAACAGCATCATCTGCTGTGAAGACGATTTTACCGCAAGCAGCTCCCGGAGATGCTCCCAGTGCTTTTGCCATTGGAGTAGCCTCTTTCAGTGCTTTTGCATCGAACTGCGGATGAAGCAGAGAGTCAAGATTACGAGGATCGATCATTGCAACTGCCTCTTCCTCTGTTCTCATTCCCTCATCTACAAGGTCGCAAGCGATTTTCAGAGCAGCTTTTGCTGTTCTCTTACCATTACGTGTCTGCAGCATGTACAGTTTACCGTGCTCTACAGTGAACTCCATGTCCTGCATATCTCTGTAGTGTGTTTCCAGAGTTTTGCAAACTTCTTTGAACTGTTTGAAAGCTTCCGGGAATTTCTCTTCCATCTCAGAAATGTGCATAGGTGTACGAACACCGGCAACTACGTCCTCGCCCTGTGCGTTGGTAAGGAACTCACCGAACAGTCCGTTCTCTCCTGTAGCAGGATCACGGGTGAAGGCAACACCTGTACCACAGTCATCTCCCATGTTTCCGAATGCCATCATCTGTACGTTAACAGCGGTACCCCAGGAATACGGGATGTCGTTGTCACGACGATAAACGTTTGCTCTCGGGTTGTCCCAGGAACGGAATACGGCTTTTACAGCCTCCATCAGCTGTACCTTAGGATCGGTCGGGAAATCCTCACCGATTTTAGCTTTGTACTCAGCTTTGAACTGCTCAGCCAGTTTTTTGAGGTCATCTGCGTCAAGATCTACGTCCTGTTTTACGCCTTTCTCCTCTTTCATCTTGTCGATCAGCTCTTCGAAGTATTTTTTACCAACTTCCATAACTACGTCAGAGAACATCTGAATGAATCTTCTGTAGCAGTCCCAAGCCCAACGTGGGTTGCCGGAAGCCTGTGACAGAGTTTCAACAACCTCTTCGTTCAGACCAAGGTTCAGGATGGTATCCATCATACCTGGCATGGAAGCTCTTGCTCCGGAACGTACAGAAACGAGCAGCGGATTCTTAGCGTCTCCGAATTTCTTTCCTGTGATTCCTTCCATTTTATCGATTGCTTCCATGATCTGACCCATGATCTCGTCGTTGATCTGTCTGCCATCCTCATAGTACTGTGTACAAGCCTCGGTTGTTACCGTGAATCCCTGTGGTACAGGAAGTCCCAGGTTTGTCATCTCAGCCAGGTTTGCGCCTTTTCCACCGAGAAGGTTACGCATGTCTGCATTACCTTCAGTGAACATGTAAACCCATTTTGCCATTGTTACTTTTCCTCCTACTTGTAATTTTGATAGGTTATAGTAAAGTATTTCCAGATTGCCCTGGATGATACGTTCACCCTATACTGATTGCACCGAAAAGAAAGATATTCTCGGGCGCACACATTTATTTTACCATAAGAATATCTTTAGTCAATAAAAATATGGCAAATTTTCGGTATTTTTTTTAATTTACAGTTCACTCGTGTGTTCTGGCGGGCAAATTTCATGCTTGCATGAAAATTTGTTTGCAAGAACACACGAAGGGAGCGCCGAGAAATGAGCAAAAGGAGCTGCGCAGCAGCGGAAAGCGCTGAAAGCGCAGTTTTGCGAATGGCGCGGGTGAACTGTATCGTCTGTGCCCCTGTTATGTTTTATTATATCAGCTTTTGGTTACTTTTTACAGGGTTTTTTGTAATTTTCGCGTAAAAAAAGAAGTATCGCACAATTTTTTTCATTTTACGATACTTCTTCTTCTATTTTTCCCGGTAAATTTTCGGAATTGTTCGATTTTATGCTTTCAAAATTACGGTTTTGATTACGAAATACAGCAGCACAATCACACCGAGTACGATACGGTACCAGCCGAAGGCTTTGAAATCGTGCTTCTTGATGTACTGCATCAGGAATTTGATGGCAAAAATCGATACCGCAAATGCCACCAGCATGCCGACGATCATGATCGCCACCTCAACACCGGTAAAGGCAAAGCCGTGTTTTACCAGTTTTAAAAGGCTCGCGCCGAACATAACCGGAACGGCAAGGAAAAACGTGTACTCCGATGCGAGCTCTCTCGAGCATCCCAGCAGGATACCGCCGATGATGGTTGCCCCCGAACGGGAAGTTCCCGGTACGATGGAAAGGAGCTGGAAAACACCGATATACAGTGCATTTTTCCAGGTAATTTCTTTGATTTTCGTTGCAGACGGAGTTCTCGTCTTGTTGTAATTTTCAATAACGATGAATAACACACCATAGATAATCAGCATCAGAGCTACAACCACGTAATTCATCAGATGTGCCTCGATCCAGTCGTTGAATGCCAGACCAATGACAGCTGCCGGCAGGCATGATACAACAATCTTAAACCACATGATGATTTTGTCCAGATAACAGTAATTGTCTACAAAGTTCTGAACAGCGCCAAATACCTTGTTGTCGCTTGGATTGGCAAAATAGCTCCGGCTTCTGGCTTTACTTTTACCATGAAACGGCCAGAGATCCCAGAAATAGATGACGACAACCGCAAGGATTGCACCGAGCTGGATGACAACTTCAAAAACATTCTTGAAATCAGCTGTCACATTCAGCTTAATAAACTCATCTACCAGAATCATGTGGCCGGTGCTGCTGATTGGAAGCCACTCGGTAATGCCCTCTACGATACCCAGCAGGATAACCTTTAACCACTCAATGATGTTCATACGATATGTACCTTTCTCTTTTTGAATTGGATGCCCTTTTCTGGCATTCTATTAAAAATCTATCATACTTATGCTAAAAACACAAGCGCGTCACGTTTTCTTTTTTGTAAAATCCATTCAAACCCACATTCGGCCAAAAAAGCTCTCTGCCGCTTTGTTTCTGCAGCAGAGAGCTTTTCTTTGCTTTATGCTTCTATCATGCTTATCTCTTGTCGATCGTTGCGATATCGATCAGGGTCAGCTTCTTCACATCTGTATTTTCCAGACTGGTTACGAGTGCGGTTGCGGTATCCAGAGAGGTCAGTACGTTGACACCTGTCTCGATCGCGTTCCGGCGGATGACGAATCCGTCTTTGGAGTGCTCAACGCCCTGGGACGGAGTATCGATGACGAGGTCGATCTTGTGGCCGAGGATCAGGTCCATCAGGTTTGGGGACGGCTGCTCGATCTTGTTGGTGCGGATCGCATTGACGCCGTTCTCGTTCAGGGCTTTCGCGGTATTTCTCGTCGCATAGATCTTGTAGCCGAGAGCCTGGAATCTCTGTGCGATCGGAACGATATCTTCTTTATCCTCATCCTTTACGGTGATGATCATGTTTTTGTATTTCGGCAGGTTGATTCCGGCGCCGAGGAATGCTTTGTAAAGAGCCTCGTTGAAGGTCTTTGCAATACCAAGGCACTCACCGGTGGATTTCATCTCCGGTCCAAGGGCGATATCTGCGCCGCGGATCTTCTCGAAGGAGAATACCGGCATCTTGATGGCAATGTAATCTGCATCTCTCTGCAGACCCGGCTCGTAGCCAAGCTCGCGGATCGTGTGGCCGAGGATGACTTTCGTTGCCAGCGGCACGATCGGGATTCCGGTTACCTTGCTGATGTACGGCACGGTACGAGAAGAACGCGGGTTGACCTCGATGACGTAAACATCCTCACCGCATACGATGAACTGGATGTTGATCATACCGATGACATGCAGGGATCTTGCCAGACGTTTCGTATACTCTACGATGGTGTCTTTTGCATGCTGGCTGATGCTCTGTGCCGGATAAACGGAGATACTGTCTCCGGAGTGAACGCCGGCGCGCTCGATGTGCTCCATGATACCAGGAATCAGGATATCGGTGCCGTCGCAGACTGCATCAACCTCGATCTCCTTGCCCTGCAGATATTTATCAACCAGGATCGGATGCTCCTGTGCGATCCGGTTGATGATGCCGATAAATTCATCGACGTCCTCATCGCTGATGGCGATCTGCATACCCTGTCCTCCAAGGACGTAGGACGGGCGGACGAGTACCGGATAGCCGAGCTCGTTGGCTGCTTTTTTCGCCTCTTCTGCGGTGAATACGGTGTGTCCCTTCGGACGCGGGATTTCACACTGCTCCAGGATCTCATCGAACAGCTCACGGTCCTCTGCGGCATCTACGTTCTCTGCAGATGTTCCAAGGATCGGCACACCCATTTTCAGGAGTGCTTCGGTCAGCTTGATCGCGGTCTGGCCGCCGAACTGTACAACGGCTCCGTCCGGATGCTCGATGTTGACGATATTTTCTACATCTTCCGGTGTCAGCGGCTCGAAATACAGTTTATCTGCGATATCGAAGTCGGTGCTGACGGTCTCCGGGTTGTTGTTGATGATGATGGTCTCATAGCCCTCTTTCTTGAATGCCCAGGTACAATGTACGGAGCAGAAGTCAAACTCGATACCCTGTCCGATACGGATCGGGCCGGAACCAAGGACGAGGACTTTCTTTCTGTCGTTTGTCTCGACAGCTTCGTTTTCGCCGCCGTATACGGAATAGTAATACGGTGTGGTTGCTGCGAACTCAGCGGCACAGGTATCTACCATCTTGTAAGCTGCGGTGATATCATACTGTTTTCTTAACGCTTTTACTTCTTCTTCGGTCTTTCCTGCCAGTTTTGCCACCAGGTAATCCGGGAACTCAAGGCGTTTTGCTTCGCGCAGCAGATCCTCATCCAGCTCTTTGGCCTGTAATGCCTGCTCCATCTCAACGAGGATAGCCAGCTTATCGATGAACCATACATCGATTTTGGTGATCTCGTGGATCTCGTCGTAGGAGATGCCCTGACGGATCGCCTCTGCGATTCTCCAGATTCTCATATCATCTACGATGTGAAGCTCTTCGATCAGCTCGTCTTTGGACAAGTGGCTGAAGTCATAGGACATCAGGGAATCTACGTGCTGTTCCAGGGAACGGATGGCTTTCATCAGCGCGCCCTCGAAGTTGTTGCAGATACTCATAACCTCACCGGTTGCCTTCATCTGTGTGGTCAGGGTACGTTTTGCACTGATAAACTTATCGAACGGCAGACGCGGGATTTTTACAACACAGTAATCCAGCATCGGCTCGAAGCTTGCGTAGGTTTTTCCGGTAATGGCGTTCGGGATCTCATCCAGAGTGTAGCCAAGTGCGATCTTTGCAGCAACCTTTGCAATCGGATAACCGGTCGCTTTGGAAGCCAGTGCGGAAGAACGGCTGACACGCGGATTTACCTCGATAACACAGTACTCGAAGCTGTCCGGATTCAACGCATACTGTACGTTGCATCCGCCGGTGATGCCGAGCTCGGTGATGATGTTGAGTGCGGAAGTACGCAGCATCTGATACTCTTTATCTCCCAGGGTCTGGGACGGTGCTACGACAATACTGTCTCCGGTGTGAACGCCGACCGGGTCGATGTTCTCCATGTTGCAGACGGTGATGCAGTTTCCTACGCTGTCCCGCATTACCTCGTACTCGATCTCTTTCCATCCGGCGATACATCTTTCAACGAGTACTTCGCCGACACGGGAAAGACGGAGTCCGTTCGAGAGGATCTCGATCAGCTCTTCTTCGTTGTAAGCGATACCGCCGCCGCTTCCGCCGAGGGTGTAAGCCGGACGCAGTACAACCGGATAACCGATCTTGTTGGTGAAATCGATACCAGCCTGTACATCATGGACAACCAGGGATGCCGCTACCGGCTCGCCGATTTTTTCCATGGTATCTTTGAATTCCTGACGGTCCTCTGCTTTTTTGATGGTCTGTGCTGTGGTACCGATCAGGCGTACGTTGTTTTCTTTTAAGAAGCCTTTTTCTTCGAGTTCCATCGCAAGGTTCAGTCCTGCCTGGCCTCCCAGAGTCGGAAGAACGCTGTCCGGTTTTTCCTTCTGGATGAGCTGCTCTACCACTTCTACGGTCAGCGGCTCGATGTAAACGCGGTCTGCGATGTCTTTATCGGTCATGATGGTTGCCGGGTTGGAGTTCAGAAGAACAACTTCCATTCCCTCTTCTTTCAGGGAACGGCACGCCTGTGTTCCTGCGTAGTCGAACTCTGCTGCCTGTCCGATGACGATCGGACCGGAACCGATAACCAGAACTTTTTTAATATTCGGATTCTTTGGCATTATTTGTTACCTCCCATCATCTCAAGGAATCGATCAAACAGGTATCCGGAATCCTGCGGGCCAGGGCATGCCTCCGGATGGAACTGTACGGTAAAGATGTTTTTGCCGACGTATTTGAGTCCCTCGTTGGTGCCGTCGTTGACGTTCACAAAGGCCGGAACTGCCACATTCGGATCCAGGGTATCGGTATCTACGACATAGCCGTGGTTCTGGGAAGAAATGTAAACTCTTCCGGTTGCAAGGTCCTTGACCGGGTGGTTTCCGCCGCGGTGGCCGTATTTCATCTTGTGGGTATCTGCGCCGGTAGCCAGTGCCATCAGCTGATGTCCAAGACAGATTGCAAAGATCGGTACATTGGAATCGTACAGTTTTTTAATCTCTTTGATAATGGATACGCACTCTTTCGGATCTCCAGGGCCGTTGGACAGCATGATTCCGTCCGGATTTGCGGCGAGGATCTCTTCTGCTGTAGTAAGCGCCGGATAAATGGTCACTTCGCATCCGCGCTCATTTAAGGAACGTGCGATGTTGTTCTTTGCGCCAAGATCCAGAAGTGCAACTTTAAAGCCTTCTCCTTTTAAAACTGATTTTTCAGAGCAGGTTACCTTTTCTACAACTTTTCCGGTATTATACGCTTTTAATTTTGGAATAATTTCATCGAGGTGATAATTTTCGTTGGTCGTGATCATACCGTTCATGGTACCTTTTTCACGAAGAATTTTGGTAAGAGCACGAGTATCGATTCCGGCGATTCCGGGAATATCGAACTTTTTCAGGAAATTCTGAATGGTGTCCTGGCAACGGAAGTTGCTGGGGAGACGGGATAATTCTCTTACAATATAGCCATCCGGCCAGGGTCTTAAGGACTCCTGATCATCATAACAAATTCCATAGTTTCCAATAAGAGGATACGTCATACATACTGCCTGTCCCGCATAGGATGGGTCGGTCAGCACTTCGAGATATCCAGTCATGGATGTATTAAATACGATTTCACTGATCACTTCTTTTTGTGAACCAATGCTGGTTCCGGTAAAGACATGCCCGTCTTCTAAGATTAGAAAAGCTTTCATCATTCCACCGTTTTCCTTTCTTTTTCGTTCGGTTTTGAGTTTGTATGAAATATGCATCTCATACTTTAATCTTTCAGATTCTATCACAACCAGGGAAACATTTCAACTATTTTTGTCGAATTACGGAAATTTCTTTTCTGGAAAAATAAAAATACCCTGACGGAAAGTTTTCACACTTCCCATCAGGGCAATCCGAATTGGTCCACCGGACCAATTCTTGATACGCAAAGCGAAAAAATAATGCAGGAGATGGGACTTGAACCCACACGATCTTGCGACCACAGGCACCTGAAGCCTGCGCGTCTGCCAATTCCGCCACTCCTGCATTTCTTAGTTGTCTTAGCGGTTGTCCGCTTGACAAGATAGATAATAACAGCTTTCTAAAGAAAAGTCAACACTTTTTTTGAAAAAATTTTAATTTTTTTAATTTTATGAAAAATATGGATAATAACGATAATTTTAAACAATTTTACACTGTCTGAGATTCGTCTGTTTTTCTTTCCCCGTCTGCACATCTTCTCCGCACAGAAATAAAAAGACCCTGCCGGGAAGTTTCTGCATCATTCCAGGCAGGGTAATCCGAATTGGTCCACCGGACCAATTCTTGATACGCAAAGCGAAAAATAATGCAGGAGATGGGACTTGAACCCACACGATCTTGCGACCACAGGCACCTGAAGCCTGCGCGTCTGCCAATTCCGCCACTCCTGCATTTCTTGTCTTGCAGCTCTCATGTGCCGCTCAACAAAACATATATTACCAGATGATTCCGAATCTGTCAACAGCTTTTTTCAAATTTTTTCAAAAAATTTCAAATTTTCTTTTTTGCCCCGAAAAGCCCGCCATCCGCAGGGCTTTTCGTGAGATCCTGCATCACCTGGACTCCCGGCAGGAAATTGCCGTCAGCAGCGCAAGTCCGAAGAAAATACAGAAATCAGAAACATTGAACACAAGTCTGCGGAACTTCTCCGGTCCAAACCGGAAGCTGACATAGTCGGTCACGTAACCTCTCTTATGCCGGTCATACCAGTTCGACATGCCGCCGCCAATCGTAAGCGCGAGCCCAAGCTTCTTCGCCTTACACTTACGTCTGCCCGCCAGCGCTCCGAGACGCGCCCACAGTCCGGACAGCAAAAAGAAGGTGAGAATTTCCACCTTCTTCGTGCTGTCCGCGAAGCCGCCGCCCGCTACGCCGCGGTTATGACATTTCCGCAGGACAATATGTCCTTTGCAGACCGGGATCTGCTCATTTTCCTTTAACTCCTCTTCTGCCTTCTTTTTCAGGCATCCGTCTGCAAGGAAAACCGCTCCCGGCAGCAGGGTCCAGATCATTCCTCTTCCGGTACCTCTGCTTCTTTTTCAGGCTCTTCTTCCGGCGCTGCTGCTTCGGTTTCTTCTGCTTTTTCTTCCGGTTCTACGTGTACAAACTCGGCATCCTCCGGCTCATCTTCCTTCTCCGGCATAGCAGCACCGCAGCGCATGCAGAAAGCTGCATCTTTCGGAACACTTGCGCCGCAGGCCGGGCATACGATGCGGCCTCTCTTGTTTGCCACATCTTCCTTGCAGTCTGCAATCTCTTTTTCCAGATCGGTGATATCTTTGCAGAAGCCGGCAAGATTCTCGTCGAATGCTTCGCCGTTCAAATAGCGGTTGTAGATGATCTGTCCGATATCCTGGTAATTCTTCTCAATCTGATCCTCGAGCGCATGCTGACGGGTGCGGATCTTCTGAATTTCTACGAATTCATCTGTTTTCTTTCCCACAGTATCCACTGTTTTTTTCAGTGTTTTACTTAAATTTCCAAAAAAATCCTCTGCCATAGTTAAAACCCTCTCTTTCTTATCTCTTATTTCAAGAAAACGCCAGTTTCACGTCTGCTCCGCTGTGTTTTCCAGTTACCTTATTTCTGCTCTAACTTTGGAACTTCCTGGCCGCGCAGGAGAATCGTCGGCCCGCCGGTCTTTTCAATATAGTCTTTTGTGATGATAACCTCTCCGATGCTGCTGTCCTTTGGAATCTCATACATGATATCCAGCATGAAATCCTCGATGATCGAACGGAGTGCTCTCGCACCGGTATCTTTTTCCAGCGCTTTTCTTGCAATAGAGCGAAGTGCATCATCATCAAATTCCAGTTTCACCTCGTCGAGTTCGAGCAGTCTCTTATACTGCTTCAGGATCGCATTTTTCGGTTCTTTTAAGATCTCGACCAGCATATCCTCATTGAGACTCTCCAGCGTAAATACGATCGGCAGACGGCCAAGGAACTCCGGCACCATACCGAAAGTCCGAAGGTCTTCTAAGGTCACCTGTGACAGCAGGTTCTTATCCCCATCATACTTGTCCTTCAGATCCGCCTGGAAGCCAATGGAAGCTGTCTTGTTCAGACGCTCCTTGATGATGTCCGTCAGATCCGGGAAGGCACCGCCGCAGATAAAGAGAATGTTTCTGGTATTGACGGTCTCGAGCGGAACCATCGCATTTTTGCTGTTGGCTCCCACCGGAACTTCGATGTCGCTGCCCTCGAGGAGCTTCAGCATTCCCTGCTGTACGGCTTCTCCGCTGACGTCTCTCTGGTTTGTATTTTTCTTTTTCGCAATCTTGTCGATCTCGTCGATGAAGATAATACCGTGCTCCGCGCGCTCCACATCGTTGTCTGCGGCCGCTAAAAGCTTAGATACCACGCTTTCAATATCATCGCCGATATAACCCGCTTCGGTAAGGGATGTGGCGTCCGTGATGGCAAGCGGCACATCTAAGAGGCGTGCCAGTGTCTGCACCAGATACGTTTTTCCGGAACCGGTCGGTCCGATCATCAGCATGTTGGATTTTTCGATCTCGATATTTCCGTCCTGCGGTGCAAAGACACGTTTGTAATGGTTGTAAACGGCAACCGACATGACTTTCTTTGCACGTTCCTGGCCGATGACGTATTCGTCAAGCATCGCCTTGATCCGGTGCGGCGGCGGAATGTCCTTGATGGAAAATTCTTTTGTTTTCTTCTTTTCTTCTTTTTTCTTTACCCGCTGCCGGTTCGGGATCTGGTTGGAAAGCCCGGAGAGATCGAACATGCCGATATTCGGCATGTTGTTCATATTATTCATCATCTCATTGATCTGCCCCGGGTTCTGGTTCATGGTATCAAAGCTCTTCTGCATGCAGTCCGGGCAGATATTGATGTTTCCCGGAAGGGTAATCATCTTTCCGGCTTTGCTCTCCGGTCTGCGGCACATGAAGCAGACTTTTTCATAAGTATCTTCTGTATGATGGTCAGAGCTTTTTGTTTCCGCCTTCGTTTCGTCCGCGGTACCGTCCACTCTGTCTTTCTCTTCTGACATGATTTTTCAAATTCCTTTCTGTAATAGATCGCTTGGTCTAGCTTGATTATAGCCCAAAAGCCATAGGGTCACAAGTAAAAACTTTCTTAAAAATTACCAACTTTTTTAAGAATTTTACGAATTCAAAAAATTATATCAAAAAATGCAGAAAAAGGCGGACAGCCAGGCGTTCATATTCCTGTGCTGTCCGTCTTTTTTCTCTTAGGAAATAGTTATTTCGAGTTTTTATCTGTTGCCAAACGGATTCTGAATACCCTGGTCATTCTGATCGGAGCTTCCGGTTCCATCGTTTGTGGTTCCGTTGCTGCTTCCGCTCGTCTGCGGCATATCTGCTGCAGAGCCAAGGGTCAGCGTCAGTGTTACTTCTTTGTACTCACCGTTATCCGCGCGCTGTACGGTGACATCTACAGTCTCGCCTGCCGCATAATAGGTCAGTGTCTCTTTTAAGCCTTTGGCGTTCGAGATGCTTCTTCCATCAAACGTGGTGATAACATCGCCTTTCTTGAAGCCCGCATCGGCTGCCGGGCTGCCGTCCACAACGCTCATGATGCAGACACCGGTCGGAATACCGTAGTTCTGGGAAACATCTGCGCTGACATCTGCCATGTTGATTCCGATATAAGCGGCCTCATCATCGCTGACTTTGTATCTTGTTGTCAGGTTCATCAGGTTCTGCAGAATCGGCTCCGCTTTCGAAATCGGGATCGCAAAGCCCATGCCCTCGACCTGTGTGGAGCTGTATTTTGCTTCGTTAATGCCGATCAGCTCACCGTTCATGTTCAGAAGGGCGCCGCCGCTGTTTCCAGGGTTGATGGCTGCATCGGTCTGGATCAGTCCCTCAGAAGTAATCGTCTCGCCGGTACTCTCATCCTGACTGGAGATCGTACGGTCTTTTGCACTGATATATCCGCTCGTCAGGGACTGGCCGGTTCCCAGTGCATTTCCGATTGCCACAACCTGATCACCGACCTCAAGGTCATCGGAATTTCCCATCACGGCAATTTTGATCTGGCTCTTTGTCTCGTCCTTGATGTCGGAAAGTTTTACTGCAACAACAGCAAGGTCATTGTCCGCATCGGTACCTTTGATCTGGCCTTCTACCGTCTCATCGTCGATAAAGCTGACGGAAAGAGACGTTGCACCGCTGACAACGTGGTTGTTTGTCGCAATCAGGAGCTCATCGTCGTTCTGTCCGACAATAACTCCGGTTCCGCTTGCAGGAACTTCCTGGCTTGTGGTTCCGAAGAATGTCTCAACTTCTTCCACCGTTGTCGTAGAAATTGCTACCAGAGACGGCATCGCACTCGATGCAACATCTTTCACGGACATCTCGCCGGTTGCTTTTACGGTATCGGAGGTATCACTGCTGTCTGCTGCCGTTGTTGTGGTGGTCGTCGGAATTGTAACTTCCTGCTTCTGCTCTGTTGCTGTACCGATCACTTTCGTACCGACTGCTGCAGTCCCAATGAAAACACCGCCTGCCACGAGTCCGAAGCACGCTGCCATGGCAAGTGTCATGCCCAATTTTTTTGCGGCTGACATTGGTTTTTTCGCTTTCTTTTTGTGATCCTGCGGCTGCGGAACGGCAGAAAACTGTGGTTTTTCCTGCTTCGGAGCACTCTGTGTCTGTGACTGGTACTGATAATGTTCTGTCTTTGCAGAAGATGTCTGCTCTGCCTTTGCCTCCGACGGGTCCGGTTTTCCGGTGTAGGAAGCGCTGTTATTCTCCTCGCCGGTCTTTCCGCTGATTTTCGGATTCACCCAGCTGTAGGTTGTCGTTTTCTTTTCTTCCGCCTTCGGCGCTTCTGCGGTTTCCTGCGGTTTTTCCGTCTCTGCTGCACTCTGCTCTGCTGTCGTTTCTGCTTTTACTTCTTCTGTATGCTCTGCAGCTTTGGTTTCCTCTGCTGCCTCACCATTTATTTCTTCTTTTTTAAATTCTTCACTCATGGCTGATCCCTCTTTCTCTTTTCTATCTCAGGCACCAATACACAGTGCTCTTATTTCTTTCTTCATTTTCTACTGCCTATTGTACGTTAGAATTGTGTTGAAACTGTGATAATTTTGAAAAAAGAGGAATTTTATGCTGCGGTTTTTATTCTACCGTAACGGATTTCGCCAAGTTTCTCGGTTTATCCACATCGAGGCCTCTGCCGATCGATACGTAGTAGCCAAAGAGCTGCAGTGGAATGATTGCCAGGGAATTTGCAAAAACCGGATTTGTCTCCGGCAGGTAAACTACGTAGTCGGCTACTTTTTCCACTTCTGTATTGCCAACGGTCGTTACCGCCATGACAAACGCGCCTCGTGTCTTCACTTCCTGAATATTGCTGATCGTTTTCTTGTAGAGCTCCGGCTGGGTCAGCACGGCTACGACAAGGCGTCCGTCCTCAATCAGGGAAATGGTTCCGTGTTTCAGCTCACCGGCTGCATACGCCTCGGAATGGATGTAGGAAATCTCTTTCAGCTTCAGGGAGCCCTCCATCGAGATTGCATAGTCGATGCCGCGTCCGATGAAAAAGACGTGTTCTGCCGCAAGATAACGGTTGGCAAAACGCTGTACGTTCTCCTTGTGGGACAGCAGCAGGGAAATCTGCTCCGGCAGGCGCTCAAGGCTCTGGATCATTGCATCGAAGTCATTCTGCGAAACGGTTCCGCGTACTTTGGCAAACTTCATCGCCAGAAGATACTGCGCGATAAGCTGTGTGCTGTACGCTTTCGTTGTCGCAACAGCGATCTCCGGACCGGCCCAGGTGTACATGACATTGTCTGCCTCTCTTGCAATCGAACTTCCAACTACGTTTACGATGCCAAGGGTACGCACGCCCTTTTCTTTTGCAAGGCGGAGAGCCGCGAGGGTATCGGCCGTCTCACCCGACTGGCTGACGATGACCACGAGCGTATTTTCCGGCAGAATCGGATCACAGTAGCGGAATTCGCTTGCCAGATCTACCTCAACCGGGATTCTTGCCAGCTTTTCGAAGATGTATTTTGCGGTTACACCGGTGTGGTATGCGGAACCGCAGGCAACGATAAAGATCTTGCTGATTGTACGGATCTCTTCGTCCGTCATGCCAAGCTCCTCGATCACTACGTCACCATTCTTGATGCGTGGGGTCAGCGTATCTTTTACGGCTTTTGGCTGCTCATGCATCTCTTTCAGCATAAAATGCTCATAGCCGCCTTTCTCTGCGGCATTCATATCCCATTCGATGTGCGTAGGCTCCTTTTGCAGCTCCTCCTCATCGATATTGTAAAAATGAAGGCCGTCTCGGGTCAGCTTGACAATCTCCTCATTTTCCAGAAAATAGACATCTCTTGTATATTTCAGTACAGCCGGAACGTCGGATGCAATCAGGTTTCCGCTCTTACTTGTACCAACGATCAGCGGGCTGTCTTTACGGACCGCATACACCTCATCCGGATGGTCGCGGAACAGGATACCCAGTGCATACGATCCCTCCATACGGTGCATAACCTTTGTGATCGTTGCAAGCGGATCGCCGTTATAATAGTAATCCAGCATATGGGCAATTACCTCGGTATCTGTCTCCGAAAGGAACTCATATCCTTTGGACATCAGTTTTTTCTTTAATTTCAGATAATTCTCAATAATTCCATTGTGTACAACGACAATCGAGTGGTCTTTATTGAAATGCGGATGTGCATTCAGATCGGAAGGTGCCCCATGCGTTGCCCATCTCGTATGTCCGATTCCTACGGTACCCGGAAGTGTCGCTCCATTTTGTGTCATTTCCTCAAGCACCTTCAGACGGCCCATTGCTTTCTGCATCTGAATTTTGTTTCCATCGTATACAGCAATTCCGGCCGAATCGTATCCGCGGTACTCCAGCTTTGACAATCCGTCCAGCAGCACCGGGGCAGCCTGGCAGGTTCCAATATATCCAACAATTCCACACATAGATTTTTTCCTCCTAACAGTAAAAGGCGGCACCCTTGTTCTGTTTTCAGGTTATGCCGCCTTCTAATTTCTTGTTCTTTACTTTTTTACCACGCTGCTCCGTTCTCTGTCAACCTTATGGAGCATTTCGTATTTACTTACAAGATCTTTTTATTTTTGTTTTTTACTTTCACTTATCTTCTATTTCGTTTTTTTCGTATCTTTCCGTGATATTCCCACCATGTTTTGTTTGAGGTACACCAGCGGATTACACTGTCCGGAAGGCTTTTGTATCGTTTTCCGAGGAAGTAGCCCACATATTTGAATCCGCTTTGAAAGAATAACGTGACGAGCAGCCACGGCTTATGAATTTCGCAGACGTAGGATGCCGATTTTTTCACCATACGGATTCCCTCACTCTCAGACGGATACGCATCAAAGATCTCCGGATGCTGTGCCTGGGATACACCGAGGTCGAAATTGCGGTGAAGCTGTGCCAGACAACCGTAATTGTGGGAATGTACCACCTTCGCATCTGCCGCATAGGCAATCGCATAGCCCGCCTGCACAAGATGCCCGGCATAGATCATATCTTCGTTAAACAAGGTGCTTTCTACAAATCCACCCAGCTCTTCATATGTCCTGCGGTCATACATTGCACAGACATTGGAACAGAAAAAAGTCTTAACACCAAGTTTTGGCAGATCACCGGCATCCTTGATATCACTCTCGTCCGGATAGTTAAAGCCTCTCGTAAACCGTTCCAGTGTACGGCAGTCATCCCGCGGAAGCTGCCGCGCATAGGCCGCCTTCACATGCGGCAGTGAAAATTTTTCCACCAGATGTTCCACGCACGCATTATCGTACGGCATGGCATCCTGGGTCATAAAAAGCAGAAGATCCGCATCGGAGCTCTCCGCCATTGCCCTTCTGGTTCCGCCGTGGTCGAACTCGCTCGGCTGAATATGCTCCACCATAATCTTGTCTGAAAGCTGCTCCCACGCCGGATTCCAGAACTTTTTCCCCGTATTCACGACCCGGATCGAACGGATCGGGTAAGTCTGTTTTAAAAGGCGGGGCAGAAGTTCTGCGAACTCCTGCCCTGGTTTATACGTTGGTATCATGACATCAACGGTATATTGACTCATCTTGTCGTATTCTCCCTGTATTTTAATCTCCTGCTACCACAGAATCTGTTGCAGCGCCCGGTCCCTGATTCAGTACATACTCAATCATATCATCATCGTAGCCGCTCTTTCTTGCAATATAGTCACTGTACTCTATCACGGCTGCAGATGGATCATAGCTCATCGTCGGATACAGATAAGCGTGCAGTTCCTTTACATTGTGTTCCAGTGTAACCGGAATTACGACATCAACACCAAGTGCGCTTTCTACATTTTCTCCATAACACAGCTGGAACGGATATGCATAAGATGTTCCCATTTTGTACGTTACCGCATGCATGCCAAGCTCCAGAATTTCGTTTTTGGTAAGACTGGTGCTGACATTTCCCATCACTTTATCCAGAATCTCCGGAATCTTGGTCGGATTCTGTTTAATCTTCTGTACCATGAGATTGATGACGATTCGCTGACGGCTCGTACGTTTCGCATCGTCGCCGCCGCCGTAACGGATCCGCGCATAGGAGGTTGCAAGTGCACCGCTGACATGACGTACTTCGCTGTAATCATCCCCAAGGTCCTCATCATACGGAATAGCTTCATACTCTACGCCCTGTGCTTCCGATACCTCTCTGTTGTAGTTGTTTGCATGAACACACTCTGCATTTGTCATCTCGATGTCGAGACCGCCCAAGACATCAATCGCATCGGCGAGTGCCTTGAAGTTTACGGTAACGTAATCGGTCAGTGCAAGGTCAAGGTTTGTATTCAGCATGGAGAGCATACTCTCCGGGCCGCCGCGGTTGTATGCGGAATTGGCTTTGTCAAACTCATAATATTCATCGGTATATTTCGCCATATTCATCCAGGTGTCACGCATAATCGACACCATACGGATTTCCTGCTTGTCGTGATCAATACAACAGAGAATAATAGTGTCACTGTTCATGCTTTCTGCCAGCTCGGAGCCTTTCACACCTCTGGCATCCACGCCGACCAGCGCGATGACCTGTGTACCGGACATCTGTGAGAGATCGGTATTTGCCTTTACTTCACTGTTGATCTGAATCTGGGAGCTGTCCAGCGTATCCTGATTCATCTTATCCATCGAACGGTTGATCCATGCGTAGACGAACAGAATTCCGGAAAGAATCAGCAGAACGGTGATTTCAATTCCGAAAATTATTTTTCTGCGGCGCATTTTTTTGTATTTTCTGCTCTTTTTGTAATTCTTCTTCGACATCTCTTTTCCCCTTATCTTTTAGTAAGCGTTTTTATTCACAAATCCTTTGAAAAAGGTCAGGAACAGAATTTTAAAATCAAGTCCCAGCGTCCAGTTTTCAATATAATACAGATCACAGTCAATACGCTTTCGGATGGAAGTGTCTCCCCGGTATCCATTCACCTGTGCCCACCCCGTAAGACCGGGACGCACCTGATGTTTTACCATATAACGCGGGATTTCCTCCCGGAATTTTTCCACAAAGAAAGGTCGCTCCGGCCGCGGTCCGACCAGGCTCATATCTCCTTTTAAGATGTTAAAGAGCTGTGGAAGCTCATCAATGCTGGTATGGCGCATGAATTTTCCAAATCCCGTCACACGCGGATCATTCTTCACGGTCCATGCCTTCTTTTCTTTCTCCTCCGTCTGAACTTCCATCGAACGGAACTTGTACATTTCAAACGGTTTGTTGTGCAGTCCGACGCGTGTCTGACGGTAGATCAGCGGACCCGGTGAGGTCAGCTTGATCATGATGCAGGAAAACAGCATCACCGGTGAGAACAGAATGATCGCCACGAGCGCGCCGAAAATATCCACAATCCGTTTCAGCATCGCGTTGAACGTGTTGGAAAGCGGCACATAGCGGATATTGATGACAGGAAGTCCCTGCAGGTCTTCTGTGTACGGCTTTGTCGGAATGATGTTGTGGTAATCCGGCACAAACTGGGTATGTACGCCGGATTTTTCACACATGGCAACGATCTCCTCCAGGCGGAAGTATTCGTTCAGGCCAAGGGTAATGGCAATTTCATCCAGTTTGTTTTCCGGCAGAATGACTGAAAGATTGTTGATTCTTCCAAGAACCTTGACACCGCGGTACATCGTTCCCGCTTTGACATGGTCATCGAGGATTCCGCGGACGAGATAGCCCCACTCCGGGTTTGCAATGATCCGGTCAATGTATTCCTCGGTCGCACGGCTGTAGCCGACCATCAGAATCTGCTTCTGGTTGCGGCCGTGTTTCCACATATTGCTTAAGATATAGTGGATCAGATTTCTTACGATCGTTTCCAGTGTCACATTCAGCACAAAGAAGATGCAGAGCATACCACGGGAAAAGTGAACCTGGCGCACCATGTAAAGGCTGGCCAGCCAGACCAGAAATCCAACCGTATTCGCTTTTAAGATATTGGCAAATTCCAGACGTCTTCCCTGAAAACGCTTGGATGCATAGAGATTGAATGCATAGTAAAGCAGCAGATAGCCGGGCACGATATAGAGCAGTGCCATCATATACGTCGCCGGCGGCAGAATTCCCCTCTCCGGATGATTATTCATAACACCCAGCCGCACATAGCAGTACCAGGACAGTACATAGGAAAGTGCGAGCACCAGGGCATCGATCAGAACGTGCATCCGGTCAAAATATTTCTGATTATCGTTGATCAAATTCGTTCACCTTATCTGTTTTTTTCGGGATTTAAAAATTCCCTACCCCTAACTATACAATAAGTTTCAAAAAAGAGCAATCATATTTTTCTAACATTCTTCTTATTTCCGTAAACTTTTTAACTTTTTCGTAATCTTTTGAAAGAATCCTTATGCCCTCTCCAGAAATCTCCGGAACACATTGATAAAAAGCTCCCATTCGATGACAAAATACGTGCCGAGGCGCTTCCACTCGAAACGGATCTTTTTTGCTCTGTTTTCCGGCTTCCGGCAGATGAAAAAACCATTCTTGATTCCTGCCAGATATTCTTTTCCGTATCCCTTCGATGCAAAAAAGACCAGTTTTGCCGAAAAGCCGAGGATAAAGGCCGGCAGGTTAAGCAAAATCTGTAAAACCGGCATATTTTTATAGATCAGATAAATATTATTCCTGGAAGAATAACGGATTTTAAAGAGGTTATACCGGGAGCCGCTCGTTCCGCTTCCGACGTGGTAAACCTTCGCGGACGGCTCATACCAGTTCTCGTAGCCCAAAAGCCGCGCACGATAGCCGATGTCGGTATCTTCCAGATAAGCAAAATGTTCTTCGTCAAAAAGTCCGGTCTTTTCCAGAAATTCCCGGCGGTAGATCGCTGCTCCGGCGCAGGCTGCAAAAATCCGGTCGGACGTTTCAAATTCACTGACCGATTTTCCTTTTCCTCTTGCGAACGCCCATCCCAGCATATTATAGTAATTTCCCGCATCGTCGATTTTATCACGCTCCTGATAGGAAATCAGCTTTGCGCTGCATGCAAACGCATTTTTTCTTTTGCAGATTCCCTCATAAAGGCGCTCGACAAAGTCCGGGAACACTTCGGTGTCGTTGTTTAAAAGGATCACATACGGCTCTGTCGACCGGCGGATGCCTTCGTTGACCGCACGGCTGAAGCCATAGTTATCATCGAGCTGGATGATTTTCGTCTCCGGGTAGTGTTCCCGGAGAAACGCACAGCTCTCATCCTGTGAACCATTGTCCACGAAATATGTGGTAAATTCGGTAAAGGTCTGCTTTGCAAGCGCTGCAAAACACGTCTCCAGATACCGGTATCCATTATAATTTGGTATTACAACTGCTACTTTGTCCATGGTTTTACTCCCCTGCCGTCGGCACGCAGTCCATAGTTCCACGATGCCAGTGTTAAATTTGGATTGTAGCAGGGATCTCCTGCCTTTAACAGCCCAATCCAGCGGCTGCGCATAAATTCGATTTCCGACTGGAAGCGGCGCACCTTCTTCTCGTCATCCTCTGCTCCCCTGGATTTCGATTCATAATGGTACAGCTCCACGTGCGGATTGTATACGATTTTATAACCTGCTTTTCCAATGCGCAGGCACAGATCAACATCATTGAAAGCGACGGACAGTTCTTCTTCAAAGCCGCCGACCTCCTCAAAAACCTCTTTTTTCATCATCATGCACGCTGCTGTCACCGCACTCACATTCATCTGGAGCGATGCCTTATGCAGGTAGCCGCTTCTTCCGCGCGCCAGTCCTAAAAAGGCGTGGCCCGCAATGCCGCCGATACCGATGATGATACCCGCATGCTGCACCGTGTTGTCCGGGTAATACAGCTTCGCGCCGACCGCCCCGATCTGCGGTCTTTGCAGATTGGACACCATCTTTTCCATAAAATCGGGTGTAATAATTTCCATATCGTTATTGAGAAACAGGAGATACTCTCCCTTTGCCTCTTTGACGCCGAAATTATTGATCGCAGAATAGTTAAAGCCCTGTTTTGGATACTTCAGGACACGGATGCCCTGTGCTTCGAGTTCTTTGTAATAGGAAAACGTTGCTTCCTCAGTGCTGTTGTTCTCAATAATCAGAATCTCATAGGATGGATACATGCACTTCTTCTTAATGGATTCCAGACAGGTGCGTAACGTATCGGCCTGATCCTTGTTCGGGATCAGAATCGAAACCAGAGGCGTTCCCCGCAGTTTATAATCTACATCGTAGAAGCCATAATCCGAACGCAGTGTGACGGTTCCCTCTTCGCCGCAGCGCGCAAGGTTTCCCTCAATTGCCTTTTTTCCGGCCTCATACGCGTACAGCTTGCTTGCCGGATTGTCTGCGGTGGAAGCGCTGTGGACCCTCCAGTGATATAAAACTCTCGGAATGTGTACAATTTTTCCCGCCATTTCCGTGCAGCGGAAGATATAATCATAATCCTGCGCCCCATTGTATTCCGGACGAAGGCCGCCGGTTTTCTCCGCAATCTCCCGCCGTACAACGAAGAAATGGCAGATATAATTGTTTGACCGCAGCAGATCCAGATTGAAATCCGGTTTGAAATGCGGCTGGAAATACTCGGACAGATCGGTCCGTACCTTGTCCTCATCGGTATAAAAAGCATCGATGGACGGATCTTTTTCCAGACGGATGGCAATTTCAAAGAGTGCATCCGGCGCAAGCAGATCGTCGTGATCCATAAAACCGACGAAATTTCCCGCTGCTGCGGCAAGCGCTGCATTTGTATTCTCTGCAATGCCGATATTTTCCGGAATCGGAACGTTCTTTACGCGCGGATCTTTTCCGGTATACTCTTTCAGGATGCGCGCCATCGTCTCATCCTCCGGGCTGGCATTTCCGATCACCAGTTCCCAGTTTTCATAACTCTGTTTTTCCAGGGATTCGATCATCTGACGCAGAAAAATTTCCGGCGTACGGTAAGCCGGAACAACAACGCTGATCTTCGGACAATAAGAAAATTTATGATTTTTCTGACACGCCAGGTCCTCCTCTTTTGCGCAGTACTGCTCCCGCCACGGTCCGTACGGAACCTCCTCCGGCTCCATCCTCTCCGAAAGACGGATCAGGAATTCCTTTGGGCCATAATGTTTCAGGTAACGCAGTCCCTTCTGTATGTTGTAAGGTTTCAATTTCCGTATAAAACGGAGCCATTTCATATCTGACACTTTTTTTAACTCCTTGGGGTTTTTGTTTTTCAGGTTTTTTGTTTTTTCCGTATGAACTCGTTCGCATTATACTCTATTTTACTGCATTTTGCAAATCCCGACTGAAAATATTAAGAAATTATGTGTTTCTTCCCTGCTCGCTTTATGTTATAATAATAAAAGTGTGTCTAATACATTTTAGAGAGATCCGCTGCCCGGACAGTCTTATGCAGCTGTACCCGCTGGATCAGAAGGAGTGAGTTATGATTAGAAAGAATTCTGCAGCCCGCACATTTTTATGCCTGTTGCTTGCTTTTGTTTTTGCCGCGTCCTGCCTCCCGCAGACGATTTTTGCCACAACCGATAAAAAAACAGTCACCACCTGGCCCGAAGGACCGGAAAACAATTCCGGCGCTGTCTGTTTACTCGATGCCGATACTGGTGCTGTTTTATACGATAAAAACATGGACGAGCAGCGCTATCCTGCCAGCATCACCAAGATTCTGACGGCTCTGCTGATCATTGAAAACAAGCAGATGACCGACACCGTTACCTTCGGCGAACATGCTGTCAGCGAATCCATTCCGGGAAATGCCCGCATCAACGTTCAGCTTGGCGAAACGATCACAGTGGAGGATGCTCTTCACGCGATTCTTCTTGCCTCGGCAAATGAGGTCTGCACACAGCTTGCCATCGACATTGCCGGAAGCGAGGAAGGTTTCGCCGCCATGATGAACGAACGCGCCGCTGCACTTGGTTGCACGAATACCCATTTTGTCAATGCAAACGGTCTGCCAGATCCGAACCACTACACCAGTGCACACGATATGGCACTCATTATGCAGGAGTGCATCAAAAACGAGACCTTCTGCCGCATCGAGTCCGATCTGACCTACACAATTCAGCCGACCAATATGACCTCGACACCGCGTGATCTTCAGAACCACCACGCATTGCTGTTCCAGGACGGTCAGTGGGGATACAAGGGTGCTTTCGCCGGAAAGACCGGTTATACCGATGAGGCACACAACACACTCGTTACCGCTGCCAAGCGAGGCAATATGACGCTGGTCTGCGTTGTTTTAACCTGTGATAACCTCGATTATATCAACGATACCCGTACCGTACTTGATTTCGGTTATGATAATTTTACACATTATACCCTGAAGAACGCAAAAAAGGAAAGTCTTTCCGGTGTGGTAACGCTTCCAAAGAATGCGAAAATTGAAACTGCAACCTACACCGATCCGGACGGCGCTTCCGTTGAGGAACCGTACACCCGCCAGTATTTTTTCGATGATCACTTCATCGGAACAGCCGAGGTTTCCGCTCCATGTACTGTTTCCGACAGTTCTTCGGTTTCCTCCGATTCATCAGAAGAAACCGACAGCACAGATATTCCAACACCGGAAGAAACCAAGAAAATTTCTTTTCTCTCCACACTGCTCTATATTCTGCTTGGCCTGAACGGTGTCGCTTTTCTGATTCTGATCATTGTCGTGATCAACAACGCGAGAAAGAGACGGAAACGCAGAAACAGACGCCGCAATAACCGAAACAAACGGCACTGATCTTCTAATTTATAAGCAATCAGGACCTCCCGTCCAACGGGTGATCCTGATTCAAGAGTTCGACGGAAGTCGAACTTTCCTATAAGAAGTAAAGAATGGCATCGAAAACGCAACCGATTTCGATGCCATTTGGGTATAACGCAGAGCTACCGCCAGAAATATTTGCTAGTGCGACAGCCCTTTTTGTTGCTTATTTATTTTCCAAGATACTGTTCTAAAATCTGTGGTTCGATTCTTTTCCAGTTTCTTTCCTTTACCGTCTCTTCTGCTCCCGTATCCAGTTTTTTCCTCAGTTCCGCATCTGTCAGAATACGCTCAATCGCCGCTTTTGCCTCCGCGAGATTTCCCTGCGGATAGAGAATACAGTTTTCCCCATCTTTCAGGTATTCCAGATTGCCACCGTTCGGCACAGCAACGACGTAGCCGCCGGACGCCATCATCTCAAGCGGCGGATAGGAAAAGCTTTCCAGCAGGCTTGTTTTCAGCAGGATATCACACGCCGCATAGACTTCCGGTGTTTTTTCATATGGAACCCGGTGTAAAAAGCGGTCCACGCGGTACCAGGATTTCGGATTTCCATTGTAGGACATGTACCAGATCTCGAATTTTTCCAAATCCAGCTGTTCCACGATACGGAAGCTCTCGTCCACGTTTTTATGCTCCGCGCTGCAGTCTCCCTCGATCAGAATCCGAATTTTTCCCTGCAGATCCCGCCCCCGTTTCGGATAGAAGGACGGATCGATGCCGTTCGGAAGATAGGCTGCTTCGGTATGGTATTCCTCCCGCAGCCAGTTCTGACACCATTTGGAAATGGTTACGTACTCCATCGGGCTCCTCATCCGGTAAGTCGCCGAAGTTGCGATCCGGTACGGGCTTCCCGGCGGATAAAATCCAACTTCAAAATTCTGCACCAGATATTTTTTCTTTCGGATCTTGCTGGACTGTTCGACGAACTCTGCGGTATTCCACATCGTCGCTACCGCAAGATCCAGCGTTCCCTGCAGTTTCTCTCGCTCGGCCGACAGCACCGGAAAATGGAAATCACCCTCATGATACCACTCCGCCTCCCCTTCCAGAGTAAAGAGGCTGACCTGCGCTCCTGCTTTTACCAGCATTTCCGCATGAAGAAGTGCAACGCGGATGCCTCCGCTGATCTCCATCGCTGGAAGCACAAAGGCACAGCGTAGATTCCAGTGGCGCTCCACCCACTCGCAAATCCCGGTGGCATGAAAGATTGTGACACACTCGCGGCTGCACCGGCCATATGCCCGTCCGGCAATGGCTTTTCGTGCCGGTTCGTCGTCGATCAGCCACTGCAGTTTTTCCAACCACTCCGCTTCGTCTCGGCAGAGTACGCCGTCTTCTCCATCCTGTACCATCTCAGCAAAAGCGCCGAGATTGCTGGCTGCTGTCACAGTCTGCACCAGAGCCGCTTCCACCCATTTATTTTCCGATTTCGCACGGTTAAAAATCGTATCGGTAAGCGGAGCCAAGTTGATATCCACCGACGCAATCCGCTCCGGCAGTTTTTGGTAATCGACAAAGCCCTCCATCTGGATCTGGGAAGCAAACAGTTTCAGCTCCACCGGGAGTTCCAGAATTCCCACGATGAGGAGTTCCAGGTTCGGATTTTTGCCAAGCAGCTGTTTCAGCACCGGAACGATCATCTCGATGTCGTCCAGATGCGTCGCACTGCCGCTGAAATAGCCAAGGCGTACTTTTTTCGCCGTTCCATCTGCTTCGTTCTTTTTCTGTTTTTCTTTTAACACCGCCTCGGACAGTAGCAGCATCTCATCTGACGCACAGTTGCGGTTGATCAGCACCTCCGGTACGTACTGCTTCAGTTCTTCTGCCAGCGCCGCTGTCGTCGTAACCGCCGCATCGCAGAGGGAAAGCAGCTCGCCCATGTTTCGGACATTCTGATCGTATGCCTGCCGTTCTTCCGGCTGCATCCGGTCGAGAAACGGAATCTGATCGGTGTATTTCGTATCGATCACAAGATCATCCACATCGTACCACAGAGGCTTGTTCATCTGCTTTGCCATTGTGGCAAATTCCCGCAGGGTGTCCGTCATCGGGCAGCGGAAAATCACGAACGCGCCGTAGCAACGTACCATCCAGGGCTTCAGCTCCTGAAAATAAACCGTATCACACGTATATCCGCCTGCCTCCAGCTGCTCCATCTGATGCACCACGCGGTACCGGTGTGGATGCGGCAGCTGTTCATTGCAGCCACTGATAAAGAGAATATCCCGGTAGACCCGGGATTTTTCTCTCTGAAACTCTTTTTCTTTTTTTGCCCGCGCAAGGTACCCTTTCGTACGCCCAGCCAGACCGCCGATTCCTTCTTCTGCAACAGCTTTTTTTAATTTTGCTGTCAGCACTGAAATTTTTTCCAAACGTTTCACCGCTTTCTTTCTCTGTTCCGCTTACCGCAATCCGTAGTAGTTCTGCAAGTACATCGGATAGATGATTCTCGCCCAAGTAAATGCCGCTAATGCCGCTGCCGCCACACAGACCAGAATACAGAACAATTTTTCATACTTCTGTAGTTTTTTCTCCCGTTTCAGGAACGCCTGCACACCCTTCGTCACGAAATACATCAGCGGAATCAGCATCGGCATGCTGTATCGTCCCTGCGGCTGAAAATCAGAACTGTAGGAGTAATACGCATTCAGATAATTCGGGATCAGCAAGGCAAACACATTAGCCCAGGTAAACCATCCCAGTTTACTCCATTTTCTCTTCGTTTTTCCGGTAAGAGCCGTCTGCGTGCCGTCTGCATTCCAGAAGAAAAAGTCTCTCTGGCAACAGTTCCGCATCAGAATGAGACCGACAAGAAGACAGCAGAGGTACGGAACAATAATCATCGTGGAAAGATAAATCTTATTGTAGCCAAACGCGCCGACAAAGCTGTACAGCACTGTTACCAGCCAGTCATGTTCCAGAAAACTCGGCTTATAGAAGATCATATGCAACATGGAGCCTCCTTTTTTCTGGAAGGTCTTGCTGTGCGACGGCTTGTACTGGTATCTTGCATACAGTTCCGCGCTTGCGCTCGATGCCTGGCGTCCCAGAAAATCTCCTCCATAGAGAATAGCATTTCGAATAAACCACCACAGAGCAATGACACAGACGATCACCAAAATAAAAAGACCTTTTTGGATCATTTCTTTCCATCGTTCTTTGACCGGTTTCGACTGGTCCGTCAGCATCGTTCCCACAAAGTAGAAAAACGTCATCAGAATAAATCCATACGCATTGTAATACGACAAGAAACAGATTCCCATTCCAACGGCCGATACCGCACACGTGGTCCAGCTCCATCCCTCTTTGTACGCCTTTACCCAGGAATAAAAGATAATGGCCGTCGAACACATTGCAAGCGCGTCGCAGTTGACATAGGAATATAAAATCACATTGCCCGGCAGGAAAACCACCAGAGTCGTAAACATCCATGCGTAGCGTCTTGGAAACAACAGCTTTGCCGTCTTTAAGACCACCCAGGCAGTAAGCGCTCCCAGCAGAACATTTACAAAACGGGCGGAAATGAGCAGCATCCACTCATCCGTGGAAAACAGGCTCATCCCCTTCATCAAAACTGCAGATGCCATATAGGAGAGAATCGGATTGAATGCATAGGAAATCCCCCAATCCTCATTCCGAATCAGCGGTTCGTCACCCCGCGGAAGCTTCCCATATTCATAAATGAACTGTGGAATCTGATACCGCATTGATTCATCCGACGAGAAATTGTATCGCTGCGTACAGGACCACAAAAAGTAAAACAGGAATACGCCGAATACAAACAGAATCTCGATTCTGCGTTCTCTGCTCACATCCTTACTGCAGTTTTTTCTCATCTTCCTCAATTCCTTTTAGCATACTTGCGTAAACTTTTTCGGCTTCTTTGTACCAGGAGGTTCCCTTTACGAAATCCATTCCCTTTTTGCGGATTGTAGCCAGCTCATCCGGGTGGTTGAAGTAATATTCCATTCTATCTGCGATCTGGATCGGATCATAGTCAACCAGAATGGAGTTTTCCTCATTTACCATCCAACTGCTGTTTGCACCCTTGGAGCAGACAGCGACCGAGTTGCAGGCCATAACCTCGAACGGTACGAGGGAAAGGTTGGTATTCGAAATAACAAGGCACATATCACAGATCGCATAGGAATCTGCCAGCACCTGCGGTGTTACGATACCTAAATTTCTGTGTTTGAACGGAATCTCATAGCCGCTGACATCCCATCCCGCGAAAACAACCTCGATCTCCGGCATTCTGCGGCACAGCTCATTGAGTGCCAGCATACCGAGCTCAAAATCACGTCTCGGGGTAACCGGGCGGGCATAGAAGAAAACTCTCTTCTCGTTGTCCTGCTTTTCCTTCGGCTGATATACCTTGTCATCGTAGGAGAAATGGAAGCTGTCTGCCTGCATGCCGTATTCATTTCTCATGATATCCCGCAGCCAGTCTCCTGCTGTGATTCCTCGGAATCCCATCTTGTACGTGTTCTCTGCAAACTCATACTCCGAACCGTGTGCATAGAAATGCGGCTCGAAATCCTGTACGAAGTAAAACTTCGAAATCGTATTCTGGAATTTTCTTACGTAGTAAGCGGTGGTCCAGGAGGTTGCTACGGTTGCATGTGCAAATTTCATCTGGGATACATCGCAGTAAACTTCTACTTCCGGCACAAGAAGCGGGAAGTACTCTTTTAGGAATTTGCGGATGGACGCATTATCCTGAAAATTCGGGGACATGTAGAGATAAACTCTACTGTGGAAACCGAGGCGCTCCAGGTTGGAAATAAAACGGAAAATGGTGGTATGACCGCCGGAACCAGGTCCCATTTCCGGTACAACCCAATTCAGGATCTTTTTCTTGTCGTTTTTATGTTTCTCATACTCTTTTTGATTGAACGGGATCGGATCGTTGTCTACGACAAATCTGTAAAATCCGATGACGTTGTTCTTCGGCGGTACAGCCGGCTCATTGCCCTGTTTTGCGCGCTCAATCGTTTCTTTTAATCCATGATTCTTCAGATACCGTAACGCACGGTATGCTACATTTGGTTTTTTCACGTTTCTTTTTCCTTTCTTCTATGCATGTCTCTGATCGTACTGCTGCGAAATGTGACGATCCAGGAACTGTTGTTTCCGTTTGGAATACAGATGGTATTTTCCGCCGAGATAGCCGCCCACAAAGCGGTCAAAATTGCGAAACAGGGAATAAAATGCCCAGTGGATTTTCTCTTTTTTACTGAGCGGCTGCTGACGGATATACACGCAGTCCCCTCTCACCTGACGGTACAGCATGCCCGGAAGCTGCGTCCATTTCTGTGCAATCATATACTGATGAACTTCATATAATCCCTTCTGCTCATCATAATACCGTTTGAAATACGTTCTGAGTTTGAAATTGTGGGAATGATATACCGGTGCATACGGGCAGTATACTTTTTTGAATCCGAGTTCAATCATCTTTCTCGCCCAGATCTGATCCTCGGCAAAGTTGACATCCTCATACGGATATTTTTCAAAAATATCTCTTCGGATACAGGAGTTATTGTCGGAGAAAAACGCCAGATAATGGCGGTATCCCTCTTCTCTTTCGTAGCGTTCCGGATCATCAAGGTGGAAAATCGTATTAGTTTCTCCAAATCCTTTAAAATGGCCGTCCAGATCACGCTTGTCAAGCAGATTGCAGTCCGGATACGGATAATGAATCCCGAATCCTCCCACGATTTCCGGGTCCATCTTCATGGCATCAATGAAATTCTGCAGCCAGGTATCGGTCGCCGGAAGCGCATCCTGCGTAATAAAGATGATATACGTTCCATTTCCTTTGGAAGCACCATAGTTTCTCGTTTTTCCATGTCCAAATTCGGACGGCTCAATCTGAAACAAACGGCATGGATATTTGCGGATCACATCGAGCGTTCCGTCCTTTGACCCGGAATCCACACAAATTACTTCATATTCATACTCTGTCTTCTGTTTGAAAACGGCATCCAGCACTTTTTCAAACAGATGCCCACCATTTTTGGTAGGAATGACAATGGATACATCCATAGTTATTTACTCCTTTTTATCACATGCTGCACTTTATCTGCCATACGCACAACCTTACGCTGGCGCATCCGCTCCAGCTCTTCCTCCAGAAACTGCTTCTGTTTTCTCGTTTCCTGGAGTTCTTCTTCCCTGTGTGCAAGTGCCGCTTTTTCTGCTTCGATTTCTGCCTGCAGCTGGCCTTTCCGATAAATCTCCCCATTCAGTTCATCCCTCAGATCTTTATTCTGACGGATATATTGAATAAACTGGGACGTAACGCCATCGCCTTTGTAGTAAATCCGGTAATCAATCCGGATCTGTTCATAACCGGCATTCCGGAATTTCAGAACCGGCGTTCCAAGGAAATAATAGTCGTCGATAATCTCAAGCTCGGCGTTGTGCGAAAAAGCGATACGTTCCGTCTTTCCATCGCTGCATACGCCCGCGAGAGAACGGATTTTAATGACAGCCCCCTCTTGCATCAGCTGAAGGGAAAGCTCTCCGTCCGCGTCTGCCTTTTCAAGCATCATCACCTTCTGCTCATCCAAGCCGAAGCAGTCCTCATAATAGAGTTCTCTCTCCTCCGGTGCTGTTTCGGTGAGCACAACCGGGTACATCATTTTTTCTTTTTCCCAGATAGAAAGCGGATAATTGTGCCGGTGCAGTTTTCCATAGAACGTGGCGAGCGCATTTGGCTCACCCTTTCCGGCCGCGAATTCCTGGAAGCACTCTTCCATATGGTAGTATACCGGAATCTCTTCCATGGAAATACCGCCAATGGCGTACAGTTCTTCCTGCTCTTCCTTCGTCAGTGCACTCGCCGCCTCCTGTAAAAAGACGCTCCGCGCATAGATAAATGCAATCGGTACGGCAAACGGGAATACCCACTCGTAGTCTGCCACCCAGACCTTTTCTCCATCCAGAAGAAGGTTGCCCGGAATCATGTCAATATTGGAAATCTCCGCTGCGGCAAGTCCTTCTTTCAATGCCGGATGGCCGAACACCTCACAGAACGCATCGGTTTCCACAAAGGATTTCTGCCCTTTTGCCGATGCAATGATCTGATACAGCAGTTCATAATCCTTTTTCAGCGATGCAAAATCTTTTTCTTTTCCATGACGGGAAATGCGCGTTTCCAAACTTTCCCCTTCTACAAAAGGAAATGCAAGCGCGCATTTTTCTTCATCCAGTTCGCATGGGCAGATCTGTACGCCCGCATAGGTGTACAGATGCTCCAGCTTTCTATAGTTTTCATACATATGCCGGATGTGGAGTTCTCCCTCTTTCTGCAGCGGAAGCTTCCACACACGCCGGATCCCATCCTCTTCTGTAATCCGGGTCATAATCTGAAATTCGTTCCGACGTTCTCTCGAAAATTTCGTATACAGAACTTTCCTCATACGTTTACTCCTTTTTCTCCACTTCAATCAGAAAGGAATTGGAAAAAACCGGAAACAGACCGGACTTCAGGATTCCGTCAAATGCTTTGCCTTCGTCAAAAAGTGTGATCCTGTCAGCATCAAAATTCCGCTGATTTTTTCTCAATTCACCCGGCTTCGGCAGATATTCATCCGAATAAATGACCGCCGGAAATTTGTAATCCGGATAGGGATAATAAAACTTAAACTTCGAAAAACCGTTTTCCTGCAGCATCTGCTCCAGCTCCGGTTTGCTGAATGTCTCGACAAAATCAATCCCCGGATATCCTTCAATTCCGACAAATTCCCGGCCCACATGGTCTTCCCTGCAGCCGGCAAAATACTTCAGTCCCAGACGGTTCTCAATCGCAATCAGGATTTTTCCGCCCGGTTTTAAGAGACGATTGATCTTTTCCAGATATTCCGGATACGGATTATCCTTTCCAATATAGCTTTTTGCATACTCCAGAACACCGATCAGTGTCACGTAATCGAAGCGTTCTTCCATTTTTTCTGCAACAACATTAAAGTTTCCAACCATAATCTCCAGGTTGGACGCATCCTGATTTTTGTAGGCATTGATCGTACTGCGCCGCTTCGACAGATCGTTTGCCACTACCCGCTTTGCATTTCTGCAGAGCACGCCGGAAATGGCTCCGCAGCCGGCTCCGACTTCAAATACGGAAGCATCGTCTTTCCACTCATACCAGTCCAGAATATTTTCCCGTTCTGGAGAAAGGTGATAAAAAATCGGCCAGCTTTTTTCTGTGAGGATTACCTTCTGGTAATCCTCTTTCGGTGTCGTCTTGACGATCTCCAGCAGCCGGTCCTCAATGCTGCCGTCGCTGTAAGCATCTTCGCCGTCATAATAATCCAGGTTCAAAAGAACATTTCCTATTGTTTCTTTCATATAACCCCCGTCGTTTATCCTCCGCATCCTACTCGTAGGTCACGGTAGAGTTCATATCAAAAAATCCTACGGTGTCTTTCATGGAGAAGACTTCCAGGAAGCAAGCATCGTACAGTCTGTGGTGGATCACCAGCTCTTCCAGATGGTAGCTGGTACATCCAAACGACATCAGATACTGTCCGCTCTGCAGCGGCATGATCTGGTCAAAGCATACCGTGACGGTCTTTCCTGCTTCCACCACATCTTTTGTGTAATCCTCCAGCGCCGTATTCGTTCCGGTAATCTCCGTTCCCTTCCGGTCTTTGATCGAAAAGGCAAAAATCGGATGCTCCATCGTTTCATGGAACTTGATTTTCATCTTGATGCGGAATCTCTGGTTTTTATCCACAGAAGATGTAATCATACCTTTGTGGTCGATAATCGCAAAGTCCACGATCTCCGCAGCCTTGTCTCCATACTCTACCAGCTGCGCATTCGCAATCAGGCGTTCTCTCCAGAGGCCTTTTTTCGGCTTTTCTGCCGATACGGCACCGGATGCATCTGCTTCGGTTCTCTCTTCGGTCTGTTCTGCACTCTCTTCGGTCTCTTCCTCTTCTTTTGTCTCGTCATCGTACTGGTTGGCAAGAATCTTCTTGTAGACATCGACTGCCTCCGACGATTTTCCAACCATCACCTGTTTTCCTTTGTTAATCAGAAGACATCTCTCACAGTACTTGATGACGCTGCCCATATCGTGGGAAACGAAAAGGATCGTTTTTCCTGCTTCTTTCAGATCGTTAAATTTCCGGTAACACTTGGACTGGAAGAAAATGTCTCCGACGCTTAAGGCCTCATCGACAATCAGAATATCCGGATCCACATTGATCGCAACCGCGAAGGCAAGGCGGGCAAACATACCGCTGGAATACGTCTTAACCGGCTGATTGATAAAGTCACCGATCTCTGCAAACGCAATGATATCGTCGAGCTTTGCCTTCATCTCCTCCTCGGTATAGCCAAGCATCGTTCCGTTCAGGAAAATGTTCTCAATACCGGTATACTCCATGTTAAAGCCTGCACCCAGTTCCAGAATGGCACTGACTCTTCCCTTTAACTCCACGTTTCCGCTCGTCGGGTTTAAGACACCTGTGACGATTTTCAGCAGTGTGGATTTTCCGGAACCGTTCGTTCCAATGATACCGACACACTCGCCTTTGTGCACCTCGAGCGAGATATCCTCCAGCGCAAAATGATCGGTGTGATAGTTTTTATGTGTCAGTGAAAGCGATTCTTTCAGACGGTCCATCGGCTTTTCAAACAGCTTGTAGACCTTGCTGACATGGTTAATTGAAATTACTGTTTCTGTATTTTCTGTGCTCATTCCATCCTCCTATAATACATCTGAGAAATGAACCCGGAGGCGCTTGAACACTTTGGAACTGATTAGTCCTGCCATAAGCACAAAAGCCCAGAAGTAAAGGGTGTGCCATGGATGCTCGAAGAACCAGAGTCCATTCATAAAGCTGTCACGATATCCCTGGACAATATAGTACAGAGGATTCAGCTTCAGAAGGCTGTTCAGCCAGTTCGGAATATTCGGAATTGTTGTGGTATCCCACAAAATCGGGGTTGCCCACATGCCGACATTCAGAATTACATTGATAATCTGGCCGAAATCGCGGAAAAACGGTGTGATGGAACAGGTCAGATAGGAAAGTACAACGACGAGACTGATCACCGCAAAGGTATAGTACCCGATCTGGATAATCTGAACCGGCGGAAGTTTTCCCATCAGTGCAAAAATCAAAATAGCAAACACAATAAAGAACAGATGTACAAACAGGGAAGAAATCACCTTCACAATTGGAAGCACACTGATCTTAAACACAACCTTCTTTACCAGGTAACTGTATTCCAGCAGACAATTTGACGCACTTGGCAGTGCATCAGAAAAGAAGAACCACGGAATAATACCGGAAACCAGCCAGCAGATATACGGATATCCAGTGGCAGCTGGCTGTACACGCAGTCCGAGCTGAAACACGACAAAATAAACAGCAACCGTCACCATCGGCTGAATGAATGCCCATACGATGCCAAAATACGCTCCGGCAAATTTGTTGCGGAAATCATTTTTCGACAGTTTCCAGATCAGTTTCCGGTTCTGATAAAGTTCTTTGAATACGTTCATAAATGTTTTTTACTCCTTATTTCTTTAAATCCTTAATTCCGCCCCATTTATGATCTTTTTCCGAAATAATCAGATCTTCTTTTGTCATTCCTTCCGGCATCGGCCACTCCACGCCGATCTCCGGATCGTCAAAATACAGACCGCCTTCATCGTTTGGATGATAGAAATCCGTACATTTATAAGCAAATTCTGCGTAGTCAGAGAGTACGATAAATCCGTGTGCAAAATTCTTCGGAATAAAGAACTGTTTCTTGTTTTCTGCTGAAAGCAGCACGCCGAACCATTTTCCGTAGGTTTTGGATCCCTCGCGAAGGTCAACTGCAACATCGAATACTTCACCGTTTACCACGCGTACCAGTTTGTCCTGCGGGTAATTGATCTGGAAGTGAAGTCCGCGCAGGACACCTTTTTTGGATGCAGACTGGTTATCCTGTACGAACTGGACATCAATGCCGGCTTCTTTAAAATCATTGTAATTGTATGTCTCCATAAAATATCCGCGCTCATCGCCGAATACGGTTGGGGTAATTACTTTTAATCCTTCAATTTCACAAGATTCTACTTTAATTTTTCCCATTTTTCTTTCCTTTCTCTTCTCCACAAAAATGTGAACAGATCTTTTTTTGACCTCTTTTGTGTCTACAATCTTTGCTATTATACCATTCTTTTCTGAGAAACTCAAGAACCCATTTTCACGCCCGCCCCGCCGCTTTTTATGTAAATTCCCGGATTTTCATTTTCCACTCGTATTTTTTAAGAAAATACTATTTTTTTCGTAAAGTTTCTGTTATAATATCGTAAGTTCCCAGTTATATTTTATACCTAACGCTACCTGTTTGTTACCTATTATAAAACACTAAAGAAAACTGGAGGTTATTTACTGTGTCTCGCAAAAAAGTACAGCATGTTGGAAAGATACTTTTTTCCATTCTTTCCGTTCTGTTAGGATTCCTTGGGATCCTTCTTTTTACGTCTTCCCGCTGGATGCTCGCGACCTGGGCGCATCTTGATATGGAAGAACTTGTTTATCACTTAAAGGCACCCCTTGAGGGTACCAGCAAGGATGTGCTCTGGAGTTACGTCTGGTCCTGCGGCATGATCTCTTTTGCCGTTCTTGCTATTCTGATCGCGCTTTTTATTATCCTGCGCCATCGGAAGAAAGTGGAAATCATTCTCGGTTGCATCTGCATTGCCCTGGGAATCGCTCTTTCTTCCTATTCTCTTTATAATGTCTGGACGACGCTGGATATCGATACTTACCTGCACATTCAGAACAGCTACAGCACTTTGATCGAAGATAATTACGTCAATCCGTCCCAGACAACGATTACATTCCCGGAAAAGAAACGGAATCTGATCTATATTTATCTGGAATCAATGGAAAGCACCTATTCTGATAAAAAAGACGGCGGTGCTTACGACCACAATTTTATTCCCGCCCTGACTAATCTTGCCCTGGACAATATCAATTTTTCCAACTCCGACAAGCTGGGCGGCGCTTATCCGACAACCGGAACCACCTGGACCATGGGCGGTCTCTTTGCACAGACTTCCGGTCTTCCGCTGAAGCTTTCGATTCAAGGCAATGAGATGGCTTATCAGGACAGCTTTTTTCCGCAGCTTTCAACACTTGGCGACGTTCTCAATGAAGCCGGCTACAAACAGTACTTTATGATGGGTTCCGATGCCGCATTCGGCGGACGGAAGAATTACTTCACTTCGCACGGTGATTATGAAATTGACGATTACTACTGGGCGATCAGCGAGGGACTGATCCCGGAAGGCTACTACCAGTGGTGGGGCTATGAAGATGCCAAACTGTTTGAGTATGCAAAAGATAAACTGACGGAGATTTCCAAGAATGACGAACCGTTCAACTTCAGTATGCTGACTGTTGCCACCCACTTCGAGGACGGCTACAAATGTGACGAGTGTGATGAAAAGCAGTACGGAGATGACCACTACGGTATGGTGATTGACTGCTCCAGTTCCCGTGTCAGTGAGTTTATAGACTGGATCAAGGAACAGCCTTTTTATGAAAACACGACTATAATTCTTTCCGGTGATCATCTGACCATGGACTCTGATTTTTGTGAAAACATCGATGAAGATTATCAACGTTCTACTTATAACGCTATTTTAAATTCACCCATTCTTCCGGTTCATGAAAAAAATCGGATTTTCACCACGATGGATATGTTCCCAACTACTCTCGCAAGCCTTGGAGCTGTCATTGACGGTGACCGTCTTGGACTTGGTACGAATCTTTTTTCAGACAAGCCTACACTTGCCGAAGAACTTGGCTTCGATGAACTGAATCGCCAGCTCTCTATGGGCTCCCGATTCTTCGATGAACTTGATGCTGATCTTACCCCCGTCTGGGTCGGCGATGGCGAATATCAGAAATTTTATATTAAGGAAGAAGATCGATTTGCCAATAACGAATGGGTAACTTACAATCCACATCAGCTCTGGGCTGACGGTAAGCAGTCTTATTTTATTGATAAGGACGGCCACGCGGTTTCCGGCTGGCAAAAGCTTGAGGATGGGAAATGGTATCATTTTTCCGAGTCGGATTACCATCTCATCGAGGGTCCTTGCGATACAAATCCTGAATTGGAAGAGGAAACACCCGACTCCACTTCGGTAAGTGACATTTCCTCCGCTTCTTCTTTTACAGAAAACGATTTGGATTCCACAGTCGAAAGTTCTTCTTCTGGAATAGATGAGGACGATTTCTCTGAAAATGAGGATAATTCCAAAACCATCAGACATCTAGGCTCTTCTGCGGAAGATGATCCTCACAACCTGTCTCCTATCGATTATCAATAAAAATTTGATAACGATTCAGATCTATGCAATATAAAATAAAATCCCGCAGAAAAAGTTTTCATTTCTTTTTCTGCGGGATTTTTATTTTGCAAAATATTTAAAGCAGTATACGCTTAACTATTGTCTTACGTACAAAAATATGTTTTTTCCCATTTTTTTCACCTGTGTAAGGATCCACTGGATCAGTAAGGCAACAAAAATCGCTGCTAATAAATACAGAATTTTTGTCTGTTCTACGTCCTTCGGCATATAATACCACCAAATATCACTTTTACATCTTGACCAGTCAAACTTCAAAAACAGCTTTGTGCCATTCGCAATTGTTCCGAAAGCAACTTTTACAAGTAAAAAACCCAAAAACTGATTTTCCATAATCGAAAATGTGTTGTCTGCAAGAAGATTAATCCACTTTTTTCTTCCAAATACTGGTTCCATTATCGTTGCAATCCGCATCCAAAGTGCAATTCCCAAAAAACCAATAATAATTGGCATGACCGGTCCTTGATTAAAGTCATTGCACCACGCTGGCGTATAAGCCAACCTAGTTTTATAATGAAGAAAAATCATAAGTTTTGCAGCAAACACAATCGCAAAATACACTACAGATGGAATCCTGTCCACATATTTCTCCAGTATCTTTTTATAAAAAATACCCATTGCATAAAACGGAGCAAAATACAGAATTCTGACCACTGTCAGCCACCAGCTGGTGCGATATTCCATAATCGCCAAAAAATTGCCACCCATTCCAATAAGTACTGCCCCTGCAAAAAATATCCATTCCGGTATCTGCCATCCTTTTCGCTTAAAAAATGCCCGAATCATACAATTTAATATTTCTACCATAAACAAGGGCACAATATACCAGCCGGCCATATTAAGGACAAACTGATGCCCATCGTTTAAAGGTGAAATCAGAATATTGTGCAAATTAAATTTTCCACCGATTTGAAAGCCCCACCGATGTAATAACCTGACAAGCAGCCCATACGCAATCGTATACCCATACATTGGAAGTATCAGGGTACGAAGCTTTTTACAGACATATCTCCCCGGTCGTTTCAGTGCTGCATCTTTAAAAAAATATCCTGAACAAAAAGTAAACAGCGCCAGATGGATTCCCTCATACGGAAACCATTGCGCAAAGTCCAAAGAAATTCCACCACCATCACAATGTCCCGCAACAACCATCAGAATCGCCACAGCATATAATATCTTAAAACGATAATCTATTTTTTTCTTATTCATAATCAAAAGCCGTTCGTTTGTTGTACGCAGACCCCCTATTTCAAAGGACAAGGACTGCTTAGCTGATATCGCTTTCTTTCCATCATCGGAACGTTTTACGGCAATGTATACACCAGTACTCCCAGGATAATAATCAGATTCCCAATCAGCTTTCCTTTTGATACCTTTTCTTTCAAAACGCCAAAGGAAAGCAGCAGGACAAAGACGTACGTAAAGGTATCCAACACCGGACCGTATTTCAAATCTACCTGTGTGTAGGCATACGTATTTAAAAGAAGTACACTGCCAAAAATCAGATACGCCACAATCACGCGCCAGTTCAGATACTCGCGAAGTGCAGATGCATGCTCCTCGTTGGCGCTTTGTTTCAGCAGAATCTGTGATACTGCTGAAAACATTGTACAGATCAGCATTAAAATCATATATTTATTCATATCGCTGCACCACCATAACTCCCACCAGCACAATCAGAAGGCCGATGATATTTTTTACCGTCAGATTTTCATGAAAAATGAGCACGGCCCAGATCTGGGACCAGATCAGATAGACGCTGCGGTTTGCATATGCGGTTGACAAAGAGAATTTTTTGATTACCTTCTGCCATGCAATAGCGTAAATGCCACAGTTTGCAACCATCAGAAATAAAAATACATATAATAGAGGATTTTTGATTCCTCCCCGGTTCAGCTGAACCGATGCTGCTTTCGAGAACACACTCGTCAGAGAAAACAGCAGGATATTCAGGTGCAGCTGAATATAATCTTTTGCCTTATTCAAAAACAAGTCCTCCTTCTTACTTTTCTTCCACGCGGAAAATGATATGCCCTTCTACTTCTCTTACCGGGATGCACCCCGCTGTTTCCACATAGGATACTGCCGCTGAACTGCTCGAAAGTACAATATACTCTGCATTCATTTCCCTAAGACTTCTGTAAAATTCTTTCTGATCCAGCGACAGATCCATCTGTGTGATAATCTGAAGGATCTTTGTTTCGTCTTCAATTTCCTGCTCGGTCAGTGCATCGGTTGATACCGTATTGGAGCCCTGATAGGTCAGAACCATATCGCGATCCAGAACCAGTTCAAACGAAGCATCATACTGCCGCACGATCAGGTTGAAATCCGGTTCAAAGACAACTCTTACGGTTCCCTCTCCCGCTTCTTCGTGCAGCACCGTACAGACGGCCAGAAGATCATCTGGCATCTTGTACTGGTTATCCGGTACCTTCGGCAGTCCGCCAGCCAGTACGGAATTTCCGCCAAAACAGATGACCGCTGCCAGCGCAGCCGCGGTCAGATACCGTCTCCAGCCTTTTTTCTGCCCGCCCACAACTTTCGTGCAGGCATATCCGATGGTCAGTACCATCGGCAGAATCCAGAAAAACCGGTAATAGACATTGACCATTCCAAGTTTTCCCAGGATATATTTCACCGCAAATGGATTGTATACCGTAAAGGCCAGAAAAACAGCGGTTGTTACGAACACATACCGCTCTTCCTTTTTTCCTTTTAAAGCGAGATACAGCACCGACAGCAGAAACAGCGTCAGTACGGTTGTGTTTCCTCCAAACGTCACAAAGACCTGTCTCACAAAATCGAGGCCGCTCTCATTCAGATTTATTCCGCCCACATTTTCTCCTTTCTACCGCACAACCGGAATCTGCAGGATACCGCGCACACCAAGGAGATAGACCCCAAGCACCAGCACACACGGCAGCACAGCAAGCAGATAGAGCCCGCTCTTTCCCCAGCGTTTTTTCCGCACAAGATTCGGCAGAATCACAGCACTCATGGCCACCGGTACGGTCATCATGGATGACATCGTAAGGTCAATCGCAGCGACGCCTGTCATGAAAAACAGCAGCCAGACTCTCTTTCCGTTTTTCTCCTGATACATGCGCAGGCCAAGATAAAACAGAAACGGGAGGATGATATTGCACAATACGGCCTTTCCCTCGTATCCCCTCGTCAGTAGGAACGACGCATTTGAAAAGATCGTATGAAAATTCAGATTCACAACACTAATAAAGCACAGGAGCACCCATACCATCTGTTTTTCTTTTAACAGCGCCTTTCCGATCTGTGCATAGACGAGATAACTTAAAACTACCGTCATCATACAGAGAATCACCTTCGTCACTACGAGCGGATGAAGGCCCGTTAAACGGCACAGTACTGCATTTGCTGCCGGATACATGCTGAACACATAACGGATGTTAAAAAAATCCAGTGCTTTTCCTGTATATGGGTCAAAGCTACTGATGGAATCTGTCGCAAGGTTCGTTGTCACACTTCCCACATAATACGCTGCATCCGCACTGCCGTTTTCCTGCAGTGCAGCAACAAAATACAGCTGGATTCCAATCAGCACCAGCATCACATAAAAAGCCGCCGTCTTTCCTCTCCAGAAACCGCCGCTTCTTTTTCCCCACTCTCTCCACATTCCCAGATGAAGACAGATGGAAGCAATTACAAGGACAGCCACAACAGCAGCCCATACCCATGCGAGCAGATGCAGCTTTGCACCGAGCACCATCATCGGCACAGAAATCAGTTCAAATAAGAAGTAATATGCAATAAAGCCAAACAGCACAGTTTCACCCAGATGTCCGCTCTCATACCTGTTTTCTCTGATAAAAAAAGAACCCAGGCAGCAGAACACTGCGAGCATTCCCAGAAACAGTGCCGGCATTTTTAATAAGGTAATCATGTTTGGTTCCTTTCTTTTCCTTACATTCCCAATCCCACTCATTCTAACATGATGCCCTGTCTGCGTCAAGTAATCGAAATTCTAATAAACATTGACTTTTCCCTGAAATTTTGTATAATTGTGATGTTGAGCGCTTATTTTCCACCCGGCTGTTTTACTTTTTGTTTTAATGATATATGTTACGAAAGGAGCCATTGATATGCCTTTTTCCCGGCATACCCGCAGATCCATGTTTTCCATTGGCGCGGCATCCCTTGCCGCTGCTTTTCTTTTTCTCACCCCGGAAAACACACATGCGGCTGATACTACAGCAAAAATTCACATTCTGACACTCGACAGCGGCTCCAATGCCATCGTTCTGGAAAGTGTAGACGATAATGGCCAGAAAATTTTCGGCATGGTAGACTCCGGCGAGGACTGGGATTACCCTGACGGATCTGATCCGCGTTATCCGCTGCGCAGCGGCATCACAACGTCGACCGGCTACGACGATGAGGTACTCTCCTACCTGGACTCCCTCGGTGTCACCTCCGATAATCTGCAGTTTTATGTTGCAACACATCCGCACAGCGACCATATTGGAACCGGCGATACCATCGTGCGGCTGTATTCCCCCGACCGGGTTTATCTGCTCCCGTATGATGACAGTTATATCTATAATACTGCGCGTCTCTGGGACAATCTTTATGTCTACGACCAGCTTCTTACTGCTGTAGAAGAGACTGAAGGTGTGACCCTGATCCAGCATCTGAATCCCGGTGCCGCCTCCGCAGAAGAAGGATCTCCTGATTTTGCTTTTGGAAATTTCCAGATCCAGATTGTCAACTACGAGGAAGATTATCTCACAAGTCCAAAAGAGGACGCCAACCAGTTCTGTCTTGGTGTAATTGCCTCCGCAAACGACCACCGCGCTTTTCTGACGAGCGATATCGACGACGTCGAGGGCGATGCCAGCCGGATTGTTTCGAACTACGGGCTGTACAGCATTGATCTGATGACTTCCAATCATCACGGATATCCGAATGCTGTCGATGCAGACTATCTTGCTGCCGTCAACCCGGAATATTTTATCCAGACCGGTGACTTCCGTATTATGGATAACGATACCGTCGAGACCCTGACCTCTCTGGGGCTGCGCGTATTTTCCACGACAGAATATTCCGGCGATCTTCCGGCAGTCATTGCTGACTTTTCCGGTTCCGCGGTCACTTCCAACGTGGATGATACCTATGAAATTTACCGCGGCCGTTCTTCCAAGCTCGTTGCTTATCATGACGGCATCCCGTACAGCGGATTTTTCACCCGCGGCGGACAGAAATATTATGCAGACAGCAGCCATCTTCTCGTATGCTCCACTTCCTGGCGCGACACAGAAACGGGCATCGAATATACCTCCGATGAAAACGGCGTGATCACAAACGAACGCCACGTCATCGGCTGGATAAAACGGGATGGAAAATGGTATTACTACAACGATGATGAAACACCGTATACCGGCTGGCTCACCCTCGACCACAAAACGTATTACCTCGGCGCGGACGGCGTTATGGCAACAGGCTGGCTTCTGCTTGATGGAGATTACTATTATTTTTCCGGCAGCGGTGAGATGCAGACCGGATGGCAGTTTATCAGCAACAACTGGTACTATCTCGCCAAGGATACCGGTATTATGTATTCGTCCGGATGGCACGCTGATCCGGAGACCAAAACGATGTACTATTTTTACACATGGGGAGGTGCCGCACGCAATACGACACTTACCTTAAACGGTTACCGCGTCAAATTTCTTTCCTGGGGCGGTATTTCCGGCAGCACCTGGCTGTACCATGACGGTGCCTGGTATTATGTACAGAAATATTCCTGCGTAACCAATGGCTGGTATCAGATCGATGGCGCCTGGTATTTTATGAATGCGGACGGTTCCCTAAAGCAGAACGAAAGTTTCCTGTATGACAACAATCTCTACTTTGTAAATAAGAGCGGAAAAATGTATCAGAACCAGTGGCTGAAATGGGATGGAAACTATTATTATCTCAGAAGCTGGGGCGGTGCCGCACACGAAGGCTGGCTGCTGCTTCAGAATAAATACTATTATATTAATGAGGACTGTACACGGAAAACGGATGAAGCCTTTACGTATGATAACAATCTTTATTTTGTTGATGAAAACGGCGTCATGCCGGCAAACCAATGGGTGATCCGGGACGGTGTCTGGTACTTTACCTACAGCTGGGGCGGTGCGAGAAAATCGCAGTGGTTCTATTATAAAAACAACTGGTATTACTTCAACGATGATGCTTCCATGCAGACCGGCTGGGCAGAAATTGACGGAAAAACATATTATTTCCAGAGCTGGGGCGGATGCGTCACCGGGACGAAAAAAATTGACGGAACAACGTATGTGTTTGATAAAAACGGTGTTCTGCTTTCCGAAAAAGAAAGCTAGAAAAATCCATATAAAAATGCGGCAGAAACGAAAATCTCATTCGTTTCTGCCGCATTTTTTATAAATTTCTTTTCCGGAACAGTGCACGAACGCACTGCCGGTAAATTCCGGTTCCCAGAAACAGGGTCAGATAGGCGATTTTCCGCCCATTCGTGAAGTGATCGCCTTCCAGTACCAGAAGCGGATGCTTTTTAAGCTCTTTTGCCAGCCTCTTCGCAAGCGCCTTTTTCTCCGCGTCCATGGTTTCCAACAGCATCAGCTTGTCCAGCACGAAAAACCGCGCCCAGCAGCAGCGCACACCTGCTTCTTTTTTCAGCGCCGGGTGGCGTTCTTCCACGACATTCTGATTATGATCCCATACTTCCACCGAACCCAGATCTGACCAGCGAAAACCGCTTGTCGTGAGGCTTTCGCGCCGGTGCACATAATAGTATTTCTGTGCTGTGGAAAAGGCCACCTTCCGGCAGTGCTCCATTAACGGAACGATGACGTATGCATCCTCGGCGATTGTTTTCTCCGGATAGACAACGCCCTCGAAAATCTCTCTCCGATACAGCTTGCCCCACGGCATCACGCCGAACACGCGCGCCTTCATCACCTGGCGCAGTCCCTCCTCGCTGTCGGTCACAGATTCGATTCCCTCCTGTTTCAGATCCGGCACCGGCCTTCCTTCATAGAGATCGTATCCGCGGCAGATACTCATTTCGGCATCATATTTTTCCGCCAGACGATACAGTGTTTCCAGAAGATCCTCCGCTGCGAAATCGTCGCTGTCCACAAACGTGATATAACGCCCCTCTGCAAGCGCAACGCCCGCATTCCGCGCCGAACTGACGCCGCCGTTCTCTTTTTGGTGATAACGGATCCGCGCATCCTGTTCTGCGTATGTCCGGCAGATTTCACTGCTCTTGTCGGTGCTTCCATCATCTACAAGAAGCAGCTCCCAGTCCGTAAAAGACTGGGAGAGAATGGAATCCACACATTTTTTTAAAAATTTTTCTGCCTGATACACCGGGGTAATGATTGAAATTTCCGGCATTGTTTTATCCTCTTTCTTTATTTCTTACAGCAGTAGTGTATCCCCTTATACTGCTCATACGGATGATCGAGATCCAGAAACGCCGCATCGTGGTGCCCTTTCTGCTGTTCTTTCGGCGGCAGTTTCATATAATCGCCGAACGCCATGCGCAGATATGTGTCATATCCGACCGGAATCGGCAGGCGCTCATTCTCGAACGGAACCTCCATCGCCGATGCAAAAATCTTTTTCGGATATTTCCGGAGAATCGCCTGCGGTGCGCACATCTCGGTGATGCCGTCCACCCGTGGGCTGTCGATATCAAATTTTGTAATATAGTTCTCTGCCTGCTTCCAGATCCGGTACCGCATCTTCTGCGTCGGAGCCAGCGCCAGCAGAATCGTTCCCAGGTAATGCATAAACGCGCCGTGGCGTTCTTTGGTCGGAATAACCTGCGTGCAGAAGAGCTGGAAAATCTTTCCCTCGATCACCTGCCATTTCCGCGCAAGGTTTCCCGGTGCATAGCCCTCGATCGGGAGAATATCAAGCGCAACGCCGTGGCAGAGATCCATATCGACCTGCTCCTTTTTCACCTGCGTGGTGCGGCTGTCGCGGATGTTCGCAAACGTGTGCGCATTGCAGAAGCCCTCTTTCGGGTACTCGAGCTTGTAGATTTTACTCTCCTCCTGCGTATCCCAGATTTTCAGGAACTTCTCGTAATCTTTCCGCGGCATGAAAAAGTCGAGATCATCGTCCCACGGAATAAAGCCGCCGTGGCGGATTGCACCGATACAGCCGCCGCCGCAGAGATAACAGGTCAGATGATTTCTCTGGCACCAGTGGTAAAACATAACGGCCATTTCCAGATTTTTTTCCTGCAGCCGGCGCAGAATTTCGTCCTCGGTATTAAACATCTTTTTTCTCCTCTTCCTTCGCGTTCAGGCTGATCGTCTGTCCTTCCTCGAGCCCTTCTGTGCTCTCCTTTGTGAAGACAATCTTAAAGGTTGCAAGAATCAGCTTCAGATCCTCTAAAATCGAATAGCTCTCTATGTACATCAGATCCAGCTTCAACTTGTCGTATGCGGTCGTGTTGTACTTTCCGTAAATCTGGGCGTAGCCGGTAAGGCCTGCCTTTACTTTCAGACGGTAAGCAAACTCCGGAATCGATTCCTCATATTCCTTTGCAATCTCCGGCCGCTCCGGGCGCGGTCCGACGACGCTCATATCGCCCTTGAAAATGTTCAGAAGCTGCGGCAGCTCATCAATTCTCGTCGCGCGGATCACCTTTCCGACCGGCGTAATGCGGCTGTCGTTCTTCGTTGCCAGGCGGGCTACGCCGTCTTTTTCGGCATCCACGATCATGCTTCGGAATTTGTAGACATAGAATTTTTTTCCGCCGATCGTGAGACGTTTCTGTTTAAAGAACACTGGGCCATGGTCATACAGCTTGATGCAGAGCGCTGCGATCAGCATAATCGGCGACGTGATCACAAGAAGAATCGTCGATACGAGCAGATCCAGCAGGCGCTTGCAGAATCTCTGATCAAACGAAAGACCACTGTTTCGCGCGAGCAGAAGCGGTGTATCGAAAATATGGAGCGCTTCCGCTTTCCGTACCATAATATCCGACAGCTTCGGCGTCAGATAGACACGGATTTCTTTCGCATAGCAATATTTCAGCAGACGGTTGCGCAGCTCCGAATGAAGATCGCCCAGGATCACGCCCTCCTGACCGTATGCGTCAATCTGGCGGCAGAGCTCTTTCTCTCCCACTTCCACGCTCACCTTATGTGCTACAATATACTTGTCCGGCCGCTGGTTCATCTTCAGCTCCAGGCTTTCCATCGGGTATTCACCGTAAATCAGAAGCACCTCTCTTGGCGGAAAGAGACGCGCAAACGTCTTCTCAAAAAGCCAGGATACAATGCCTGCCAGCGCAAAGTCCACGAGTGTCATGCCGACCATCGGCAGAATGTACGGCAGGTGGCGCCACAGCAGGATAATCTGCAGATACATCAGCGCATTGGCACAGAATGCCGTCATCATCTGGGAATAGATGATGCTGCTTCCCTTCATGTAGCCGATCTTCATGCCGCCGTAAATGTACATGAAAACCAGAAGAAAAATGCCGTAGATCACGACGATAATCTGATTTCCCTTATCCCAGAACGGCTCCAGCCACAGGTGGCTCGCATAGTATCTGTCCCAGAACACAGAAAAAACAGCGCATTCCAGAAGCACAATCGCCGCGACCGCCAGGACACGCATCAGATGTTTGTACTGTTCCCTGTTTTTATAGTTCATCAATCTCTTCCTCTCTTTTTGCCCTTACCGTAATACTTCCGCACACCGTTTACGGCATAGCACGCAAAACAGTACAGGGAGCGGAACGTTCCCATTCCCAGCTCGCGGTAAACACGGTAAGTCATTCCTGCAGAATGCAGTTTATTCCCCGATTTTCCTGTGCTGGACAGCCGGTATTTCAGCAAAGGCTCATCCACACCGCAGGCTGTCCCGTATTTTTTCAGGATCCGCAGCCAGTCCAGATAATCCTCGTGGCACTCGTCCTTTTCCATCGGGAATTCCAGCAGAACGCTTCTTTTGGCCAGTACCGACGAGCAGCCGATCACGTTGCCGCGCAGTAGCATTTTGTAGGTGATCCGCTCCGGGACAGAAAAAATCTTCTGCTTTTCCGGTTCCTGATCGTAAATCAGCTCCCGACCCGTACAGCAGAGCACATCACCGGTCTTTGCAAGGGCTTTTTCCTGCTTTTCCAGTTTTTCGGGATCCCAGTAATCATCCGCGTCCAGAAAGGCAATGTAATCGCCCTTTGCGAGCTGTACACCGCGGTTTCTGGATGCGGATGCTCCTTTGTTTGTCTCATTCCGGATATACCGTACCCGGTCATTTTCTCCGTAACGCCCCATCTTTTCCATCGTATCGTCCGTGGAATGGTCGTCGATCACCAGGATTTCCAGCGGGGTTTTTGTTGTCTGGCAAAGGACTGAGTCGATTGCCTGAAACAGTGTTTCTGCACCGTTGTACGAAGGGATTACTACTGAAATCATGTATTTTCCTCTCTTACTTTGTCTGCTGCATCTGTTTTTTAAATTTTCCAGCAGCAAACCTCCTACTTTTATAGCATATCTGCACGGGCTTGTCAATTTTGCGCCGGGATCTGCTGGTTTTTCTTTCTTACATGTAATTCTATGTGAGCTTTAAAAACGCCAGTAAATAGAACAGAATTCCTCCGAACAGTGCTCCGTTTCCGCCGTTTTTCTGCCCCGTCTTTTTTCCGATGGCAGTTCCGGCATACATCGCCGCCATTCCGACCGCGAAGGAGGCAAAAAAGATCTGTCCTCCTGTCACCGGAAGATCCGCGGCAAAGACGCCGGAGACAATTCCATCCACCGACATCGAAACCGCCAGCAGGCCAAATTCCAGTGGGTGGAGCTGTTTTTCCAGATGTTCCAGTCTTGCTTCTGGTTTTCCCTGCTTTTTTCTTCTGCGTTTTCTCAGTTCTTCGAAAATTTTCAGCGTTCCCATAAGAAAAAAGCAGCCCGCACCCACTCTGGTTCCCCATTCCGGTCCTGCGGACTGCAGAAATCTTTTTCCAAACTGCGCGGAAGCAACCAGGGCAGCACTGCAAAACAGATTCAGCAGCGCCGTCATGCCGGGTGAAATTCTCGTATTGCTGCTTCCATATCCGATGCTTACTGCAAAGTTATCGGCTGAGAGCGCCGCAGCAAGCAGAAGCAATTCTACCATATGACACGCTCCGTCATTTCTCACTTTACAGTATTCGTCTGTTTTTCAAACCGTGCATCCCGGGAAGGCAGTTCTTTTTCTTATTCCACTGCTTTCCGGAATTCCCGGATTTTTTCTCCGAAGTGCGATACATTGGTGCAGAAAATGCTCGAAGTTCCCGCCACAAAAATGCTGGCTCCAAAGGAACGCAGCGTCGCGCCGTGCTCCTTCGTAATGTTTCCGTCCACTTCTAAAATGATGTCCTCCCGGTGCATCTCCTGCAGAAATTTCTGCAGCTTTTCCGCCTTGCGCAGCGTACTCGGCACAATTTTCTGTCCGGCAAAGCCCGGATTCACCATCAGAAGATTGACGCCGTCGATATAATCAAGCACTTCCTCGATCTGCCCGATCGGTGTCGCCGGGTTGATCGCGAGGAACCGCTTGCAGCCGTACGGCACGAGGTAATCGAGCGCGCGCTGCACCTGGAAAGTGCTCTCATAATGAATCGTCACGATGTCCTCTTTGTAAATGCCGATCCACGGCAGCTTGTACTCCGGGTCTTTAATCATCAGATGAAGATCGAGCGGAATACTCGTCAGTTCCCGCAGTCCGCGGATGTAGTCGACGCCAAGGCCGAAGTTCGGAACGAACTCGCCGTCCATCACATCAATATGGAGATATTCGACTTTTTCTTTTTCAAATACATCGATCGTCGCCTGCAGATCCACAAGGTTTGAGCACATCATGGATGCCGATATCTGACTTTTTCTCATATTTTTCTACTCCCATGAAACCATTACTTTGCAGTATGGCTCTTTATGATTTTTCATCAGTTCCAGTCCGTCCATCAGCTTTTCGGACGGGAAACAGTGCGTGATCAGCGCCTGTGCCGGGATTTTCTTCTTCGAAAGCGCATCGAGTGCCTCCGTCCAGTCGCAGGCTTCATCTTTTTCATAAGAAGAATTCCACGTTCCCATCAGGTTCAGCTGTTTGCGCAGGATGCGCCAGTACACGTTCTTTTCCATCGCAAGATCGCCCGATGGATTTCCCATCAGCACGATGCTTCCGCCCGGTCTTGCAAGAAGAACTGCACCGGAAACGGCCTGCGGCGTTCCGACCGCTTCTACTACAACATCCGCCTGAATCGCTTTACTCTCCTCTTCCGTCACATATGAGATGCCCGGGATCTGTTCTGCGATCGCACGTTTTGCTTCGCCCCGTCCAATCACAAAAACGGTTTCGGCGCCGAGCGCTTTCGCCCACGCTGCCGCTGCAAAACCGATCATGCCCGTTCCGATCACTGCTGCGGTATCGCCCGGCTTCACACCGCTTCGTTTCACCGCATGAAGCGCCACAGAGAGCGGCTCCAGCATTGCTGCCTCGCGGAAGCTGACGTTTTCCGGCAGCTCCATCAGGTTCCAGTCCGGCACGGCCACGTATTCCGCAAAGCCGCCGTCCCGGCGCGAGCCGAGGTAATCGTAGTGTTCGCACATCTCATATTTTTTCTGCCGGCACTGCGGGCAGGTGCGGCATGGGATCAGCGGGAAAATGCCGACCCGTTTTCCAACTCGCTCTTCCGGCACACCCTCGCCGTATGCGGCAACCACGCCTGAAAACTCGTGACCCGGAATCGTTGGAAAATGGTATGTTCCGTTTGTGAAAATCCGCGGAATATCGGAGCTGCAGATTCCTGATGCCTTTACCTGCACCAGAACCCAGCCGGATGGGATTTCCGGTTTTTCGATGTCTTCCCTTCTTAAATCATTGACTCCATGCAGCTCGTATGCTCTCATTTCGTTTCTCCTTCCACAATCGTACAGAAACGCTCCAGGTCGCTCCTTGTTGTAATCTTAAAGTTCCGCTCATCCCCTGGGATCATCGCCACATCCATTCCATGGCGGTAGGCAATTTCACTCGTTCCCCTTGTGAGGGACAGCTCCTCTTTCGATGCTTCCCGGTTGATCTTCGCGTACGGATGCAGCCGGAAGGCTTCCGGCGCCTGACCGGCAAACAGCGTGCTGCGCTCCAGCAGATGGTCAATTTTCGTTCCGTCGCTGCTCTGATAGATCGTGTCCTTCATCGGCAGCACCGGCATACAGCCCTCATGATCGGCAAGCGCCGCAAGGCAGTCGCCAATCAGCTGTTCGCTCACCAGAGGCCGCACGCCGTCGTGGATGATCACACCGTCGTTCTCCGATACGGAATCCTCCATGCAGACGGTAAGGCCATTATGAATGGATTCCTGCCGCGTATCCCCGGCATCCGCAAAGGCGAGAAATTTCGTAATCCCGTCTTCTTCCATCCATCCGCGGATCTTCTCTCTCCAGGCATCTGCCGCCACGATGACGATTTTCTCAACGGCACTGCTTTTCTGAAACTGCTCCAGCGTATACAGCAGAATCGGTTTCTTTTCCACTTCCAAATACTGCTTCGGAAAATCCCCCATCTGCATTCTCGTTCCGATTCCCCCCGATAATATGATTGCGTAATTCATCTTAAGCCTTTCCTTTGCTCTTTTTACTCTCTTTTTTTCGCTCTTCTTCCAGCTCTTTTAAAAAGTCTCCCAGTTCTCCAGAGGCGTTCTCCAGCAGGTACGACTTCGTTTTCTGTTCTTTCTCCAGATAGTTTTCCCGGATCTGGCCGTTTGTATGTTCAATCTCGGTGCGCAGATCCCGTGCGGAGAGACGATGCGCGCCCGCTCCCATAATGATGATCTGCTCGAGACCGTCCGAGGAAGCCACCGTTACGTTGCCGTTGTGGCCGATCCTGTGAACCGTTTTCTCGATGTACTGGTCAGCCGTCTCCGCCTCTTTCGTATAAACGACATGAATATTATGGTACATGCCGACCTCACCCTGGTTGCCTTTTACTTTGTAGGCATCAAAGACAAGAATCAGCGTCATTTTTTTATATCCCTGATAATTTGACAGGATGTCCATCAGCTTTCCTCTGGCGCTCTCAATATTATACCTCGCCAGCTCATTTAAATCATCCCATGCAAAAATAACGTTATAGCCGTCCACCAGCAGATATTCCTCCTGCGGCTCCTTCGGGCGGTTTGATTTTGCATATTTGGGATCCCCGATGCCGGATGACGAGGTGACCGGACGTGTCCGCCGCTCGAAACCGGCGCGCTTCCGCTCCACTTTGCCGTATGTCCTCGTAAAGATTTCTTCCAGCTCCTTTGCCTCCTGCAGGGAAGCTGCCATCGGCACGCGGTCGGATGCTTTTTTTGCTTTCTGCACAGAGGATACTCCGCCGCTCCGGTCTGCCGCAGATTCGGCTGAATCGCTTTCTTCTTCCGGATTTTCCAGCGTGTATTCCAGATGCATATGGTCTTCCACTTCATTCCATGGAACGACAAAGCCTGCCCCGTTGGCACAGAACACAGAACCCGTCGGATTTTCCACATCCGCCTCGGAATCGTAGCCGATGGAGGCAATCACTTCCTCCTCGTTGTGACACGGCTCATATCCTTTTAAGGTACAGAACACTCTTCCGCGTCCCCGGCTGTAAGCAGTTACTTCTTTCTGATAATCCCGCATCGTCACAACCGGTGCGGTTCCGGTAATCACTGTCATATCGCCTTCCATTTCCGGCGGTTCAAAGCTGCCGTACATCCGCTGGATATCGTTCAGCGCCCGTCCCGTCGATTCCGACGGAATTTCCAGACGGAACGCATAGACCGGCTCCAGCAGAACGGATTCTGCTTTTTTCAGCCCCTGCCGCACCGCACGGTACGTCGCCTGGCGGAAGTCGCCGCCCTCGGTGTGCTTAATGTGCGCACGGCCCTTGACCAGCGTGATTTTCATATCAGTAATCTCCGACCCGGTCAGCACGCCGGGATGCTTCCGCTCCAGCAGATGTGTGAGGATCAGACGCTGCCAGTTGCGGTCCAGGGTGTCCTCGCTGCAGACGGTTCCAATCTGCAGTCCGCTGCCCGGTTCTGCCGGCTCCAGTAGCAAATGAACTTCCGCATAATGGCGCAGCGGCTCGAAATGGCCGACACCCTCCACGGTACTGCGGATCGTCTCTTTGTATACAATATTTCCGGCTCCGAATTCCACCCATTCGCCGAAACGCTCGTGGATCAGACTCTTTAAGATCTCGATCTGCACCTCACCCATGACCTGCGCATGGATTTCCGCGAGGCGCTCATTCCAGACAATGTGGAGCTCCGGGATTTCTTCTTCTAACTGGCGCAGTTTTCCAAGCATCTGATGGACATCGCAGTCCGGCGGAAGCTCGATGCGGTACGTCAGCACCGGCTCCAGCACCGGTTTTTCCGCCTCGGTTTCGTTGCCGATGCCCTGACCGGAGAAAGTGCTGTTCAGTCCCGTTACGGCACAGATCGTCCCCGCCGGTGCTTCCTGTACCATCGTATAGCCCGCACCGGAATAAATACGGATCTGGTCTGCCTTTTCTTCGCCGAGCATCTGCTTCACCTTCAGCACGCCGCCCGTGATTTTCAGATGCGTCAGACGGTTTCCTGCCGTGTCCCTTGAAATCTTAAAAACGCGCGCGCCAAAATCCCCGCCGTACTCCGGCGTTTTTGTAAACCGGTCCAGAATTTTCAGAAATTCCGTCACGCCCTCCATCTTGAGTGCAGAGCCAAAGCAGCACGGAAAAACCTTCCGCTCTGCGATCATCGTGCGGATCTGGTCTTCTTCCACGCTTCCCGTTTCCAGATACTGCTCCAGCACGTCCTCATCACACATGGCGAGTTCTTCCAGCAATTCTGCGTTCTGGAGATCCTGCGAGAAATTCAGGCAGTGCTCTGAGAGACGGCTCTGCAGTTCTTCCAGCAGTTTTTCCGCATCCGTGCCTGGCTGATCCATCTTGTTGATAAAGAGAAAGACCGGGATCTCATACCGCGCGAGCAGCCGCCACAGGGTTTCCACATGCCCCTGCACGCCGTCCGCACCGCTGATCAGAAGAACCGCATAGTCCATGACCTGTAAAGTGCGCTCCATCTCCGCCGAGAAATCCACATGGCCCGGCGTGTCAAGGAGTGTGACCTCCGTCTCGTTCAGCTTCAGCACGGCCTGTTTGGAAAAGATCGTGATGCCCCTTGCTTTTTCCAGTTCCTCCGTGTCCAGAAAGGCGTCCTTGTGATCCACTCTTCCGGCTTTCCGGATCTGGCCTGTTTTATATAAAATTCCCTCTGCCAGCGTCGTCTTTCCCGCATCGACATGCGCTAAAATGCCTACCGCCAGTTTTTTGGTTTTTTCCATTTTGTTTCATCCTGTCTGTATGATTCATATTTTTCAGGCCCCCTCATCCCCTGCGGCCCGACTCACTGCTTATTGTACCACAAAACCTCTCATTGCGGAACCCCGGAGTGAAACGCAAAAAATCTCAAAGCGGATTTCTCTCCTGCTTTGAGATTTTTTATGCTATGTTCTGTTTTATCTCTCCCCCGCCATCGGCTGCCGATCTGCAATTTTCAGGAAAACAAATCCCAGTGCAAATAAAATCGCCAGGCATGCAACCGCCACGTTGATCGTTCCGCCTGCCAGTTTTACAGCTGCAATAACTGCAGAACCGAGGAACGATGGTTACTCTGTCTTCCAACGTCATATCCGTTTCTTTTAAAAGTTCATTTGCAAGAAGTGTACCGTACTCTGCATGATGGGCAACCTGCATACAGTGTTTCTGCGAATGATCCGTATATCCCAGCTGTCCCAGGTTTTCGTTTCCTTTTTCAGATATGCGCTGCATCCATTCCAGACTCCAGCCTAACCGCTGTATTTTTGCTGTTCCTGCCATTTCTTTCAGAATATTTTTTACTACAATCACGATTGTAGCACATTTGTATTTTAACTGCTATCCTGTTCCTATAAGGTCTATATCAAATGATTGTTAAATTTTTTATATTTTTGATGCAGTCGGGCGGGGTTCTGTTACAGCAGAAAAGCACTGCAAATACAGATGGATGTATTTACAGTGCTTATTTTGAGATTATTTTTGTTTTTTAATTCTGTGCGTCTTCGTATTCTTTTACTTTTTCTTCATACTGCTCCTGGCTCTCGATCGTATGTTTTACAATATGACCGTGCTCTTTCTGCTTATGTGCCAGATCCCGGCCAGGACGCGGTGCATATTCGTCTTCCGGGATTTCGAGTGCATTGGCGGTGGCGTGAATGATACCGTTGCTGCTGTAGGTGGCACCGCTCAAGGCGTCGATGTTAAGGCTCTGTTCTTCTTTCATCTGCCCTATCACGTAAGGCGCTGCACGGAAAAAGTATTCCTCGGTGTCGCAGTAGGAAAGGATGGAGATGTCGGTCACTTTCTGGTTTTCTACCGTTACCTGCACTTCGACATCCCCGCGGAAGGCATCGGCGGTACCCGTGCAGATGCCGTCTTTCAGGTCGTGGAAACGGCCGGCGTCCAGGAATGCCTGTTTTTCTTCCGTTGTATCCGTCGATTCAGATGCTGTATTTTCCTGTACAGTATTCTCATCTCCGGCGGCTTCTTTTAACGCATTTTGAGTGGCCTCAATCAACCCTTTACTGCTATAGGTGGCGCCGGAAACGGTATCTATCTCCTCGGCACTCTGTTTTTTCATGATTTCCGAAAAGATTCCTGACTTTGCTCTGTCCAGATATGTCTGATCATCCTCGGCGTTCTCTATCGTCAGTCCGGTTATCGTTCCCTGTTCCACTTTTACGGAAACGGTCACGGTTCCGCGGTAGCCTTCTCCACTTCCGGAATAAGTGCCGTCCTGGAATCTGCTGTCCAGATTCTGTTCTGCCGTATCAATGGCCGCATCACCTGCTGTCTTACCAACGGAACCGCTCTCGCTCCGGATCAGGAACTGTGACGCTGCAATCGTAAGGCAGGTCACCCCGACACCGATCCACACGCTGTATCGGTACTTCCAGTGTGCATTGTTCTTCAGACATCCGTTTATACATACCCCGCATCCAATACACTCGCCGCCTGCCGTCTGCTCTTTTTCTGTCAGATCAATTCCCATGGTACATTTTGCAGTACAGAGACGGCAGCTTCCGCATTTGCTCCGCGGTTTTACAATTTTTAACAGCGTACATCTGGAAATCAGGCTGTAGATGGCTCCCATGGGACAGAGATACCGGCAGAAAAAGCGCTGGATTAAGACGGATCCGACGAAAATCACCAGAATCAGCGCACCGCCAATCGAAAACATCGGCTTCACGCCCGGCCAGTGTCCGATAGAACTGTACTGTCCAAACACCTGCCACGGCCCTGCGATGTTCCATTTTATCATACCGCTCCATACGAAGACTGCCCAGAACAGGAGCACACCATATTTGATCCAGCCTGTTGGAACATTTCTTCCACTCTTCTTTGAATTTGAATGCAGGTTTTTCGCACCTGCTTTTCGAAACCGCTTTTTCAGCTTATTTCCTGCAAACCACAGAAAATCCTGCACAGCCCCGAAGCTGCAGAAATATCCGCAGAAAAACCGTCCCACAATAATCACCGCCGGAACCGTCGCCAGCACCATCCATACCGAATACCTGATCCGTTCCCACGAAACCGTCCCCTGATAAACTGCGGAAATAATCGTCCCAACCGCAGAAAACTGCGCCTCAAACAAGCCCGGGATCAGCAGGAAAGAAAGGATCTGAATCACTGCTTTCGGCCAGTTTCTTTTGTCTTGTTTTTTCAAATTTGTTCCTCTTTTCTTATGTTTAACGTTTCATCTCCATTACCGGACCATTCGATTTATGTTCCTGGATTAATTCACAAATCTCCGAAAGATTCATTGCCGAGAAATCTCCGGGGACGGTATCCTTCAGGGCACTTACTGCATTTCCGATGGATACTGCCTGTGACAGTAAAAAACCCTCATAAATCGTGTATTTTCTGCACATTTATGAGGGTTTTATATTTTTGCGTTATTTTTACAAATTCACAGTTGAATTATGCGTTCATCTGTTTAGCAACTTCCTCAGCAAAGTTCTCTTCTTTCTTCTCGATTCCTTCACCGGTCTCGAAACGAACGAAGCCTTTTACTGCTACGGTTGCGTTGTTTGCTTTTGCAACCTGTGCTACGTACTGAGCTACGGACTGTTTTCCGTCTTCTGCTTTTACGTATACCTGATCAAGCAGGCAGATCTCTTTGAGCTCTTTGTTGATACGGCCCTGGATCATTCCCTGGATAACTTTTTCCGGTTTCTGGGACTCTTTCGGGTCGTTCTGAATCTGAGCCATGAGGATTTCTTTCTCATGTGCGATATAATCAGCGCTTACTTCGTCGCGGTTTGTGTACTGCGGACGAAGAGCTGCAATCTGCATTGCAACGTTTTTAGCCATCTCTTTGAGGTCATCGTTTACAACATCTGTCTCAACGTCAACCAGAACACCGATTTTACCGCCCATATGAGTATAAGAAGCAACGAAACCGTTCTCCTCTTTTACCTGCTGGAAACGACGGATGTTCATGTTCTCGCCGATGGTAGCGATCTGATGAGCCAGCTCTTCGCCAACGGTCTCGTTGGTATCGAATTTCCAAGGCTCTGCCAGGAATCCTTCTACGTCTGCTGCAGTTGTATCCATAGCCTGCTCTGCAACCTGTGCTACATAGCCACGGAATTTCTCGTTCTTTGCAACGAAGTCTGTCTCAGCGTTTACTTCTACAGCGACAGCTTTCTTTCCATCCTCGGATACGTTCAGCATAACGATACCCTCAGCTGCGATTCTGCCAGCTTTTTTCTGAGCAGTAGCAAGTCCTTTTTCTCTCAGGAACTCCATTGCTTTGTCCATATCACCTTCGGTAGCTGTAAGAGCTTTCTTGCAGTCCATCATACCAGCACCGCTTACTTCTCTTAACTCTTTTACCATTGCTGCTGTAATAGCCATTGTTTTATTCCTCCGTATACGTGATTCAGCAGACTGCATCTTCATGCCGGTCTGCTATTGTGAGATTCGCCGAAGGGAACCTGAATTTCAAGTTCCCCCCAGTTCATTACTTCGCGTAAATTATTCAGCGTCTGTCTCTGCTGCTTCTTCGTATGCAGCTTCCTCAGCCTCGCCCTGTTTTGCCTCGATAACTGCGTCTGCCATTTTAGAAACGATCAGTTTTACGGCACGGATAGCGTCGTCATTACCCGGAATTACATAGTCAAGCTCTTCCGGATCGCAGTTGGTATCGCAGATACCGATCAGCGGAATTCCCAGTGTATGAGCTTCCTGTACGCAGATTCTCTCTTTTTTCGGATCTACTACGAAGATAGCGTCCGGCAGTCTCTTCATTTCTTTGATACCGCCAAGGTTTTTCTGCAGTTTTGCAAGCTCTTTCTTTAACTCAATGACTTCTTTTTTCGGAAGAACTTCGAAGGTGCCATCCTGCTCCATGGTCTCGATTGCTTTCAGTCTTGCAATACGGCTCTGGATGGTTTTGAAGTTGGTCAGCATACCGCCGAGCCATCTCTCGTTTACATAGTACATTCCGCAGCGCTCTGCCTCAACAGCGATAGCGTCCTGAGCCTGTTTTTTGGTTCCTACGAAAAGGATTGTGCCGCCGTCTGCTGCGATGTCTGCAACAGCTTTGTATGCGTCATCTACCATTCCTACAGATTTCTGCAGGTCGATGATGTAGATACCATTACGCTCTGTGTAGATGTACGGAGCCATTTTAGGATTCCATCTTCTTGTCTGATGTCCGAAATGAACACCGGCTTCCAGTAACTGTTTCATTGAAATTACGCTCATTGTTTTATCTCCTTATGGTTTTATTCTTCCCCATGTTTTTTCACCTTGGAACCTGTTTTTCAAAAAACAGGCACCATCCTTGGTACCGCATGGGTGCTTATTGTGCAACAGTAAGATTGTATCACAGAGTTTTTTTCATGACAAGCATTTTTTTCGCGGATTCTGCGGTTTTTTTCTGTTATTTTTGTGTTTTTCCCTGTTTATCCTTTAAAAACAGATACCAGAACGTTCCGGCGCAGATTACCGCTTCCAAAAAGATGAACATCCATGCACCTGCCGGCGCTTTTTGGGTCATCCAGGATACGAACTGGCTCCGGTAAAGTCCCCAGATATTTTCTGCCATGTGCGCAAGAACCGGGGCAAGGAGTGTTCCGCACCGCTCATAAATAAGGATCAGAAGCACACTTACCACGGCTGCATAGACAAACTGCGTCACATTGCCGTGATATGCACCGAACAGCAGACATGATGCTGCGATGCCCCAGCCGGTTCCCCAGAAATCTTTTGCCCTGCGGTAAATCATGCCGCGGAAAACAATTTCCTCTGCGGCCGCGCTCAGCACACCGACGGACAGGATCAGAAGCAGCGGGTTCTGTCCTTCATAAATCTTTGATGCCATGTCCTGATAGCCGGAAAAGATTCTGGTAAAGCCGGTCACGTTCATTACAGTATTCAGGAGATGGCCGAAGGTCATAACCAGCAGAATACAGGCGGCTGCCTCTGCCGCACTCCACCGTTTTTCCGGTTTCGGGAACATGCCTTCATCTTTTTTGTACTGTTTCCAGAGAACCGGGATCGCCGCCAGACTGCCGATTGCTGATGCAAGAACGGATGTCGCGTGCATACGCTCTTCCAGATAACCGCCGGTCGTAAACGTCATCAGGATCAGCGCCAGAAGTACGGTTGCTCCGATCAGAAACAGTTCGTACGTCAGAAGCGGTTTTAAAAGACGCCATAGCTTCCGCTGGATAGGAATTACGATTTCCTCCGTTTTTGGCTCTGTTTTCGCTGTCCTTTTTTCTTTTACATTCTCTGCTTTTTTCTCTTTCGGCGCAAAGATTCCTGTTCCACTTTCTCCTCTTGTCAGCCACGGGATACGCTCCGGCTTCATTTTTTTGATGCGGTCGCGTCTTTTCTTCTCTTCTTTCGGATCCTCCGCCAGCAGTTTCAGTTCTTCCGGTGTATCACATACCTTTGCGGCACCTGCTGCCTCGAGTTCTTCTCTTCCGCCGTACCCATACGATACGCCGACACAGAGCAGTCCGTTTTCTCTTGCCCCGATTACGTCATAGCTTCTGTCACCAACCATCACCACGTCGGAACGGCTGTCTTCTGCTCCGAGTCGGCGCAGCGTCTCTGCGATGACTTCTCCTTTGTCGGTTCTGGTTTCGTTCATTTCTGAACCGGTTACTACGGTAAAATACTTTCTGATTTCGAAATGCTCCAGGATCTGCTCCACGTATTTTTCCGGTTTGGACGATGCTACCGCCAGAATTTTTCCCTTCTCTTTCAGATACGCCAGAACCTCCGGGATTCCCTCGTATACTTCATTTTCAAAAATGCCCTCTGCCTCGTACCGCTCCCGGTATTTTGTGATGGCCTGCTGTGCTTCTTCGCAGCCAAGGCCTGCAAAATTCATGAAAGATTCCAGAAGCGGCGGCCCCACGTAACAGTTCAGTTTTTCCAGATCCGGCTCTTCGATGCCAAAGGATGCCAGCGCATACTGTACGCATCTTGTAATTCCAGGACCGGAATCGGTCAGGGTTCCGTCCAGATCAAATAATATCATATCTGACATACTCTTATTTCCTCTTTTACTTTTTTATCGTATGACATGTCTTTTATTCTAGCATATCGAAATTAGAAATACAAACAAAACCGGATCAGGCTATTTTCTGCAGAGTGCACGCAGATAGCGGGTGGTCTGATTCTGAATTTCGGCAATGGCACGAATCAGGTTCCAGAGGCGCCTCAGGGACTGCCAGAGGCGGATTCCTTTTGGTTTCTGGCTGGTTCTTTGGCTGACAAGTGTGGAAGTTTTTGGTTTCACGTTGACTTCCCACGGTTTCATGGTTCGTACAATGCCGTCTGCGCCACGCACTTTTACAGTGATGCGGTTGTAGCCTTCGGAAAGGCTCTCGGCTTTCAGACAGATTTTGTTTTCTTTCCATTCGTATTCGGCTTCGAAGCCATTTACCATGCAGGAAAGAATTTCAGCCGTGTCGGCGGCTCCCTCGAGCAGAATTTCCGGGGTATAACCGGGATCTATTTCGACGCTGGTGTCGGCCGGGCGGATAATCAGGGGGTTCGGCGCTTCGAAATCTTCGTCTGCTATCTGTGATAATATGAAATCGGCGATGATCTGCGGCGGTATTTGAGATGGCTCCTCCCCGGCACTCTCAGATGGAGTTTCGGCAGGCGGAGGACTGCTTTCTTCTGTTTGTAGCGGAGTATCATCTGGATCTTGGGTCACCTCCTCGGGCGTGGCTGCAGCAACGGGCAGCTGTTCGTCTGTTTTGAGTTCTTCTTTCTCCGGAGACGATTGCCCGGGCTCCGTTTGTTCCTGCTTTTCTGTGTTTGACTTTCCGGCATCTGGCATTACGGTAGGCTCCTCTTTTTCTGGTGCTTTTGTTTCCGAGGTTTGATTTTCTGACTCTTTTTCGGTTGACGGAGATTCCTGCTTCGTTTCTTCCATATCAGGCTTTTCCGGTTCCGGATCTTCTGGCATCAAATTTTCCGTTCCGGATTTTTCTGAACCTGCATCTTCATAATCTGGTTTTTCTGTGTCCATTTCTCCAAAATCCGTTCTCTCCGAATCTGACTCTTCTGTCTCTGATTCTTTTGTATCTGTTTCTTCACATCCTTCCTCTGATTCCGATTCCCCGGAACCCATATCTCCTGCCTCCGGCAATTCTTCTGGCTTCCCCGATTCTGAATCTTCCGAAATTTCTTCCTCCTCTTCTTCCCACCTTTCCGCTGGTTCTTTCTCCGGATCCGGAATTACCGTCGGGGGAAGCATTTTTTCTTCTCCTTCTTTCTCTTTCTCTTTCTTTCCGGTCTCTGCCGAATCTGTTTTCTCTTCCGGCGGCTCTGGTTCCTTCTCTGGTTTCTCTTCTATAGGCGGTTCTTCTTCTGACTTTTCGTCCGGCAGCAGTTCCTCCGGTCCGGCTTTCCCGTCTGCATCTGTCACATCACTGTTCTCGATGATTTCAGCTTCTAATTCCACGCTTTCCACCGCACTTGCGGCCTCGCCTGTCGTCTGCTGTGTCTCCGCGTGGACTTCGATTCCCTGGACGGCCAGGAATCCTGTCATCATTGCGCATATGGTCTTTTTTCTCATCCTGCTTCCTCCCATCTTTTTCTGATCTGCTGATAAAAAATGTCCTCCTCCATTCCCAGAATTTCTGCTGCCTCGTTGAGGTACTGCTCTGCTTTTTCCTGCATGTCGAACTGAAGTGCCAGCTCTGCGGCCCTGAGCAGATTTTTCCGCCGGTTTCCATCCTGTCTGCTGCACAGAAGCCGTTCGTAATAGAGAAAGCTCTCCTGGCACCAGTCCTGTTCTCTTTCCCCATCCCCGGATTTTCCGCCAAGATAGCACGCATCCGCCAGTCTCTGCCAGATAACCGCCTCCCACTGCCCCTCCATATTCTCGCCTGCGGCCTTTTCCAGCACTTCGATTCCTTTCCGCATGGCGTCTATGTCATTTTCACGCGCCAGTTCTTCGGAAAAACTGAAATACATTCCTGCAACAGCAAGATATCTGCGGCAGCGTTTTTCTTTTTCCGGCTCCTGCTGCGTGTCATCATAAAATTCAGCCAGCAATGGCGCCATCTGCATTTTTTCCCTTGCCGCATCATCCGCCAGACAGTATTCCACAAGTTCCTGCTCCACACGCCCCGCCTGACTGAGATGGTCTGCCTTTAAGAACGCTTCCCGCGCTTTCTGGTAGTTCGGCAGACTGCCTTCTTCCACCGGATTTCCGCAGAACCAGAGATCTCCCTGCTCCTCCCATTCGTCTGCCGCCGGAAACTGCCCCCATGGCATCCTGCTGGCAACTGCAGCCGCTCCTCCTGTCAGAAAAGCAAAAACTGCAAAGATCCGCAGAGTCTTCCTGCCTTTTTGCTTTCTTTCCAGCCGCCGCAGTGCCTTTTTGACTTCTCCGGCAGACGCATACCGTTCCTCCGGCTTTTTCTGCATACACTTTTCCATCACCCGCCAGAGTCCTCTTTTCTGCCGCTTTTTCGCATGCTTCGCCATTGCCGCAAGCAGTGCGCCGAGTGCATAAAGATCAGAACGGGCGTCACACTTCCCGTCATACTGCTCCGGCGCTGCATAACCGCGGGTTCCATAACGGACTTCCACACCCGTTTCTTCTGTTCCGGCTGCACCGAAATCCACAAGGTATATTTCACCACACTCTGTTATCATCACGTTGTCCGGCTTCAGATCCCGGTAGAAAACCGGCGGGTTCTGTGCATGGAGATAACAGAGAATCCCGCTCAGGGCAATTCCCGTTTTCAGAATTTCCCGGCTGGAAAACCGTTCTCCCTTACGCATACGCTGTCCGATAGATTTTCCGTTTACAGCTTCCATCACCAGAAAGCTTTTTGTCCCACTTTCCAGAAGTTCCACCGCACAGGGAATCCCGGGATATGAAAACTTCTGTAAAAGAAACGCTTCCCGGCGCAGTTTTTTCCTGTCACATATACTTACCTTGACTGCATACCGCTTTCCGGATCCAGTTTTCTCTGCAAGATAAACGACAGACGTTGCCCCTCTTCCGAGCACTGACAGCAGGCGATACTTCCCTCCCGGAAGTTCTACTTTTCCAATGATCCCGCCTCCTCTTTTTACGTCAAAGTGTTTGTCAGTCCGATATTCTGTTTTTGTACATGGATATAAATTGAGCCGAATGGCTCTTCGATAGAGTAATATAGAATCGATTTTTCAGGACGAATGTCCAAGCGGATGAAAAATCGTGATGTAAGTATAACACAACAGCCGCCGTTTCCGCAAGAACTACAGAAGCCGACGGCTGCCAAAAAAATCGCCTGTTTTTTATCTATTTTTTCCCTCTTGACGAATCTTACATCCGTTCCGGTGCCGAGAATCCCAGCAGGTCGATGCAGGTCTCAAGTACCTCGCGGACAAGATCCAGCAGTGCCAGGTAAGATGCTTTTCTTGCCTCATCCTGCTCACTTAAGATCTTGGTCTCGTGGTAGAAATGGTTGAACTCGTTTGCAAGCTCGTAGATATAAGCACAGATCTTATGCGGTGCTTTCTCCTCGAATGCGTTCTCCACAACGCCGTTGAAACGGGATACGGAAAGCATCAGAGCTTTCTCGCTGTCGCTCTTCGGTGCCAGAAGTGCGCCTTTCTTCAGTTCATTTCCCTCTTCTTTATATTTTCCGAGGATGGATTTTGTACGAACGATCGTGTACAGGATGTACGGACCGGTGTTTCCCTCGAAGGAAGTAAATCTCTCAACATCGAATACATAATCTTTCGATGCCTGGTTGGACAGGTCACCGTATTTAATAGCAGACAGTCCGACAATCTGTGCCGTTCCTCTTGCATCCGTATCTTTTACGCTGCGGTTCTCCACGATCTTCTGATACATCTCATCGTTGATCTCGCCGATCAGACGCTCCAGACGCATAACGCCGCCCTCACGGGTCTTGAACGGTTTTCCGTCTTTTCCGTTCATGGTACCAAAGCCGATAAAGGAAAGAACGGTATCATCATTCACCAGTTTTGCTTTTCTTGCACAGCGGAAACACTGTACGAAGTGAAGCTCCTGACGTTTGTCTGCCAGATAGCAGATCTCGTCCGGCTTGTACAGTTTCATACGCTGGATGATGGTTGCCAGGTCTGTCGTATCATACAGAGCTGCCCCATCGGATTTTAAGATCATGCACGGCGGGATCTCTTTTGTGTCTGTCTCTTCTTTGACATCAACAACGAGTGCGCCCTGGTCATAATGTGCATAACCATTGTCTTTCAGGTAATCTACCATGTCTGGAATGTACTCCTGTGCATCGGACTCACCCATCCACAGATCGAAATGAACGTCGAGGTTTCCATAGTTCTTTTTCAGATCGGCAACAGAAACGTTCATAATGTGTTTCCAGATCGCACGATATCCTCTTCTGCCCTGCTGCAGCTCTCTCGTTGCCTCGAGTGCACGTTTCTTATAGTCCTCGTCCTCTTTCGATTTGCCGCTTGCGCAAGGATAAATCTCCTCGAGCTCGCTGATCGTAAACGGTGCTTCCTCCGGGTACTCTCCCGTAAAGGACTCATCAAAATAAACAAGCTCCGGATGGCGCTCCTGCAGCTCGGTGATGATCAGTCCCATCTGCAGACCCCAGTCTCCAAGATGAACGTCACCGATCATGTTGTGGCCCATGAAGCGTCCCATACGCTTAATGCTTTCCCCGATGATCGCGGAACGGAGATGGCCGACGTGAAGCGGTTTTGCCACGTTTGCTCCGCCGTAATCTACGATGATGGTTTTCGGATTTTTTGCTTTCTCTACAGAAAGATCTTCGTCGTTCTGCATTTTGGAAAGATAATCTGCCAGAAATTCCGGGTTGATTTTCAGGTTGATGAATCCCGGTTTTACGGCTTCAATTTCACCGATCACGCTGTGATCGGTCACTTTTTCTACAACTGCTTCAGCCAGCTGGATCGGTGCTTTGTGGTATGCTTTTGCAGCTGCCATTGCGCCGTTGCACTGGTATTCGCACAGATCCGGGCGGTTGGAAACGGAAACCCTTGCATAGGACGGGTCCATCTCCGCAGCGGTAAAGGCTTTTACCAGCTCTTCCTGGATAAGATCGATCAGTTTTTTCATAATGTTTCCCTCAATTTCTTCTTTACTGCAGAATCATCTGTTCTGCGTTTTGTTTCCGCGCGCTGCGCCGGGCTTCTTCCTCTTCTTTGATGCCGCTTTTCTGATAACAGTACTGGATGATATCTCTTCTTCGGATGATGCCGATGAAGATTCCCTCGTCATCCACAACTGGAACGAAATTCTGCCGCATGGACATCTCGATCAGGTCCTCGATGTTGCTGTTGATGTTGACGGACTCATAATTCCACCGTTTTGGAACCTGCCAGAGCGGGATATCCTCTGCTTCATGGTAATTCAGCAGATACCGTTCTTTTATGATGCGGAGCAGATCTCCTTCCGTCAGTGTTCCCACGTAGCAGCCCTTTTTGTTCAGTACCGGAACCGCCGTGTATTTATGATATTCGATCTTCTCGATGGCCTGCCGAAGTGAGCAGTCGTCATACAGATAAGCCGTTTCACTTTTCGGTGTGATAAAAAACAAAATATTCATTCGCGTATACTCCTTTTCGTTGGTCATACTCTTGTTTGATTATACCATAAACGAATGTGAAATGTCTTTGAATCTTTCTTATATTTTCATAAACATACCGAATCCGAAACTCGAATGCCTCTTTGCTGCGCCGCAAATTGCGCTTATTTTCCAGTATAACCGACTTTCCGCAAAAAGTAAAGATCTTAAGTTTCATCCGCACACGCCGCACAAAAAATCCGCACGGATCCAGCACCTACGCTGTACCCGCACGGATTTTTCAACTCTTTTTTGTTCTATTCTCTTCGCAGCGCATCGATCGGATTCAGGTTCGCTGCTTTTACCGACGGCAGCAGTCCGAATACGATACCGATCACCATGGAGAAGACCACGGAGAAAATGATTGCCGGAATACTGATCGCCACAGGCGTCTGCGATACCCTCGAAATCACCTGTGCCATGATAATGCCGCCCAGCACGCCGAGCAGTCCGCCGATGCTGGTGAGCACCGCCGCCTCGGTCAGGAACTGGAACAGAATTCTGCGTTTTCTTGCTCCGATCGCCTTTTTCAGGCCGATCTCGCTTGTACGTTCCGTTACAGATACCAGCATAATATTCATAACACCGATACCGCCGACCAGAAGCGAAATGCTCGCGATCCAGATCAGCTGCTGGTTCGTGCTCTGGCCTAACTCCTGCAGACTCTTTGCTTTCTCCAGCAGATCCTCTGCCTGATAGGAAAGAGAATCAGTTGTATTGGTCACGGATTCGTTCATGATATCCGCTGTTGTCTTTCCCACCGTGCTCATATCCTCGGTCGTTTTTGCCATCACAACGGCATTTTCCGGTTCATCATACTGGAATACGATCGGCCAGCAGACATCCGGCATCAGCACCAGCGGATAGGATTCCTGATTGTACGTATAGTAGTCATCTCTGGAATTGATGACCGGCTGGAACGAATCGGCTTTTTTGATCACGCCGATCACCGTGAACGGCTCTCCCATGATCTCGATCGTTTTGCCGACCGGCGACTCATCCGGGAAGAGTGTCAGCACTGCGGTATCGTCGAGGAGGACAACTTTGTGGGTCTTCGAGAAATCGCTCTCCACAAAGCCGCGTCCCTGATAAATCTGATATCCGCACGTCGACAGATAATTTTCATCCACTCCAAGCGCCTTCGCACTGTCCAGTGTTGTGTTTCCTTTTGCGATGCCGCTCACATACGTTCTTTCGGTGTAAAACGATGCATTTTCCACCTGATCCTGCTCGCGGATCCGCTTTTTCTGATCACCGGACAGTTTCGACACGCCGCTTGGCAGTCCGTTGTCCATCCAGTAATCACCGTCGCCCTGCTTTAAGCTGACGGTCACGTTGTTGTTTCCAGCTCCGATCAGGTTCTGTTTGATCTGCTCATTCGTTCCCTTGATCGTGGAGACAATTGAGATGATCGACGCAATTCCGATGATAATACCCAGCATCGTCAGGAAGGAACGCATTTTGTGTGACCAGATTCCCTGAAAGGAAAGTCTTACATTTTCTAACATAATGCGCCTCCTTAACTGTTGTAATAATCCGATGAACTGGATTCCTTCGTGTCTGCGCCTTCCACCACGGTTTTGCCGTACGGAAATGCAATGTAATCCTCTTCGGAAAGACCGCTCTTCACTTCGTAATAACTGCCCCACAGAAGTTTTCCGGTTACCACATTCTGTTTCTTTAATTTATCATTTTCATCCCGGATATAAACGAATTTCTGTCCGTTTTCCTCGCGGATGAATTCTTTGCTGACGTACAGGCCGTTGCCGTTTTCTACATCGTTTCCGACAGTGATTGCAATCTCGATCCAGTCACCGTTTTCAAAACCTTCTCCGCCTTCCGGGATAACGGCTGTGAACGGATAGAAGGAGGCTGGTGTCTCGCTGTACGACATGTAGCTTGTTGTCGGGTACGGAGAAATCTCGGTTACGGTTGCCGCTGCAAAAGCACCCGAAGACCAAGAAGTCACGTTGAGTTCATCGCCGACTTTTACCTGATCGAGATACGTCTCGCTTAAGTAGCCGCGCACGTACAGACCTTCGTTTCCACTGACCTGGATAAAGGCGCTTCCGTCGTTGGACGGGTTTTCTGCATTTCCAACCTTCTTTACCACACCGCTGATCGTCGCTTTTACGGTCTGGGAATCCAGGGATTTCTGCGTATTTTTGACTTTGAGTTCCTCTTCCTTCTGATCCAGCTTCAGATTACGGATCTGGCTTTCTTTTTCGCTGATGGCTTTTTTCAATTCATCTTTTGTGTAGGTCATCTGGGTATCATCACCGGAAGAAGTATTGTTATTTGCGCTGCTTCCTGTGGATGATGTAAAGAGGGACTGTACCGATGCTTTTTCACCGTAGAATACGGTTTTTGCTGTCGTCTGCACTGCTTCCGGCGCATCTTCGCTCTGCGGTTCCGCTTCCGGTTCTGCCGGGGCTTCGGTCGGCGTCGGCGTTTCCGTCGGAACTGGGGTCTCGCTCGGCACCGGAGTTTCTGTTGGAACCGGCTCTGTGGTCGGAATCGGTGTTGTACTTGGTTCCGGGCTGACGGTCGGCTCTGGAGTTACACTCGGTCCCGGCGTAACGCTCGGGGTCGGAGTTACACTTGGTGTCGGGGTAATCGTTCCTTCTTTTACCGCCACATTTGCAGTGCTGACTGCCATGGAAGTACCCTTGTCATTTTTCGCTGTCACTTCTACTGTATAGATTCCGGCATCCTCTTTTGTGATGTTTTCTTTTGTGTAAGTATCCTTAAAATCTCCGTCGATTGTCTTTCCGTTGTGTTTCCAGACGTATGTGTAAGTGACATCCGTTTCGGTGTTTTCCGTGGAATCGTCTGCCTCACCGCTTCCATTTCCGGCTTCACCCGGCTGTGTCACATCGTCCTCGGACGGACTCTCGGTTCTATCATCCGTTTTATCGTCGGCTTTCTCATCCGGCTTCTCTTCGGTATCTTTCTTCTCATTGATTCCGATTTTCAGCTTCAGCTCGCCGCCCTCTGCCACCTCTGTGTTGGCAAGCGGCGTGGTGATTTTTATTTCCGGTGCATCCACCGATTCGGATTCTTTCAGACTCAGGACTGCTTCATACGAAGTCTCGTATGCTTTCGCAATCTTCGTTCCATCCTGCTCCCACACGGTTTCCAGCGCCTCTGCGGCTTTGTTTTCCTCATGAATCTCCAGGCGAAACCAGTATCCTTCGCTGTCCTCTTCTTTTTTCGTTCCCTTTTCATCCGCGTATCCTGCCATCTGATTCAGGAATCCGCCTGTTAGGACTGTTCCCGGTGCGCAGAGATAGGTGTATGGGTCTTCCTGCGTTCCTTCTCCTTTGTATGGTTTGGAACCAAATACAAGCTTATTCGTACTGCTGTACAGAACAGCATCCTCGTACGTCGGCTCCGGTTCTGGGGTCGGAATCGGTTCGTCCGGGAAATCCGGATCGATGGGTTCATCTGGAAAATCCGGGAAATCCGGGAAATCCGGCTCCACCGGATTCAGCGGCGTATCCGATACCGGTTTTGTCTTTTTCAGCTTTTCCAGTTCTTTTTCACTCTGCTGGATTTTCAGCTTTGTCTGTGCAAGCTGTAACTGCTGCGTTTCCAGATCCAGCTCGATCATGCTGGTATCGTATGTCATCAGCGTGTCTCCGGCATTTACCACATCGCCCTCTTTGACGAGAACCTGGGAAATGGTCTGGCTGTCGGAAAGATAGATGTTCTGGGAAGCCGTCGAGGTGATCTGGCCTTCCATGTTCATGCTGTCTCCCCAGTAACCACTCGTAAAGTCACTGACCGGATACACTTTTACGGTCGTCTTCTGCGCCTGGCGGATGCCGTAATAACCGCCGACACTGACACCGCCCACGGCAACTGCGGTCACAACTGCAATCGCGGCTTTCTTTGCTGCTTTTCCTTTTTTCATGTTTCAGCCACCTCCTTCGATTTCATCATTCCGTCGCGGATCTCCACGGTGCGCTGTGCCATCGATGCGATCTCCGCGTCATGTGTAATCATCAAGATGCTGACGCCCTCGTCGTTCAGGCTCTGGAACAGCTCCATGACCTGCTCGCCGGAATGGGAGTCGAGTGCTCCGGTCGGCTCATCAGCCAGCAGAATTTTCGGATGGTTGACAATCGCTCTTGCAATCGCCACACGCTGTTTCTGTCCGCCGGAGAGCTGGGTCGGTTTGAAACTCATACGGTCGCCGAGCCCCACCCGCTCGAGGGCAATCGCTGCCCGCTCTCTTCTCTCTTTTTTCGGCACGCCCGCGTACGTCAACGGCAGGCATACATTTTCCATTGCGCTCTGTCTTGCAAGGAGTTGGAAGTTCTGGAAGACAAAGCCGATTTTCTGCAGGCGGATGTCCGACATCTGATTGTCACTGCATTTGCTGATGTCCTGTCCGTCGAGGATCAACCGTCCGCTCGTCGCCTGGTCGAGGCAGCCGACAATATTCATCAGTGTTGTTTTTCCGGAACCGGAAGGACCCATGATCGCAACGTACTCGCCTTCTTCCATGGAGAAGTTGATGTTTTTCAGAACCGGAACCGGGATTTTGCCCTGCATATATTCTTTACAGATATTCTCTAATTCCAGAATCACGGCTGCACCTCCCCGTCATCTGCTGATCCGGCTTCCTGTGTGTCTGCCGGTTCTGCCTCACCATTGTCGGCGCCGCCGATCACGTTCGTTGTATCTTCCTCACCGCTGTACTCTGCGCCGTCCATGGTATTGTCGACCATGCCGTTTTCATCCTGCGTCATACCGTCGTCGACCATTCCATCGTCGTTGTCAAGCATACCGTCATCCTCGCCGCCGGCCGGATTGCTCTGTCCCAGCGAACCATCGGTACTAACGACGGTCTTCATGCCCTCTTCCAGTCCATCCTCCGGGAAGGTGATGGCATCCTCCTCTTTGAGACCATCAGTGATCTGATATTCCATCATATTTTCATCGTATGTTCCCAGCGTTACGCTTCGTTTTTCCAGTTTGCCGTTTCCATCATCGGCCCAGACGTAAGGGTTGCTGTCGACATCGTTGATAAAGTAATCGGACAGCCAGATTCCTGTTTTGACTTCCTGCTGGCCGATATCCGGCTCTACGTAAACGTGCTGGCCGAGCATCAGGCCGTTCGTTCCGTCGAGCTGCACATAAAACGGATAGTTGCTTGACTGCGTCATACCGTCTCCTGAACTGCTGTAAACGTTATTGCTTCCTGTCCGTGCATTTTCCCGATCAATCTTTGTCACAGTTCCAGTCCAGGTCTGATTCTCATCTACACGAGAATGCACGATCACCTGGCTTCCTTCAGTAATCGAACCGTCGCTCATATTCTGTTCATTGATCTGGCCTTTTACACGGAAATCTCCCGTTGCAAGAACGGTCAGGAAGGAATTGTCGGAGTTGTCACCGGAGTAAGCGCCGGCGCTGCTGTCATCGTTGTTGATTGATTTTACAACACCGGCGATTTCGCTGATCACGGTCGCATTGGTGATGTTATCGTTTAATTTATCAATCTCCGCCTGTTTTGATTTTCCTTCATATTCTTTTTTCTTTAAATCCAGCTCCGCTTCCTGAATTTCCAGTGTGATGCTTGCCTGCTGGTCTTTTGATGCCTGCTTTTTGTCTTTGTAAAGCTGGTTGATATTGGTATTCATACTTGAAAGTTCATTGTTTATGCGTTCCAGATCCAGCTGCGCCTGCTCGAGGTCACTCTGGAATTTCTCGGTATCGTAGGAGAACAGCGGTGTTCCGACCTGAACCTCCTGACCGACTTCCACATAAACTTCCTTTACCTTTTTCTCGCTGTTTTTCTCTACCTTCCAGGTATTTTCCGACTCCACAACACCGGCATAGCGGTTTTCCATTCCATTTCCGGTTCCCAGATTGGTCAGGGCTTTTACAGTATTGACATAGACGACGTTATCGTCCTCTTTTGTACCGTTTCCAAGGAAATGCCATGTCACTCCCCCTCCGGCTGCCGCAAGCACTGCGACTGCACACACAATCGCGATTACTTTTTTCTTCATATGCTTCCTCCCACTTTTCTATTTTACAAATTAATTTTCTGCTTTCCCAAGTTAGTTCTATCGTATCACATTTTGTTTTTTGTTTTCTTACTTTTTCCTTACTCTTTTTTTAGCAAATACTGGCTTTTTCTGAAAATAGATTTTTGTTTTTGTCATTAAAAACCTGCCTCCGTGTTTATGACGGAAAGCAGGTTTTCTTTCGAATCTGTTAGATTTTATTTTTTATGCTACAAGTTTCATCTCCCGCAGAATGCGGTATACGAGATAACAGATCAGCGCTGCACAGACCAGTTTGAACAGAAGCGGAACGACGGCGAACACGATTTTAAATCCAAGCCAGATCACGCCGATCGGGAGAAGAATAGTGGCGCATGCGCCGAGGACTTTTCCTCCAAATTTCAGCAGCAGTCCGACGATCCCAAATAAAATTCCAATTCCGCAGAGCAGACCAAAACAGGTTGCCAGCATGACTAATGTAACTAACATCGTGATCCCTCCTTGTCTTTTTCTCTATGTGTTCCACTTGCTGTGGATGTTTCCGTATCTTTCTTACAAACCATATTGTAGCACTTTTTTCCAGCAAAACAACGGGGAAGACGTGGAAGAATTTCTTAAGTTTTTCTTTACACCGATCGAGTGAAACCTAAAAAAGGACAGACAACGCTGCACTTCTGCAAAATTGTCTGTCCTGTAAATTACAAAATTTTCTTTACTCTTCTATTGTCTCTTCCTCAGCCTGCGGCTCAACCTCAAGACCAAGCTCTTCCAGCTGTACTGCGTCAACCGGTGACGGAGCCTCGGTCATCAGACAGGAAGCATCTTTTACCTTCGGGAATGCGATGACGTCGCGGATGCTGTCCTCTTTTGCCATCAGCATAACGAGACGGTCCAGTCCGTAAGCCAGTCCGGCGTGAGGCGGAACTCCGTATTTGAAAGCATCCAGAAGGAAACCAAATCGCTCATGTGCCTGTTCCTTTGTGAAACCAAGCATCTCAAACATCTTCTCCTGCACATCGTTCTGGTGAATACGAACGCTTCCTCCTCCGATCTCAGTGCCGTTCAGGACGATATCGTAAGCTTTTGCACGAACTGCGCCCGGATCGGTGTCCAGAAGCGGCAGATCCTCGTCCATCGGCATGGTGAACGGGTGATGCATTGCGGTGAAACGGTTCTCCTCATCGGACCACTCCAGAAGCGGGAACTCGGTAATCCATACGAAACGGTACTCGTTCTTGTCGAGCAGTCCCATCTGCTCTGCCAGTTCCAGACGAAGTGCGCCAAGAACGTTCCAAACAATCTTGTTGCGGTCTGCTGCGAAGAGAAGAAGGTCTCCAGCCTGTCCGTCCATGGCTTTGATGAGGGCTTCCATCTGCTCCTCTGTCATAAATTTGGAGAAGGAAGATTTCCAGCTTCCATCCTCATGGATTGCAATGTATGCAAGACCTTTTGCACCGTAACCTTTCGCAAACTCAACGAGCTTGTCGATTTTCTTTCTCGGCATTGCGCCCTGTCCCTTTGCGTTAATACCGCGGACAGAACCGCCGTTTTCAAGCGCGCCCTTAAATACAACAAACTCGGTATCTTTTACGGTCTCGGAAACATCAACCAGCTCCATACCGAAACGCAGGTCCGGTTTGTCGGAACCGAAACGGTTCATAGCCTCTTTCCAGGTCATTCTCTGGATCGGGAGCTGTACCTCAACGCCGAGCACCTCTTTGAACAGGTGTGCCAGCAGTCTCTCATTGACATCGATAACATCGTCTACATCAACGAAAGCAAGCTCCATATCGATCTGGGTGAACTCCGGCTGACGGTCGGCACGCAGGTCCTCGTCACGGAAACATTTTACGATCTGGATATAACGGTCATAGCCGGAGCACATCAGAAGCTGTTTGAACAGCTGCGGAGACTGCGGCAGTGCGTAGAAGCTGCCTGGATGAACACGGCTCGGTACCAAGTAATCTCTGGCGCCTTCCGGTGTGGATTTCGTCAGCATCGGGGTTTCGATCTCAAGGAAGCCTTCTTTGGACATGAACTCACGGGTGAGCATTGCCACTTTGCTTCTCATGATCAGGTTTCTCTGGATGTCCGGGCGGCGCAGATCCAGGTAACGGTATTTCAGACGGAGCTCTTCTCTCGTCTTGGAATCCTCCTCGATCGGGAACGGCGGGGTTTCTGCCTCGGAAAGAATGCGTAAGGACTCAGCCTTTACTTCGAGCTCTCCTGTTGCCAGATTTTCATTGACAGCACCGGAGCGGGCCATAACTTCACCTTCTACGGCGATGACGAACTCGCTGCGCAGTTTTGCTGCTTTCTCAAAACCTTCCTCACTGATCGGGCCGTTCTCAAAGATAATCTGCATAATACCGCTTCTGTCACGCAGATCGACGAAAATAATTCCGCCTTTATTACGGCTCTTCTGTACCCAGCCCATCAGGGTTACTTTTTTTCCGATATCTGCTTTTGTGACTTCCGCACAGCGGCAGGTTCTCTTCAGGCCTTTCATGGATTCAGCCATTTTCTTGTTCCTCCTATTTGGAACTGCGGACACAAAGAATCTGCATCCGCAGCACATCGTTTTTTCATGCGATTACTATTATTGGATATTCCTTACATTTTGTCAACAAAAAATTCTTCGATCTCAGTGTAGCCCTCGCTGGCAAGCTGCTCTTTCTGGAATTTCTTGTTCTTCTTCATCACGGCGATGTTGATGGCCGTGCCTTCACTTCTCTCTTTTGTCGCCTGCTGAATGATCTTCTGCATTCCCTCTGCCGGCATGTTTTTCTCGATCAGGTACGCTTTTTTCTTCTGCGCGCCCGGGATCTGGTAATCTCTCTCAAGCAGAAGCATAACGATACGCTCAAATCCGATGGAGAATCCGCATGCGCAGGTCTGGTTTCCGGTGAATTTTCCGATCATTTCATCGTAGCGTCCGCCGCCTCCGACAGATCCGCCGTACTCATCCATAGCGATCTCGAAGATCGGTCCGGTGTAGTAGGACATTCCGCGCACCAGAGTCGGATCGAAAGCGATCTTGAATTCTGCGGTCTTCACGGCATTGACACTGTCGATGATGGTCTTCAGGCCGTCTGCGTACTCTTTGTCAAGGAATCCCTCAAGTTTCTCACGGCAGTACTCTACGCCTGCGGTATCCGGGGTGATCTCCTCGAACATTTTCAGGTATTTCTCTACGGACTCTTTTGCAAAGCCGGCTTCCTCGAGCTCTTTGGCAACGCCCTCAAAACCGATTTTATCCATCTTATCGAGGATAATAAATACGGTGTCATAGGACTCCTCCGGGAATCCGCTGTAGGCTGCCATTGCTTTTAAGATACGGCGGTCATTGATACGGATCGTAAAGTTCTTGAAGTCCAGTTTTCCAAGCAGTGTGGTGGTAGCAAGGATCAGCTCAATCTCTGCGAGGTTGGTCGGCTCGCCGAGGATATCGATATCGCACTGCATGAACTGGCGGTATCTTCCTCTCTGCGGACGGTCTGCACGCCATACATTTCCCATCTGAAGTGCTTTGAACGGGGACGGAAGCTCGTTTGCGTTGTTGGAATAGTAACGGCAGAGCGGAACGGTCAGGTCATAACGCAGGCCGCTGTCTACGAGATCGTTTTCTTTCTCAGCGGTCTCGAGTTTCAGCTTCTCTCCTCTTTTTAAGATCTTGAAAATCAGTTTCTCATTCTCGCCGCCCTGTTTGCTGTTCAGGTTTTCGATGTGCTCCACGCATGGGGTCTCCATGGAGGTAAAGCCGAAGGTTCCGTAAGTTTCCTTGATCAGACGGATCACGTAGTCACGGATTGCCATTTCTTTCGGTAAAATATCTTTCATTCCGGTAACCGGTTTCTTCTTTAATGCCATTTTCTGTTTTCTCCTTTATGATTTCCTGGATCAATTCATCGACATCAGAAAGCTCGATCGCTTTCCGGCTGCCGCTGTGGATCACTCTCTGAAATGCCAGGAACATTTTCAGATCGAAATTTTTGACTTCTTCTGCCATAAGCTCCATCGCCTGTTCCTGCGTAAACGCGCTCCGGTACGGGCGGTCGGAGGTCAGTGCGCAGTACACATCGCAGATACGCAAAATACGCGCCCCAAACGGAATCTTTTCTCCTGCCAGATTCGCAGGATATCCTGTTCCGTCATAATTTTCATGGTGGTACAGAATGCTCTCCAGCACAAAATCGGAGTATCCGCGTCCCTGCAGCAGCTCATATCCCAGTGTGGGATGGGTCCGCACAAAGCGCATCTCCTCGACAACGAGCGTATCCTGTTCTTCTACGTAATTCTCCAGGACAACCTTTCCGATGTCGTGGAGAACGCCCGCTTTTGCAAGCTCATAGCAAATTTCTTTTTCATACCCCAGTTCCCGCGCAAGATCGTAAGCCAGATTACTCACTTCCATGCCGTGGATGAGCTGTTCGGTCAGGGTATATCGCAGCATGTGAAGCTGCTGACTGGATTTTTTTTTCATTTTGGCAGATACTTCTCCATTCCGATACGCTTTCTCTCGATCATCTCATCGATACGCTCCACATAATTTTTCAGATCCTTCACATTTTCCACCCGCTCAATGCGCTCTCCGTGGTCAAACACGAATTTCGTGGATGCTCCGGCTCCTGCAGCCAGAATGGACTGTTTTTCTTCCATAATGAGAATGTTGTAAATACCGGCCTTTCCTTCCCGGGAATAACCTACATTCTCAAAGTTTCCCGCCATATTTTTCTGGCGGTACATGTAATACGGCCCCATCTCCATGCGATGTGCGCTGTCCATCGTCATTTTCATGATCTCAGCGGAATTTTCAAACGAGATTTCCTGATATTTGTCTTTGAACAAATTGAGTCTCGTCGCACGCTTCAATGCAAGGGAATGGACCGTCAGGGAATCCGGGTTCAGCGCCTCCACTTTTTCCAGGGTATGCGCCACTTTTTCCCTGTCCTCGCCCGGCAGACCAACGATCAGATCCATGTTGATGTTGTCGAAACCAAGGTCACGCGCCATGCGGAACTTCTCTTCAATCTCCTCCACCGTATGATGGCGTCCGATCAGATCCAGTGTCTCCTGGTTCATCGTCTGCGGGTTAATCGAAATACGAGTCACCGGGAATTTGCGGATGGCCTTTAAGACCTCCTCATGGATCGTATCCGGCCGTCCTGCCTCCACGGTAAACTCCTGCACCTGATCCATCGGGAAGAGCTCTGTCACCTTCGAAAGCAGACGTTCCATCTGTGCTGCATTCAGCGTCGTCGGCGTTCCGCCTCCGATGTAGATCGTATCAAGTGTATAGTCTTTCATACGCTCGCTGATGAAGGTCAGCTCTTTGATCAGCGCATCCAGATACGGATCTACCATATGGGCCCAGCGGCTTAACACATGGGAACCGAAGGAACAGTACAGACAGATGCTCGGACAGAATGGAATGCCGATGTACAGGCTGTAGCCGTGCTCGTAGTCGATCGTCTTTAAAATATCCTTTTCCCGGTTGGCAATCGTGATTGCAAGTGCCGTCTTTTCCGGGCTGGTGTAGTAGGTCTCGCGCATGTATTTCGCAATCTCTACATTTGTTTTGCCCTCTTCCAGCATCTTCATCGGAATTTTCGTCGGACGGATGCCGGTGAGATCGCCCCACGGAAGTTCTTTTCCGCTCACTTTCGAGAGCGTGCGATAGACCATCCGTTTCAGGACATTTTTCGTTTCGTGGCGGTCTTTTTCATATTCCACCGCCTCACACGCGGCAGAAAGCTCTTCGTGCTTCTCATTTTCTATGGAAAAGCAGATCTGGTCTGCCGCGTACAGGATCTTATCATAATATGCAAATTCCCCGTCCGGCGCTCCATCCTCTTCGTACCACGAGGTGATCTCGCAGCCGGGATAGAATGCCTTGATCAGGGAATACACATCGTATTCAAAATCTTTTCTGTTAAAACAAAGGCTGATATTAAGCAAGGGGATTGTACCTCTTTTCATGTTCAATCGTAGTTTCATCGTTGTGGCCCGGATACACAGTCACATCCCCGGGAAGCTCTTTTAACAGGCGTTTGACCGATGCAATCAGATCTCTTCCGGAGGATGTCGGGAAATCGTATCTTCCATATGATTCGCAAAACAGCGTATCGCCGGAAAAAAGTGCTTTTTCTGCCGGAATATAATAGCAGACGCCTCCTGCCGTATGGCCTGGTGTTGCAAGCACATGGATTTTAAAATCCGCCAGATGCAGAATATCGCCCTCTTTTACCGTTTTGTCTGCCTGCATCGTGTACGGCGCGCTCCAGAGGCCGGAAAGATTTTCCCTTGCATCCCCCAGAAGGTGCTGCTCCTTTTCATGGACATAGACCGGAATATGGTATTTTTTCCGCAACGCATCCGCTGCCAGCATATGGTCGAAATGGCCATGAGTCAGCAAAATAGCCTCCGGGTCGCCGTCAATCTCGTCGATCTGGCGTGCAATCTCCAGCGGCGAATCGCCCGGGTCCACGATCAGCACCTTCTGGCTGTCCGGATTTTCCACAACGTAGCAGTTTGTCGAGAGCATTCCAAGTGCCCGGTAATTTACCTTTATCATACGCTTTTCTCCTTTTTATCCTCTCGATCTCTGAATATCAATCACGCTCTCCACCTGGCGCACCTTCTCGATGATGCTGTTCAGCTCTTCGTTGTTGTGCACGTCGAACGTCACATCGATGGAAGCCGTTCCCTGCTTGCTCGTTCTCACGTTCATCGCCGCAAGGTCGATCTTCCGCTCGGTAAAGATCTTGGAGATATCCACCAGAAGACCGGTACGGTTGTTTGCGTAAACGCTGATCTCCACGGTATAGAGAGAGCCGCCGTTGTCCTCTGCCTGCCATTCAGCATCAATGAGGCGCACCCGCTCAGATTCCGGCAGATTCAGGACATTGACACAGTCGGTGCGGTGAATGGTCACGCCGCGTCCTCTTGTGACAAAGCCCACGATCTCATCGCCCGGGATCGGATTGCAGCATTTTGAGAAGCGAACTGCCACATCGTGGATACCGCGCACGACGATGCCGCCCTTGCTCTTTCCAACCGGCAGAACTTTCTCTCCAGATGCCGCCTCGAGCACCTGCTCGTCGGTGATCTCTTTTTTATGCTGCTTTTCGTACGTCTCAATCAGCTTGTTGAGGACCTGGCCCTCTTTTAAGCCGCCGTGGCCGATGGCCGCAAGAACGGAATCCCAGTCGCGGAAGCCGTACTTTCTCATGACAGCCTCTTCGTACATCGGTTTCGTATAGATTCCAAGGTTTTTGCCCTTCAGCTTTGCATAGCTGGTGAGCATTTCCTTGCCTTTGACGATGTTGTCCGTCTTGTTCTGCTGGCGGAACCACTGGTTGATGCGGCTCTTTGCCTGGGAACTCTTCGCAATTTTCAGCCAGTCGCGGCTCGGTCCCTTGGAGTTCTGCGAGGTGATGATCTCGACGCGGTCTCCGTTGTGAAGTTCCGTCTCGATCGGCACGAGTTTTCCGTTGACCCTCGCTCCGACCATCTTGTTGCCGACCGCACTGTGGACGGAATAAGCAAAGTCGATGGCACAGGAGCCGACCGGAAGCGTTTTGACATCGCCCGCCGGGCTGAAACAGTAAACATTGTCGGCAAACAGGTCGAGATCGCTCTTTAAGAGGTTCATGAACTCATGGTTGTCCGCCATGTCCTGCTGCCACTCCAGAATCTGGCGCAGCCAGGTCAGTTTTTCCTCTTCCTGCTCCGGTCCCGGTTTCTTGCCGTCGGAGGCCTCTTTGTATTTCCAGTGTGCAGCGATACCGTATTCTGCAATCCGGTGCATCTCATAAGTACGGATCTGAATCTCAAACGGCTGTCCGTTCGGTCCGATCAGGGTTGTATGCAGGGACTGGTAACGGTTTGGCTTCGGCATCGCAATGTAATCTTTGAAACGGCCCGGGATCGGCGTGTACATTTCATGGATGACACCGAGCGCTGCATAGCAGTCTTTGACGGATTCCACGATGATGCGGACCGCAAAGAGGTCATAGATCTGATCCAGCGTCTTATGCTGGTTGACCATCTTTTTGTAGATGCTGAAAAAGTGCTTGATTCGTCCGTTGACATCTGCCTCAATGCCGGCCTGGTGGATATGACGGGTCACCTCTTTTACGATCGCATCGACAAACTCCTGCCGCTGCTCCCGCTTCATGCTGACCTTCTGCACCAGTTCATAGTACGCATCCGGCTCCAGATATTTCAGAGAAAGGTCATCGAGTTCGACCTTGATCTTGGAAATACCGAGGCGCTGTGCGATCGGGGCATAAATATCCATCGTCTCACGCGCTTTTTTCTTCTGCGTCTCCGGCGACCAGTACTGTGCGGTCCGCATGTTGTGCAGACGGTCCGCCAGTTTTACCAGAATAACACGGATATCCTTTGCCATCGCAAGGAACATCTTTCTCAGGTTTTCTGCCTGCTCCTCGACCTTATCCGCAGAATATTTCAGCTGTGCCAGCTTCGTGACACCGCTTACAATCAGGGACACCTCCGGGCCGAACTCCTCGGTCAGCTCTTCTTCGGTCATGACGGTATCTTCGACAACGTCGTGCAGAAGGCCTGCCGCGATCGACTCCTTGTCGAGCTCCAGATCTGCCAGGATAATTGCCACACAGAGCGGATGGATGATGTACGGTTCCCCGCTCTTTCTTTTCTGGTCCTTATGTGCATCCGCTGCCACGCGGTATGCTTTTTCGATCAGGGAAATATCGTCCGATGGATGATATTTTTTCACAGAAGCGATCAATTCCCCGTATAATTCCTCCGGACTTGTAAAATCGTCCGTCTTGCGGATTCTGGCTTCTGCCGCCGCCACATCCTTCTTTAATTCTTCTTCACTGATTCTTTTCTCTTCTTCCATATGTATCCTCCGCTCTCATGATTAACCCCTGCGTTTCGTTGGATACGTTATTTGCCATCGTAACGGATGACAGATTTTACATCATATTTTGCCAGTTTTTCGCGTCCTTTTAAGCCGGCAAGCTCCATCAGGAACACGATTCTGGTTACTTCGCCGCCGAGGCGCTCGATCATTTTTGCACAAGCCTCCACGGTACCGCCGGTTGCAATCAGATCGTCGATGATGACTACCTTCTGGCCCGGTTTGATGGAGTCTTTGTGCATCTCGATCGTTGCGCTGCCGTACTCCAGGTCATAGCTCTCCTCGATGGTCTCCAGAGGAAGTTTTCCTTTTTTACGGATCGGCACGAACGGTTTGTGCAGATTGTAAGCAATCGGCATACCGAAAATGAAGCCGCGGGACTCGGTTCCGCAGATTACATCACAGTCTACTTCTTCTACAAAATGCTGCATCTCATCTATGGCAAGCTGCAGTCCGTCTGCGTCCTGCAGGATACTCGTTACATCTCTGAAAATAATACCCGGTTCCGGGAAATCCGGAATACTTCTTACGTAATCCTCTACTTTTTTCATAAAATATTCCTCCGTTTCGTCAAGGTTTGACAATTCACCTTACAGTATAGCATCAATATTCTTCTGCGTCAATTTTGTTTCCGATAGAAAACAGGGCAGAAAAATCAGGTATTTGCGGCTTTTCTGCATCTTTAAAAATAACTCTGGATATTGATCTGTAATTTGTCGCGTCCGTTCCACGTATCGATCGACGGATAGTACGCTACCGAGAGGGTCGGATGTGCATCCACGTATGCGGCGAACGCTTCTCCCTCGCCGAAATAGACACCATCCATCTGGTATCCGCCCGCATCGGCAAGCTGTACTTTCACCACGTTTCTATTCTTTCCAAAAATGCGGTAATTTAATACAGTCAGTCCTTTCTGTGCGAACAGCGGTTTCGTGTTGCCTTTTCCGAACGGCTCCAAGAGACTTAACTGGCGGATCAGATTTTTGGTGATGTAGGTGATCGGCATCGGCACATCGATCACAACTTTTTCGACGAAATCCTCTTCCGTCAGCGTGGAATTATCGTTCAGTGCCCGGCGGAACGGTTCGATCATCTCCTCTCCTGCGAGGGAAAGGCCCGCAGCCATCGGGTGGCCGCCGAATTTCGTCATCAGTTCTTTGCATTTGCAGAGCTCCTCATACATCGAATACGCTTCGATCGAGCGGCCGGAGCCCTTGACGCCCTCCTCACTTCTGGTGAGTACGAAGGATGGTTTGTGGAAGTGCTCCCGCAGGCGACCTGCGATGATTCCGGCAAGGCTCTCGTGGCAGTCCGGCAGATAGACGACGAGGACTTTGTCGTTCTGCAGCGGGGAGGTTTCCACGAGCTCGATTGCTTTCGCCTCACCCTGGCGCGTCAGCTCTTTGCGGCTTTCATTCAGGTCTTTCAAGTCCCCGGCAAGCTTTGCGGCCTCCTCACGTGTCTTTGCGCAGAGCAGTTTTAACGAATGCTCCGCCGTGTCAAGCCGTCCCGATGCGTTGATGCACGGGCCGAGAACGAAGCCGATGTGATACGGTGTCACGTTTTCCGCCTCGATGCCCTGCACACGGATCAGCTCCTGCAGGCCGAGGTTCTGCGTTTTATGGAGCGCCCGAAGGCCGGCTTTTACAAAAATCCGGTTTTCTCCCTGCAGATCCATCACATCACCGATCGTCGCAATGGCGACAAATTCCAGAAAGCGGAAGCTGTGCTCCTTTGGAATACCTGCTTTTGCCTCCATCGTCTGGATCAGTTTCCATGCGACGGCCGCACCGCAGAGGCCCGGAAACGGATAGGAACAGTCTTTCTGTTTCGGATTGACAACCGCGTCCGCTGGCGGCAGGATGTAGCGGCGTTCTCCGTTTTCATCCTCCTCAAACGGAACCTCGTGGTGGTCCGTCACAACAACCGTCATGCCAAGTTCTTTTGCCAGACGGATCTGACTGCCCGCCGCGATGCCGTTGTCACAGGTGACGATCGTGTCCCGCCCCTCATCCGCGGCAAACTGCACAAGATGCTCATTTAAGCCGTATCCGTCTGCAATCCGGTCCGGGATACGCACATCCGCATCGGCACCGAGATCTTTTAATCCGGTCAGCAGAATATACGTTGCCGTAACACCGTCGATGTCGTAGTCCCCGATGATGCGGATCGGCTTTTTCTCCCGAATTTTTTCTGCGATCAGATCTGCCGCGCGCTCCATATCCTTCATCAGCAGCGGATCGTGGAGCTGCTCCAGATCACCGAAGAGATACTCTTCGATCTCTTTCTCCCCGGTCACATCCCGGTTCCGGATCAGGCGGGCGATGACGGGATCGATGCCGAACCGGTCCGCAATTGCCTGGAAATCGGCGCGTTTTGCCGAAACTACCCAGCGTTCTTTCTTCATATGTTCTCCTCTTTCCTGTTAGCAGGAAACGCCGGACTTTTCCGGTCCGGCGTTTCTCTTTTTATGGTTTTTGCTGCTTTTATTTATTTTTTGTCTTATTCTGTACTGCTTTGGACGGCACATATTTGTTTTTTCCAACGTGCTTCATCACATACCACAGGGCACCTGTGATGCAGACAGAAGTGTAAGCTCCGCATACGATACCAACCATCAGAGGTGCTGCAAAGTCGCGGATGGAAGAAACTCCCATCACGAACAGAACAAAGATGGTGATAAAGGTGGTGAGGGAACTGTAAATGCTTCGGGTCAGGGTGTCCGTGATGCAGCGGTCAACCAGGGACTCGATCGGCTCTCTCTTTAACTCCGGCAGATTCTCACGGATACGGTCGAAGATGACGATCGTACTGTTGATGGAATAGCCGAGGATCGTCAGCATACACGCGATAAAGGTGCTGCCGACCGAAATACGGGATACCACATAGAATCCGAATACAATGGCGATATCGTGCATCAGTGCAAGGATGGCACTCGATGCGAAACGGATGTCGCGGAAACGGATCCAGATGTACAGCAGCATGCAGACTACAGCGATGATAACTGCTTTCATCGCATTCTGGCTCATTTCTTTACTTACAGTAGAAGAAATGTTGTCGAAAGTGATTTCAGAAGTATCGACACCGAAATTGTCTGCCATTGCCTGGTAAACCTGCTCACGCTCTTCCAGAGTCAGAGAACGTGTTTTGATGATGACATTGTTGCCTCCGACAACCTTTGTCATCTGAATATTGGAATCTTTTGTCACGCCTTCCACAACCGGCTCTACCTCTTTGTCCAGCTCTTCGATGGAGTAATCCTCGTTGAACGGAACGTTGATGGAAGTACCGCCCTTGAAGTCAAGGCCGAAGTTCAGTGCGCTTCCCTTTGTCTGATGCATGAAAATCATGCTGGCTGGAACGGCAAGCAGCAGAATGCAGGAGATCGTGAAGAAGATCTTTCTCTTTTCCACAAATGGAAATCCCTTGCGCTCTTTCTTGGTTCCGTAGTATTTCGCATCCTTCAGTCCCATACCGTACAGGCTGTTGACCAGCAGTCTGGAAACAACCATGGCGCTGAACATGGAAAGAACAATACCAAGAGCAAGTGTCATGGCGAATCCGCGGACACTTCCGCTCGCAAGCGCATACAGAACAGCTGCTGCAATCAAGGTCGTCACGTTTCCGTCCAGGATGGCAGAAGCTGCCTTCTTGAATCCGTCGCGGATTGCCGCATGAACCGTCTTTCCGGCACCGATCTCCTCCTCGATACGGGCATAAATGATAACGTTCGCATCGACCGCCATACCGATCGACAGGATAACACCTGCGATACCAGGCAGGGTCAATGTCAGGTCAAATGCATTTAAAGCAATCAGATTCAGCTCAACATAGATGAGCAGTGCCCATCCGGCAGCAATACCAGGCAGGCGATATACGATTGCAAGGAAAAGGATAATCAGTACAATGCCGATCGCTCCCGCTTTTACGCTGGTGGAAACAGCTGCAGATCCAAGCTGTGCTCCAACGACGCTGGAGTTGATCTCCTCAAGTTTCAGGGAAAGGGAACCGATACGGAGGGTGGATGCCAGGCTGGTTGCTTCATCCCAGTCCATGTTTCCGCCGGAGATGACTGCAGTACCATCGGAAATCACAGCGTTTACACTCGGTACACTGACGAATTTTTCATCATAATAGATACCGATGCTCTTTCCTGCGCTGTAGGCTTCCTGGGTTGCGTCTGCAAATTTCTGTTTTCCTTCGTCGGTCATTTTCAGCTGAACGACGCTCTCGGTTGCTTTTGTGGTGGAGTTCTGCTGATGCATGGCTTCTGCGCTCTCCACATCTTTACCGGTCAGAACGACGGAGCCGTCCTCCTCGAGCTCTTCGATAGTTTTTCCGTTCAGAACGTACTCGCCGGTCGAGCTGTCGTAGGTGTAGTTTTCTGTTCCGTCATCGTTGGTCTGTTTGATGAAATACAGGCTTCCCGGTTTACCCATCTCTTCCAGAATGGTGGTTGCATCGGTTGCACCCGGGATTTCAATGGTGATACGGTTGTCGCCCTGCAGATATACCTGTGCCTCTTCGCTGTACTGCTGCGCACGCTGTTCCAGCTTGTAGCGGGTATCTGACATTTCTTCGTCTGTCGGGTTGTCCTTTACGGCCTGGTAGGTAATGCTGACACCGCCGGACAGATCCAGACCCAGGTTGATGTTCTTCATCGAACCGGTTCCGGTAGGACCCCATCCTTTGATCATCGTCCATCCAAGAAGCACTGTTACAATGGCTGCCAGGACGAGCGCGATGATACTCTGTTTCTTTTTCATCATGTCGCGATTTTCCTCTTTTCTTTAATCTTCGGCCAGAGCTGCCTTTATCATCAATGCGCACTCGATCCGCTTCTGCTGCATCTTACAGCCGATCTCGTAAACATCGTTGATCTTACCTGTGAAGTTGTAGGAGTTTGCCGCGCATCCGCCGCTGCAGTAGAACCGTGCAAAGCACTGGCTGCACTCCTTTTTGGAATAAACGTTGCATTTTTTGAATTCGTTGACCGTTTCTGTCTTTTTCACGCCTTCGTAAACATTTCCAAGGCAGAAATCTTCCTGTCCTACGAACTGGTGGCACGGATAGAAATCGCCCCACGGTGTTACCGCAAGGTACTCGGTTCCGGAACCGCAGCCGGAAAGACGTTTATAAACACATGGTCCGCCGGTCAGATCGATCATAAAGTGGAAGAAATTGAAGCCTCTTCCTTCTTTTTCTCTCTTGATCATCTCTCTTGCCAGAATGTCGTACTGTTCGAAGATCACCGGAAGGTCTTCCTCACGGATCGCATAGTCCTCGGTCGGAGGCGCTACAACAGGCTCAACCGAGATCTGCTTGAAGCCGAGGTCTGCCAGATGGAGAACATCAGCTGCAAAGTCTGTGTTGTAATGCGTGAAGGTTCCGCGCACATAGTATTTATCCTGATGACGAAGCTCAGCGAATTTCTGGAATTTCGGCACGATCAGATCGTAGCTTCCGGCACCTTTGCGGAACGGACGCATGTGATCGTGAACTTCTTTTCTTCCGTCGATACTTAATACGACGTTGCCCATCTCTTTATTGCAGAACTCCATGACCTCGTCGTTTAAGAGAACACCGTTGGTGGTCAGGGTGAAACGGAAGTTCTTGTTATGTAACTTCTCCTGTTCTCTTCCGTAGGCTACGAGCTGTTTTACAACATCCCAGTTCATCAGCGGTTCACCGCCGAAGAAATCTACCTCGAGGTTTCTTCTGCTGCCGGAGTTTGCGATCAGGAAATCAAGCGCTTTTTTGCCGACTTCCAGGGACATCAGTGCACGTCTTCCGTGATACTCGCCCTCTTCTGCGAAGCAGTAACGACAGGCAAGGTTGCAGTCGTGTGCAATGTGGAGGCAGAGTGCTTTTACGACGGTCGGACGGTTGGAAAACTGATCAATTGCGTTTTCGTAAATGTCTTTTGTAAAGAGCATGCCGTTATCTGTAAGTTCCTGAATTTCTTCTCTGGCTTCGGTGATGTCCTGCTCGGCATATTTACTGCTAAGCGCCTCTGCTGCCTCTTCTGCATTTTTTCCTTCGTTCATGCAGGAAAGGACATCGTATACGCAGTCATCCACAACATGGACGGAGCCGCTGTTGACGTCCAGCACCATGTTGAAGCCATTGCTTTTATATAAATGTATCACTGTGGTATTCCTTTCTATAACTCTCTCTTTTTTTGATGTGCCTGGCAAAAAGAATGTTCCCAAATCCGGCGAAACCGGTTCTGGGAACACCTTTTACTCGTCCTTATGGATTACTTTTACTTATGCTCGCAGCTCTGGTTGCCTACGGTGCAAGAAGTCTTACATGCGGACTGGCAGGATGTCTGGCACTCACCGCATCCACCTTTTTTTACAGTGTTCTGTAAGCTTTTTGTATTTAAAGTTTTGATGTGTTTCATGGCACATTCCTCCTTCATTGTAGTTGACGCGCGACTTTTTTATAGTCTTCGGCCATTAGCTCTTCCCATTATAGCATAGGTTTTTCAAATTTAAAAGTCTGTTTTTTGAAAAAATGTTCTGTTTTGTCCGCTTTTATCTGCCGTGTGCCGTCATTCCGCCTGCCATTCCGCCGACGGCACAGACTGCTGCCGCCCACAGAAGTCTTCCGGCTCCGGCAAATCCGCCCGGCAGGAAGACTGCGGAGACGATGATCAGAATGGCAAAATACACGATTCCAAAGCAGATGCCCCAGAGAAACCGCCGTTTTCCCGCCATGTTTCCTGCCATTCTTCCGCCGGAAAAGCTTGATGCCAGATAGATCACCACAATGCCCGCCTGCACCCAGCTTTCCTTCCAGGAAAATTTCCAGAGCAGGAAAGACAGCAGCAAAAGAAGAAGCACCGAGATCAGATAGGAAACGAGAAGAGCCTTCAGCCAGCTGATCCCGCTGCCCGCACCCACCGCCCATGTTTTCTTTTCTTCCATAAGAAAAAGCCCTCCCATACTGTAAATGTATGGAATGGCTTTTCCGGATATGCCTGTTTCTTTATTCTTCGTCAAACGGATGATTCTTTTTGAATTCCAGCCATGCGGCCATGCTCTTTGCGCGTTTCGCCTGCATCTGAAGGAATGCCATGCAGAACATAACGGCTGCAGAAAGTGCGGAGCTGATCGCCAGCGGAAGCACCATCGTCTCATCGCCGGTGTTGACCGGGATGCTGCGGATGCTTACAGTGGTCTGTGTCTTCTTCTGCGGAATCTTTGTGCTTCCGGTACTGGAATTGGAAGAGCTGTTGTTACTGCTGCTCTTCGACGGTGTGGCTGTCGGAGTCGGAGTGGATGTCTTATTCGTTCCGTAGTTGTCCGGTCCTACAAGGATCGTTCCTGCGGCACGCAGCGTACTTACGTCATCGGCTGCACTTGCTGTCATTTCACCTGCACTCAGGTTGGATTTCTGCTCTGCAGCTGCAAGCAGTTCATGCTCGCCTTCGTCCGCCGTCTCAGCTTCTGCTGTTTTCGTCTGCTCCTCTGATACAAGGCTTCTGGACAGACTTACTGCCACCGGCTGGATCAAAAGAGAGACATTGGAGATCAGATAGCCGTCTTCTGTGCTGTCCGTACCGGATGGATTGGAAATTTCATCGAAATTTTTTACGGTTTCGTTTTCTTTCTGAATTTCATCTTTTACAAGGTCATCCAGATTTTCATCCTGTTTCCACTGGTCCGATGATGCATCATTTCCCGTTCCGTTCTGGTTATCCTGGTTTGTATCGTCCTGGTTTGTATCATCTGCTGCAGGATCGTCTTTTGCTGTATCATCCGGGGCAGGTGTCACGGTTGGATCTTCTGCCGGAGTTTCCGGATTCTCCGGATTTTCACTGTCATCGGTATTCTCGCCCGGTGCTGTCGTCGGAGTTACTTCCGGCGTTACGGTCGGTTCCGCATCCGGTGTCGGCGCTGCCGTTGGTGTATCCCCTGTATCTTCTCCGTTGTCCGCATCCGGTGTCGGAGTTGCCGTTGGTTCCTCCGCCGGCGTTACGGTCGGCTCTGCGTCCGGCGTTTCCGTCGGTTCTGCGTCCGGGGTCACCGTTGGTTCTGCGGTTGGCTCTGCATCCGGCGTTTCCGTCGGACCCGGAGTTGGTGTTACGGTATCTTCTGCCGCATCCGGTGCCAGAGACTCGCCTGGCGCAAGCGTTGGTGTTTCCGAAACCGTTTCTTTTGCTTTTTCTGCTGCCAGAACAGCCTCATATCCGGCTTCTGTCACCACGATTTCATCTGCCGCAAAAACGGTATCTGTTACTCTTCCCCTGAAGTCTGTTTTCTGCTGTTTCTTTCGATACGTTTCCAGCTCTTTTTCATCCATTCCGACGAATACCAGATATTTTTCTGCTGCTTCCTCCGCTGCCGTTTTGCTGGTATCTGCAGCAGTGTTTTTTTCGGTTGTTTTCCCGTCCGCCTGCAGTTCTGCCGCTGCAACTGCAAGAAGCTCCTGTGCTTTTTCCACGGTTTTTACTGCTGTCTCTGCCGTTGTACCGTCTGCCGTATCATCGCCGGTTTTCAGATTCACATAAACGGCTGCCCGTTTTGTCTCTGTACCGTTCTCCGTTCCGGAGACAGTTTCGTTCTGTACTGCGCTTTTTTCCGTTCCTGCCGATGCGCTGGCACGGAGCGGAACTGCATCGGAAAATACCAGTGTGCCCGCAAGGACAGCACCCATCACTTTCCATGCCTGTTTTTTCTTCATTGCGTTTCTCCTTATGTTCTCTTGGTCTATCCTAAAAAATCTGTCTTTTTGTGTCATAATTTCGCATTACAGCATTATAGCACAAGAAAGAATCCCGCGCAAGGCTGAAGTCGCCTTGAAACGCGGGATTCGTGAATCACTTTCTTACGCAGTGAAACAGCAAGTGTTTCACTGCTGGGTGAACAGTAACGCGGGATTCTCATCTGCTTTTATCGCTTTTTAGTTTGTTTCCATTCTCGTTGTCGTGAGCTGATCCGGGGATAAATTCAGGATTTCCATAAACTCATCACCTGTGATCGTCTCTTTCTCATACAGATATTTTGCCAGCTCGTGGAGTTTCGGCATGTTATCTTTTAAGAGCTGCTCTGCTTTGTCGTACTGTTTTCTGACTGCTGCAACAACCTTCTCATCAATCTGTGCTGCTGTCGATTCGGAGCATGCCAGGGAAGTGTCACCGCCGAGGTACTGGTTCGTTACCGTCTCAAATGCAACCATACCAAATTCCTCGTTCATACCGAAGCGGGTGATCATGGCTCTTGCCACCTTCGTTGCCTGCTCGATATCGTTCGAAGCACCTGTCGTGATGGAATGGAACACCAGATCCTCTGCCACACGGCCGCCGGTCAGGGTTGCAATCTTGTTTTCCAGCTCTTCACGGCTCATCAGGTTGTGCTCATCTTCATCCACCTGCATCGTATAGCCGAGGGCGCCGGACGTACGCGGGATAATGGTGATCTTCGTAACTGGAGCGGAATGGCTCTGCAGTGCTGCGACGAGTGCATGGCCGACCTCGTGGTAGGAAACGATCAGTTTCTCTTTGTCGGTCATGATCTTATTCTTCTTCTGGTATCCGGCGATGACAACCTCAACGCTCTCCTCCAGATCCGCCTGGGTGACGAATTTTCTTCCATCACGGACGGCACGGAGTGCTGCCTCGTTGATCATATTGGCAAGTTCTGCACCAGAAGCACCGGATGCCATACGTGCGATCGCATTGTAATCGACATTGTCGCCCACGCGGATGTTTTTCGCATGGACTTTCAGGATTTCCTCACGGCCTTTTAAGTCAGGCAGTTCAACCGGCACACGGCGGTCGAAACGGCCCGGACGAAGAAGTGCCGGGTCCAGGGAATCCGGACGGTTCGTCGCTGCCAGAATGACAACGCCTTTCTTTCCATCGAATCCATCCATCTCGGCAAGCAGCTGGTTCAGGGTCTGCTCACGCTCGTCGTTTCCGGAGAATCCGCCGCCGTCACGTTTTTTGCCGACGGTATCGATCTCATCGATAAAGACGATACACGGTGCTTTCTCATTTGCCTGCTGGAACAGGTCACGCACCTTCGCAGCTCCCATGCCGACGAACATCTCGACAAACTCAGAACCGGAAATGGAGAAGAACGGAACATTTGCCTCTCCGGCTACTGCCTTTGCAAGCAGCGTTTTACCGGTTCCTGGAGGGCCGACAAGCAGTGCTCCTTTCGGCATTTTTGCACCAATTTCTTCATATTTTTTGGGATTATGCAGGAAGTCAACAATCTCCTGTAAAATTTCTTTTGCCTCATCCTCTCCGGCAACATCTGCAAATTTAATGCCGGTTTCGGACTGTACATAAACCTTGGCGTTGCTCTTTCCAAAGCTCATCGCATTTCCCATGCCGCCCATCATCTTGCTCGTCATGCGTTTCATCAGCCACTGTCCGAGCGCAACCATCACAACGATCGGTATTACCCATGTTAAAAGAAATTCCATGAGTGGCGACATCTGCTCTATGATCGGCGTTCCGAATTCGGTAATACCTGCCTCATATAAACGATCTACCAGCTTGTAATCATTCATCACACCCGTCTTATAATAATTCGCCGGGCTTGATTTGTCGCTGAAAATAATCTCATTTGACTGGATCTGGACTTCGCTGATTTCGTTGTTATCTACCATCTGCAAAAATTTTCCGTAATCAACTTCTGTTACTTTTGGCTCGAGAAGTCTCGGGAAAAGCAGAAGATTTAACAGCAGAATGACGATCAGCGCAATCACATAATAAAAAATTATGGGTTTTTTCGGTTTTTGCACCTGTTTCATCTGTATCCCCTCCTGTTTCTTGATTTTCTTTCTTTTTTAGTAGCATAAACTTTTCTTTCGCTAAAATCAATCAAATTCTGACATTTCATGAAACTTTTATACTTTTTTATATTTTCGCTATAGAAAGGTAAGTTTCTTGCTTTTCCATCTGTTTTCGGCTATACTTGCGAAAGACTGGGAAAGTCTCTTTTTGAAATTTTGCCCCGAAATGACGGGGTTCATTCGATAAAAAAGCTATAGAAACGGAGGTTTTGTGTATGGGACACAGGTTTACATATGTGGTTTCGCCGGAGGAGGAACGGGAAAATCTGACTGTGGAATGGTTTCTCCGCCGGCATGGATATTCGCGCCATATTATTACGGGCTTAAAACGCACAGAGGACGGCATTTTCCGAAACGGCGTCCGCGCCTGGACGAGCCAGGCCGTGCACGCCGGGGATGTGATCGAAACGCACCTTGTCGAAACAGAACCCTCCGACGGAATTCTGCCGCGGCCGGTTCCGTTTTCGGTTGTGTATGAGGATGACGACATCCTCGTTGTGGATAAACCCGCTGATACGCCGATTCATCCGTCGATTGGAAATTATGAAAATACGCTGGCAAACGGCATTGCATGGTATTTTGAACAGAAAGGTGAACCCTTCGTCTACCGCTGCATCAACCGCCTCGACCGCGACACCACCGGCCTTATCGTGCTCGCCAAGCACGCCTTAAGCGCCGCCGTTCTCTCCCAGGCCATGCGCTCCCGCGAAATCCACCGCACGTATCAGGCCTTCGCCCTCGGCGAAACCGCTGCATCCGGCACCATCGACGCACCGATCGCCCGCCTCAACGGCTCCCTCATCCAGCGCACCGTCGACTTTGCCTCCGGCGAGCGCTCCGTAACCCATTACCGCACCCTCGCGCACTGCTCCGTTTTCTCCCATCTCGAACTCAATCTCGAAACCGGCCGCACCCACCAGATCCGCGTCCACATGGCTTACATCGGCCATCCGCTGCTCGGCGATACCCTCTACAACAAAACTCCCGGCACTTTCCCCCGCCAGGCACTTCACTCTGCATCGCTCTCCTTCGTCCATCCGATCACCGGAGAACCCTTAAACTTCCACGCACCACTGCCGGAAGATATGCAAAACCTGCTGACATAAACCACCCCCCGTGAGTTGCCGCTCACGGGGGTTTTGTTGTCCCTGATGAAACTGTCATGTCTTTTTGCCGGTGACATTGTATCATACACAAAATTTAGTTTCAATCATCATTTTCATACAGTTCTGATTCTCGGTACTTCATCGATATGCAAATATTTGCTGATGCATTTCACAATCACATCATGATCCGAAACCTGTCCCATGCCGGACACTGCTACGGTTGCCACAACGCCGACTTCTTCCACGCAGATCGGAAAACCTCCGCCCAGCATTGCGTATTCCTTCGGGTCCAGTACCATCTGTTTTACGCTCTCCGGCGCATTCGTCGCTGCCATGTAGAGCTGCAGCGAACTCCGCTCCGTCAGAAGCACCGAATTGCTCTTCCGTCTCATCAGCTCCACATTGTGCGGCGTAATGCCGTTATCACAATACTGGAATACAACTTCTCCATTGCTTCTGCGGATCATGATGCCAACCTGCGCTCCGCGCCGTCTTGCCTCCATCAGGATCATCGTTCCCAGTTCCCATGCGTCTGCATTTGTAAAATGCGTAAACTGCAGAATATCCTCCTGCATATCGAGCACTTTCATCAGTTCATCCATTGTCATTGTCATACTTTTGCCCCGTCCTTTCTGCCATTTTATATTTTTTTAGCTTTTCGCCCCTCGTTTTCTGACTTTCAGTTTATCATTTTCCCAAATTCAAGTCAAGCCAGCCACCCCCGGCATTGGCTAACACGATATCACCGAAAAGCAAAAATTCCACGCCGCAGAAGTTCCCTCCCACAGCATGGAATTTCTCATTTTTATTTTTCTACCATAATACACTTCCGCGGGCAGTTCTCCGCGCAGAGGCCGCAGCCTGTACATTTTGCCGGGTCGATCTCGGCGCGCTGGTCCACAACGTGAATTGCATCCGACGGGCAGTTCTTCTCGCACTTCTTACATCCGATACAGCCGATCTCACATGCTGCCATCACCGCCTTGCCCTTCTCGGTTGAGCGGCATTTCACCGTGATCTTCTGCTCATACGGAATCAGGTCGATCAGATTTCTCGGACAGGCCTTCACGCAGGCACCGCATGCCTTGCACGCTTCGCCGTCCACAACGGCAATGCCGTTTTCAATATGGATCGCATCAAACTTACATGCCTTCACGCAGTTTCCAAAACCAAGACATCCGTTTCCGCAGCTCTTCGGACCGCCGCCCGGTACAAAACCAGCGTAGGAGCAGTCCCTTGCACCCGTGTATTCATACTTGTTCTTTGCCACGTCACACGTACCGGCGCACCGTACCACTGCTTTTCTGCGCTCCTGTGCTCCGGCTTCCTGTCCCATAATGGCACCGATCGCTGCCGCAACCGGCGCTCCGCCGACCGGACAGACCGAAATCGGGGCTTCACCCTTTACCACTGCAGCCGCCGCTCCGTCACAGCCCGGGTAACCGCAGCCGCCGCAGTTGTTGCCCGGCAGCGCTTCACGGACCTTCGTCTCGCGCTCGTCCACTTCCACATAAAACTTCTTTCCGGCAATTCCAAGGAGAATACCAATCAAAAGGCCGGTTCCACCCACCATCAGGGTGGCTGCTAAAATACCATTCATCTCTTCATCCCTCCTAGATCATTCCGGAAAATCCCATAAATGCCATTGACATCAGCATAGCCGTAAGAAGAACGATCGGCATTCCTTTGAATGACTCCGGGATATCGTTGTACTCCATCTTTTCCCGCAGGCCGGCCATCAGCACCATGGCAATTGTAAAGCCGATTGCGGTTGCCAGACCGTAAACCGTACCCTGCAGAATCGTGTAATCCTTCTGTACGTTGATGAGTGCCACACCGAGTACCGCGCAGTTTGTTGTAATCAGCGGAAGGTAAACGCCGAGCGCTCGGTACAGAGACGGAATCGTCTTTTTCAGGAACATCTCAACGAGCTGTACCAGCGCCGCGATGACAAGAATGAAAACGATCGTTTTCAGATAATCAAGTTCTGCCGGTGCCAGGATAAATTTGTAAATCAGACCTGTCACAAATGAAGAAATCGTGAGGACAAAAATAACCGCTCCGCCCATACCGGCCGCCGTATCCATCTTTTTGGAAACACCGAGGAAAGCACAGATGCCGAGGAACTGGCTTAAGACAACGTTGTTCACCAGCGCCGCACCGATCGCAATTAAAATCAGTTCTTTCATTTCGCTTCCTCCTTTCCTTTCACAGCCTGGCAGTATGCCTTATTGGCGCATGCCATACAGCCGGTCTCTTCTGCCGGGACTGCCGGTTTTCCGGTTCTCTCTGACTTCTGGCGTTTGATGCGGTTCTGCATCGCAACGAGCATTGCCAGCACAAGGAATGCACCCGGCGCCATGATGAAGATGTTGACCGGCTCGTAAGCACTCGGCATTACCTGGATACCGAACAGGGTTCCGGCTCCGATCAGCTCACGAAACATACCGATCAGGGTCAGGCCGACGGTAAATCCAAGGCCCATGCCGATACCATCAAATAAAGACGGGATCGGACCATGTTTTCCAGCATATGCCTCGGCGCGTCCCAGGATGATACAGTTTACAACGATCAGCGGGATGTAGATGCCAAGGGCGGAATAGAGTGCCGGAATAAAACCTTCCATCAAAAATTCCACGATGGTTACAAACGATGCCACAACAACGATGTATGCTGGCATACGCACGCCGTCCGGGATGATTTTCCGAAGCAGGGAAATCATCAGGTTGGAGGCGGTCAGGATGACCATCGTCGCAAGGCCCATGCCGATACCGTTCTTTGCAGAAGTGGTAACCGCAAGCGTCGGACACATACCCAGCATCATGACGAAGGTCGGGTTTTCTTTTATGATACCATTATAAAGCCGTTCCAGCGGCGTATCTTTTCTCATGAGTTCCCTCCCTCTCCGGAAAGCAGACCGGATTCACTGCAGTAGTTAAAACAGCAGATTCCTGCATTGACACCGTTTGTTACAGCGTTCGTTGTCAGAGTTGCTCCGCTCAGCGCATCGATTTCATCATCCGCGGATGCGCCGGATTTTGTGTAGGAGAATGCTTCTACATTTTTATCCTTGAACTGATTCTTGAAATCGTCTGTGTCGGCACGCATACCAAGGCCGGCCGTCTCGGAAAGTGACAGGAAAGAGATTCCCTTTGTCGTTCCGTCCGATGCAATTCCCATCGAGAACTGCATGCCGCCGCCATAGCCTTCGGTTGTGGAGATGATCTCAACCAGGCCGATCGTCGCGCCGGATGCGTCTTTTGCAAGCAGCAGTTCGTCAATCGTCTGTGCTTCAAAACCGTGGCCGATCAGTGCTGCCGTAAGCTCTGCCTGTTCTGCATCGCTCATTGTTACTTCTTCAAAGGAAACTGCCTCCGGGAATACGTTCTGGCAGGATTCCTGTTTTTCTTTTTCCTGCTGTTTCTGGATCGGCTCTAAGGTTACCTGGTGGGCCGCACCGAGAAGCAGGCCGGCGATCAGCGTAATCGCCGCAAGAATCAGTGCATTTTTTACTATTTTATTCATGCTTTCTTCTTGCCTCCTCTTCCGAATCCAACCGGCACGGTCACGCGCTCAATAAGCGGAACCAGAAGGTTGGTAAAGATGATGGCATAGGAAACGCCCTCTGCCGAATTTCCAAAGATACGGAATACGCCAGTCAGAAGTCCTAAAATGACCGCGTAGATATACTGTCCCTTCTTTGTGATCGGGCGGGTAACGTAATCGGTTGCCATGAACCATGCGCCAAGCATCAGACCACCGCCAAAAAGATGCGCGCCAAGGAAATTGATATCAAAACCGTGGCCGCCGAAAATCAGGGCAAATAAAAGCTCTGTTCCAATGTAGATGAGCGGAATATTGAGGTCGATCACATGAATGCAGACAAGGAAGATGCCGCCAAGCAGAAGTGCCAGTGCGGAAGTCTCACCGATCGTTCCGGTCGTATTTCCAAGGAACATAGACAGCAGATTCACTTGCTCTCCTGCTTTTGCTGCGGCGAGCGGTGTCGCACCGGATACGGTATCCACGAGGTGTGCGGCTGCCGGGGCAGCGAAGTTTGTCATATGACCCGGGAAGGAAATCAAAAGGAAACATCTTCCTGCAAGCGCCGGGTTCATAATGTTCTGGCCAAGACCGCCGAAAAGCTGTTTTACGACGAGAATTGCAAACACACCGCCGATCACCGGCATCCAAAGAGGCGCCTGCACCGGCATGTTCATGGCCAGCAGAAGGCCGGTTACCAGTGCACTGCCGTCGGCAATCGTCACCGGTTTCTTCATTCCTTTTTCATACAGATATTCCGTCAGGGGACAGACTGCCATCGAAATCACAATCAAAAGCAGTGCCCGAAGGCCGAAATTCCAGACTCCCACGCAGGCTGCCGGGGCAAGGGCAAGCAGGACGGCAAACATGATTTTGTCTGTCGTCACCTTGGACCGCGCGTGTGGGGAAGATGATACGTGTAATAATCCATTCATATGTAAGATCCCCCTATTTCTTCTTTCTCTTTGCCAGAAGCACTTTACGCATTGAGCTGATTTCCTGCGTCAGCGGACGTCTTGCCGGGCAGATAAAGGAACAACAGCCACATTCACAGCACTCCATTCCGCCGTATTTCAGGAACTTCTCTTCCTCTCCGTGCTCCGCAAAAACGGAAAGGCGGGCCGGAAGAATCTGACCCGGACAGACGGAAACGCAACGTCCGCAGTTGATGCAGGCAGATGGTGCCAGCGCAGATACTTCATCCTCGGTGAGGCAGGTCAGTGCAGATGTTGTCTTGGTTACAGGAACCTCCATTGTAAACAGGGCTTTTCCCATCATCGGACCGCCGCAGATGATCTTGGATGCCTCGTTTTTCAGACCACCTGCCTGCTCTAAAAGTTCGGATAAGAGCATGCCGACCGGCACTTCAAAGTTGCACGGATTCTGTACGGCATCTCCTGTCACGGTAACGATACGGCTCATCAGCGGTTCGCCGAAGCGGACTGCCTGGTAAATAGCGGTTACGGTGTCGATGTTGTCCACGATACAGCCCGCGTCCGCCGGCAGCATGGAGGAATTTACCTTTCGCCCCGTTGCTGCATAGATCAGCATACGCTCGGCACCCTGCGGGTATTTCGTTTTAAGTTCCAGAACCTCAATGTTATCCTCCGGAAGCAGCAGCTCACGGAACTTCACGATACAGTCCGGTTTGTTGTCTTCAATGCAGATGACTCCCTTTGCCCTCGGGAACATATGCAGCATAATTTTTAAACCTCCGATCACCTTTTCCGGCTTCTCGATCATTCTGCGGTAGTCGCTTGTCAGATATGGTTCGCACTCGGCACCGTTGACAAGAATGTGGTCAATCGCTGACGGATCTTTCGGTGATACCTTGACGTGTGTCGGGAAACCCGCACCTCCCATTCCGACGATTCCGGCTTCTTTGATCTTCTTCCGGATCGTATCTGCGTCGAGTTTTTCCCAATGAGGGCACTCCTCAAATGCTTCTTTTTCATACATCCCATCGTTCTCCACAACGATGCAGTCCACCGGAGAACCGGCCGCGGAAACTTTTTTCTCAATTCCTTTTACCATGCCGGAAACCGATGCGTAAACAGGAGCCGAAACAAATCCTCCCGCTTCTGCGATTTTCTGTCCCGCTTTTACATGGTCGCCTTTTTGTACGGTCGGCACAGCAGGCGCTCCGATGTGCTGTGACACTGCGTAATACAATAAGTTGCCCGGCTGCGCTTTGACAATCGGTTTGTCCTTGGAGAGCTCTTTTCCCTCGTACGGGTGAACGCCGCCATGAAAAGTATTTCTTTTCTTCTGAAACATGCTTTTCACCTCATCCTTTCTCTTTTCTATGCTGCATTTATCAATTCACAGCCTTTTTTCGGTTTTTTATGCAAAAAAGGCTGGTGCATTGCCCTGATTATTTCGGTTATTCATATCGGACTTCTTTTAACAGGAGTCCGCATGCCGGTGCAAGAAAACCCGCACTTTCGCGATTTTTTGCTTTGAGAAGCTCCATCATTGATGCGATATCCCGTTTTCCCATCCCGGCCTCCACAAGTGTTCCGGTCAGGATCCGCACCATGTGGTACAGAAAACCGGTTCCGGTATAGGAAATGATAAGAATCCCGTCTTTCTCGCAGAAATCAATTCCGGTAATCGTCCGTACTGTCGATTTTTTCATACGTTTGTTGGCACAGAAGCTCCTGAAATCATACGTTCCGATAAACGCTTTCGATGCTTCTTTCATTTTTTCCACATCGAGCGGTGCTTCCGGAAAATACACGTATTTCCGCTCGAAAACATGCTTTCTGCCATCGATCACGATACGGTATTCGTATGTTTTGTCCACCGCATTCAGACGGCTGTGGAAGCGCTCCGGCATCCGCGCGAGGCTGGTGACTTCGATGTCTTCCGGCAGATAATGGTTGATTGTCTGCAGAAGTTCTTCATCGGATAGATCCGTATGGAACTTTGCATTTGCGACCTGTCCCGCCGCATGGACGCCGGCATCGGTTCTGCCCGCGCCGTGGATCTCCACCGGCTCTCCTGCGATTCTGGACAGCAGCGTTTCGAGCTTGCCCTGAATCGTGTTGTCCGTATTTCCCTGCTTCTGCCAGCCGTTATAGCGCGTGCCATCGTACTGCAGGATCATTTTATAATTCATCTTTTTCTTCCTTCCTCTGTCCTGTTCTTCCTCTTCCTTTCAAATCATTTTTCTCCAGAAATGGGCTTTTCAGAACCATTTTCTTCTTTCCAAAGTGGCCGCTTATCATTCGGCATCCATGCTTTTCTCAATCAAAAAGCTCCGTAACGCTTGACTTCGCGCCAGATTTGCTTCAAACAGCACCACTTCTGCTCCGCCCGGAAAGCTGTTCTGTAAAAATTCAGCAGCACGGCGGATCTGCAGTTTCACATCCTTTACTTCCTTCTCCACTTTTTCCTGTTCCAGTTCACATACCGTTTCAAAAAGCTCTTTCATCTGATCTGAATCGGTTTTGCGACATTTTTTAGCGGTCTCCTCGAGTTTTTTTAACTTTTTCAAGACCCGCGCATTCGTTTCTTCCTCGCCCTTTTTCAGCAGTCCCTGCTGTTTGCACACTGCAAATCCCTGCTCTTTCTGTTGTAGCCAGGATGCGTATGTCTCATCTTTTTTCTGCCTGCAAAGCCCGGTAAACTGGCGAAAGCACTCGGAGAGCTCCTTTGCCGTGTGCTCCTGCTTCTGGCAGCCGGATGCCTCTTTCTGAAGTGCCGCATGAAACAGAGACAGCAGTACAGATCGCTCTTCTGCGGAACCATTTGCCGCCATCTTCTGTTTTTCTGCCATGATTTTTCCGGAAAATGCACCGGTCAGAATCTCCTCTACACCGTAATCCTGTCCATATTTTTCGTAAATCCTGTAGTACGAGCTGAATTCCTCCGCCGTCTTTTCTTCCTGCAAATATTGTCCGATCAGTGCTTCGTCGACCGGAAAATGCAGGATTTCATAACTTTTCAGCACTGCCGACAAATCCTCCCAGCCGCGTGCTGTCACAAAACGCTTCTCATCCGCTTCCTGCGAAACAGAATAAAAATGGTCACTGTGTGCCATAAGGTACGTTGTCACGGCGCTGTGGATCTGATTTTTCTCTGCATAGGAAAGCCACACGGAAAGCTCGGGAAGCACCTCGATCTTCCGCACACGGTCAAGCGTTGCCACATCAAATTCCCGCACAGATTTATTATATTCCGGCGGATTTCCGGCGGCCACGATCAGCCAGTCATCCGGGATGTGCTGATTGCCGAATTTTTTGTCCTGCAAAAGCTGCAGCATTACCGGAGCGAGGGTCTCGGAGACGCAGTTAATTTCATCGAGAAAGAGGATACCCCGCTTCTTTCCGGTCTGCTCCATGCAGTCATAGATCGAGGCGATGATCTCGCTCATCGTGTATTCCGTTGTATGTACCATTTTCCCTTCGATTCCACGTGTGCAGATCTCCGGAAGGCCCATGGCACTCTGACGCGTATGGTGTGTCATCGTGTAGGCGACAAGCCCCACACCGCACTCTTCTGCGATCTGCTCCATAATTGCCGTTTTTCCGATGCCCGGCGGGCCGATCAGGAGAATGGGACGCTGCTGCCGGAGCGGAACCAGCGGAAAACCAATTTCATCTCTTGCAAAGTATGCGCGCAGGGCTTTTTCAATTGTCTCTTTTGCTTCTTGTATGTTCATATGTTCTCTCTTATCTTGTGCACTCTTTATGTACTCTCGAAATCTTTCTGTTTTTGATTTTGCGAGATGCTTTTTTGTCAGTTGTGTTCAAAGAGTACATTCTTCTGTCAGCAGTTTTTTTGCCCATTTGGGGACAAGATTCATTTTTTCGGTCTGTCTGACAAAGACGAATGCCGTCTCGTAATCGGGCTTTTGTTCGGGATAAATTCCGTCTCCGTCGGTAAAATAGATCAACGCTTTTAAGTTTCGGAATACGTGCTGTTCCCGCAACTCTTCCACTTTCTGAAAGACAGGACGGAAATCGGTTCCGCCTCGGCCCTTGATGGTAATTGTTTCACGGTAAGCTTCCCATTCTTTCGGGGAATGGATCATCGTGACATCCTGCACGAAGCTGTCGCACTGGATCAGGCAGACGTTCCATCGAGAAAAGAAGTTTTCTTTTTCTTCAAGAATGCTGCGCGTCTCAACGAGAAATTTTGCTACAATTTCTCTTTTGCACGAACCGGATGTGTCGATCGCGATAACCAGCTCTTCGAGACGGTTTCCCTCGCGCGTCTCCGGCGGCTCGATGAAAGGGAAATTTCCGTAATACATAAGCCCATAATGGTAAGCGACTGGATCGAAGCTGTCGAGATCCAGCTCCATTTCCTCGCGGGTAACGGTAAAGCGTTTCAGAAAGCGGCGGTAATCGTACGCTCTTTTTTCGATCCCGGACAGAGTTTCTTTTTTCCCACCGCAGTTCTGACCTCGCCGCAGGCCGCCGGTGCCGTAGTTTTCCTCCAACTTGCGGGAAGCACGTTTCCAGACTGATTGAAAAGACTCGATAAGTTCCGGCTCTTTTCCCGGCACCAGCCATGAAACCGGAGACTGTTCTTCTTTTTCCGGCATCAGCCATGAAACCGGGGACTGTTCTTCTTTTTCCGGCTCCGGTGTTTCTTTTCCAAACCGGCGGATGCATTCCAGCAGCAGATGCTGATAGCCTTCCTTGAGGAACGATGAATTTTCGGTACACATACGGAGTACAAAATCGGAGTTAAAATATATCGTATGACCGTCGGATGTGATGGCTTTTGTCCTGTCGGATGGCTGATGCTGAAAGAAAAGAATCGCTTCACCAAGTTCCGGGTACAGCCAGCAGAGGTTTTTGCGGGCTTCTTCGAAAAGCCGGAGCGCCAGCGCTTCTTTTTCTTTTGTAGGCTTTTCTTTTTGAATCGCAGCTTCTGTTTTTCTGCTTTCCGTATTCTCCTGCATCGGATCCTGTGAGCTCCGGTTCAGGAGAATGCGGAAGGCCTGCCATTTCTGCTGGTCGGCAGCAAGGTTGAGAAAACGTTTTCGGTCTGCATCGGACAGCCATCCAGTCTGCAGAATACGTTCCAGCTTTGAAAAATCATCCTCACGAATCAGCATTTCGACAGCGGGACGGATGCGTTTCCGCAGGTATGCGGTATATGCGGCTCGCTGTTCTTCCGGAAGATCCTGCAATTCACAAAAGCCGGAAAGTGCAGCCCGGAGGCGCTGCTGTTCGGATGTCGTCGTTCTGAAACTACTCCAGTCATCCATTTTATTCACTCCCTTACTCGCCGCGTTGGCTCACTTGCACTCAATCTTACGCTATCGCGTAAGCGGCATTCGTCGTTCGTCAATTGAAAATAAATTTTCATTTGACTCACTTGCACTCAATCTTACGCTGCCGCGTAAGCGACATTCGTCGTTCGTCAACTGAAAATAAATTTTCATTTGACTCACTTGCACTCATTATATCGTCATTTTTGAGCATTGACAATGTTGGATCGTGTTATTTTTTTCACACTTTTACCATATTTTTATGATATACTTGATATTATAAAATACGATTGCAGTCGTAAAAGCGCAAAGGAGATCCTTTTTATGAACAAAGAAAACAGAAAAGCTGCCAGGGAACGGCGTGCCAAAGAGCGGGAGCACGAAGCGAAAGTAGCGCATTACAAAAAGATCTGGAGCTGGGCCGGACCAGCTCTGATTGTCGTTGTGATCGTCGGCCTTATTATTGCCAGCGTACTCGATTCCAAACGACTCTCTGTCAAAAGTGCCTCGGAGGATACCTCCACAGCCTCATCGGCCGCATCCGCCTCATCAGCCTCCACTTCGGCTTCTGCCTCTTTGCAGACCGACACTTCCCTCACCATTGAGGACGGTGATACCGTCAATATCGACTATGTCGGCTCCATTGACGGCGTGGAATTCCAGGGAGGAAACACAAAAGGAAACGGCGCTGATCTTGTGATCGGTTCTCATACTTACATCGATGACTTTGAAGAACAGCTCATCGGTCATCACCCGGGCGACAGCGTAGATGTAACCGTCACTTTCCCGGAAGACTATGGAAAAGACGAACTCAACGGAAAAGAAGCTCTTTTCAAAGTTACCGTCAACGGCATTTATAAATAGAACAGCAAAAAAGACATCCTCCACAGATTTTCCGTCTGCGCCGGATGTCTTTTTCTCATCGTTTTTTGTTAAGTTTTTTTCAAAGCCGCGCTGATGTTTTAAAAAAAGTACATCTTTTTATTCCACAATTTTGTAATACGCCCGCGCCGTCAGCACATAGACGATCAGGTAAACCACGGCAAACGCCGCAATCGTAATTGCTGTTGCAGCCAGAAACAGATTGCTGTCCGGGAAATTCAGCATTGCCATGATACGCTTGGTCAATGGAAACGCTACCATTGTATGCACCACGGCCACCGCGAGCGGCATGAAAAAGACCGTTACCACCTGTGACTGAATCGTCTGACGGATTTCTTTGCGGCTCATGCCGACCTTCTGCATAAGCTGGAACCTTTTTCGGTCATCGAAGCCTTCTGAAACCTGCTTGTAATAGATAATCATAACAGCACCCATCAAAAACAGCGCGCCGACGAAAACACCTAAAAACAGAAGTGAACCATACAGACTGTAAACCGTATTGCGCTCTTTTTCGCGCACTTCCACCCATCCGTTAAAAGATGATTCCGTCAGTATCGTCTCAATCTCATCTCCAACAGTGATCTGTTCGCCGGCATCCCCGATAAGATCCAGAGCATATTCCCAACTGTATCCTTCTGGCTCCTTTCCCTGCACAGCCGCATACGCTTCCTTTGCTTCATGGTTCCGCGTCACCACCGTCATTGTCTCATACACCTGCGTCTTCTCATCCAGAATGTACGATTTTTTATTGGTATTCCATTTTTTTACTTCATACATCTGATTTCCCAGTTCAATCGTGTCATATCCATAATTTTTCTGTTTTGCCTGAAAAACCAGAGCCTGCCCTGGTTCCAGCTCTACCTGTTCGCCGGTTACCTGATTGTACTCCGACTCTTCCATGATTTTTATCAGTGTGCTCGCCGCAGCATCATCTGACTGTGTTTTTTCTACTTTGTTTCTATCTACAGCAGCAAGCATAACATAGTATCTCTGATCACTTTCATACTTTTTTCTGAGCTGCTTTTCTTCCAGATGCTGATCAATCCCAGTTTTCACTTTCTCTATCATCTTCTGACTGACCGGTTCCACCGTCTTCATAATGCCGCTCACGCCAGTATTTGCTTCGATCGAAATCTGATGTGGAAACCGCGTATAGGTAACCTCCTCAATTCCCGTCCACAAACATGTGCTGATGGAGATAACCAGAAGCACACCCGTTGACAGAATACAGATATTCGCAAGACCGACCGCATTTTGCTTCATGCGGTACAGCATGCCCGAAATGCTTGTAAAATGGCGTGTCTGGTAATAGTAATTCTTGTTTTTCTTCAGAATTTTCAAAAATGCAATACTTCCAGCAGAAAACAGGCAGTACGTTCCCACCATAACCAAGGCGATTGCATTAAAAAACTTATCAAGTGCGTCCATCGAGGATTGGCTGGTCAGAGCCAGATAATAGCCAACACCAAGAAGCATGAATCCAAGAACCGCCGTCAAAAGCTTCGTTTTCGGTTCCCGCTCACCCTGCGCGCCGCCGTGCAGCAGTTCGACCGGCTGTGAGACGTGGATCTGGCGAAGGCTTAAGAGAAAATTGATCACAAAAGTCAGGCCGAACAGCAGCATCGTACTTCCCATGGCTTTTGCACTGAACGCAAAACCAATTGTTCCGTTCAGTCCGGTCAGCTTCATCAGCACCAGAAACAGCAGGCGGTACAGCAACACACCGAGCAGAATACCGATTCCAAGCGATGCCGCCCACAGATACAGACTCTCAAAAAAGAGGATCTTCGCCAGATGCTTTTTCTCCATGCCGAGAATCTGGAACAGACCGAACTCTTTTTTTCTTCTTTTTGCCAGAAAACTGTTGCTGTAAATCAGAAAAATCACCGCGAACAGGCCAATGATATAGGTTCCCATCCCCATCACTGTCAGGATCGTATCTTTTCCGATCATGGAATCAAAGCCACTTCCCTGCGCCAGTGTATCCATGATAAAAAACATCACCACCGTGCCGATGCATGACAGCAGATACGGAAGAATATTCTGACGGTTTTTGCTCAAATTTGTTTTTGCCAGTCTGGCATACAGCAGATTATTCATCCCGTTCACCACCCGTCGCAAGAATTGTCAGCGTATCGGAGATCTTCTGATACATCTCATCGCGCCCTAAAGAACCGCGATACAGCTGGTGGAAGACCTCGCCATCCTTGATGAACAGCACACGCTTCGCCGAGCAGGCCGCCTTCACACTGTGCGTTACCATAACAATCGTCTGGCCCTCCTCGTTGATCTCCCCGAACAGTTTCATGAGGCCATCCGCTGCATGGGAATCAAGCGCGCCGGAAGGCTCATCCGCAAGAACCAGCTCCGGATTGGTAATCAGCGCACGCGCAACGGCTGCACGCTGCTTCTGTCCGCCGGACACCTCATATGGGTATTTATTGAGGATCTGGGTGATGCCGAGTTTTTTCGCAATCGGCTCTGCCCGAAGACTCATCTCCTCGTATTTTTTTCCTTCCAGCACGAGCGGCAAATAAATGTTGTCACGCAGGGAAAAGGTATCGAGCAGGTTGAAGTCCTGGAACACGAAACCTAAATTTTCGCGGCGGAATCCGGCAATCTCCTTCTCCTTTAATTCGCCGAGATTCTTTCCATTTAACCGCACCTGTCCGCCGGTTGGCTTGTCTAGTGCTGCGAGCAGGTTCAGAAGCGTCGTTTTTCCGCTTCCCGATTCGCCCATGATTGCAACAAATTCGCCCCGTTCCACTGTAAAATTAACGTCTTTCAACGCTTCCACCCGGTTGCTGCCAAGGCGCGTGGTATATGTTTTTTTCAGATGTTCTACTTCCAGAATTGCCATGTCACATTTTCCTTTCTGTCTGAACTGTTTTCTTAATTGACAAGGCTTATTATACCCGTCCGCGCCCTCTTCTGCCTTAGGATCATCTTACAAAAAGACCGGCAACCTTACATTTCTGTAAGATTCCCGGCGAAGCTCTCTATGTACTACAGGGATACGGTATCCAGCCCAAGATACACCTTCGTTCCCACTCCCATCTCCGACTCGATGCGGATGGTATGCGAAAGTTTCTCCATGATCTGGCGGCACAGATACAGTCCGATGCCCGTTGACCGCTTGTCTGCGCGGCCGTTGCAGCCCGTGTAGCCTTTTTCGAAAATCCGCGGCAGATCCTCCGGCGCAATACCGATGCCGGTGTCCTCAATCACCAGCGTTTTTGGTGCATCCGGTGACAGATAGATGTGAATGCTTCCACTTTTCGTGTATTTCAGCGCATTTGACAGAATCTGCTCCAGCACAAAGACGAGCCATTTTTCATCTGTCAGCACCTCGCAGTGCACCGGCTCGTAGGAAAGGATAATCTTCCGGCGGATAAAAAGCGGAGCATATTTCCGCACAGCCTGGCGGATCAGCGCATCCAAATCGTACCTTGCAAAGACAAGATCCGATGTCATTTTTTCCATGCGCAGGTACTGCAGCGCCATCTGCACATACTGCTCCGTCTGGAAAAGTTCGCTCTGCATTTCACGCGAAAGCGGCGTATCCTCCTCCTGCAGAAGCAGCCGCATCGCCGCAATCGGCGTTTTGATCTGATGGGTCCACATCGTGTAATACTCCATCATATCGCGGTATTTCTGCTCCATCTTAATCTGTTCTTCCTGAAACTGCCGCTCGTAGGATGCGATGATCTGCTGGTAATCCCGCGCCAGAAGCCCGTCCGCCTCCGGAAGCGCTTCTGTTTTGCCCTGCGGTTCGGCGGCAAGGAGTGCTAAGACCAGATGATGTTTCCGGTACTTCCCATAATGAAAGCAAAAACCTGTGGCTCCGACAGCAGCCATCAGCACGATCATATAAACGGTGACATCCTGCGGCACATTGCGCAGAAAACAGAGGAGTGAAAATACTCCTATAAAAGCGGCAATCCGCACGGCCGATGCAAGATGCTCTTTCAAATACCAGTTAAGAAGCATAAACTCCTGCCGGATTCCCTCTTTCTGTTGTTCCATCCTTTTCTCCTGTTCTGCTTCCGTCATGCGATCAGGTAGCCGACACCCTTTTTCGTCTGGATAAAGTCTGTAAGTCCTGCCTCCTCCAGTTTTTTCCGCAGGCGCGTGACGTTGACGGTCAGCGTGTTGTCATCTATAAAGCTGTCCGACTCCCACAGATGCATCATCAGCATATCGCGGCTGACGGCTTTTCCTTTATTTTCGAGAAGGGACTGCAGAATGCGCCACTCATTTTTTGTCAGCTCAATCCGCTTTCCCCGGTAATTCAGCACACCACTTCCCGTATCGAGCATGGCACCGCGGTGCTCGAGGAAATTCGTTTCTCCGGCAAATTCGTAGGTGCGGCGGAGCATCGCCTGGACTTTGGCGGTCAGGACACTTAAATCAAACGGCTTCGCGATAAAGTCATCGCCGCCCATATTAACGGCCATAATGATGTTCATGTTGTCCGATGCAGAAGAAAGAAAAATCACCGGCACTTTAGAGACTTTTCGAATCTCCTGGCACCAGTGAAATCCGTTAAAAAAGGGAAGATGAATGTCCATCAGCACTAATTGCGGATTTTTCACGGCAAATTCAGCGAGAACACTGGAAAAATCCTGTACGCAGAACGCATCCATGCCCCAGGAAACCAGGCTCTGCTGCACGGCGCGGGCGATGACTTCATCATCTTCTACAATCATAATTCGATACATGGCTGTTCCTCTGTTGTCTCTAGCAAAGCGGATATTCGCAATCCGCTTCGCTACTTGCTTGATTCGGTTAAAAATATAGACTCCGGGCGGGTGTTTTCAACGCACAGCCGCTCCCGGAGCCGTTTTCGCAGATAATTATACTCTTACAATATAATCTGCTTTTCTTTCTTTTGCCTCCGGGTACTCACAGTCGCGATAGCCGAGGATGCAGTGGCCGATGCCAACATAATTTTCGGAAAGTCCCCACTCTTTTAAGAGGGCTTTTCCCTCCGGGCTCGCGAACTCTTCTTTTGCACGATGGATCCAGCAGGAATCCACACCAACGGCATGTGCTGCCAGCATCAGATTTCCCATGACAAGAGAGCCGTCCTCCACATAAGTTCCGCGCTCCGGGTCAGCAAGCACAATCAGAACGGTCGGAGCGCCGTAGAACGGATCGGATGTTGTACCCATAACAGCCGCATTCATTTTCGAAAGCTTTGCAATCAGCTCCGGTTTCTGTACCACAACAATCACCGGCGACTGTTTTCCCATGCCGGTTGCCGCATACGTTCCGGCCTCCAGAATTGCATCGAGCTGCTCATCGGTAATCTGCTCCGCTTTGTATTTGCGGATGCTTCTTCTTGTTTTGATTGCATTTAATACTTCGTTGTTCATGGTAAAAATCCTCCTGTTCTTTTATATATGTATTTTATCGCAAACGCCGCAGCTTTGTATACCGGACGCATTGCCTGCCTACATCTGTTTCCGCACAATCCGATACTCGTCGCCGAGCTGGTAGTACGGACAGTTGTAAAATTTATCCTGCAGAAAACGTGCCATCTCATCCTCATCGAGATCCACCTCGCAGGTGTAGCACTCATAATCCTCATCATACACAAAATTACCGCACGACTCACAGCTTGTGGCCATCTGGCGGGAGTGCTTTTTCTTTTGTGCATGGGGTGTTGGTTCTATCATATGGCAATTCCTCCCATTTCTTACACTTCGCTTTTCCGTTTCGGCGCTTCCGGCAGAGGAAGAATTTCTATTTTTCATCCACAACCTGGAAAGTGTAGAACTTCAGGTAATAGGACTCATCCGCCGCCCACAGAATTGGGTGATCCGGAGCCTGGGTGCGGTATTCTACCTGACGGAGACGTTTGTGGACGTTGTGAGCCGCCTGGTTGATGGTTTTTGTAAAGAGTTCGTAGTCCATAAAGTGGGAACACGAACAGGTGCACAGATAGCCACCGTCTTTGACCAGTTTCATGCCGCGCAGATTGATTTCACGATATCCCTTGATTGCGTTTTTGATAGAGTTTCTTGATTTTGTGAAGGCCGGCGGGTCAAGGATAACGACGTCGAATTTTTCTCCCTCTTTTTCAAGACGCGGCAACAGTTCAAAGACATCCTCGCACACGAAAGATGCTACGTTTTCCAGACCATTTAAGGCTGCGTTTTTCCGTGCCTGCTCTACACCGAGCTCTGATGCATCAACGCCGATAACTTCCTTTGCTCCTGCATATGCCGCATTCAGTGCAAACGACCCGGTATGGGTAAAGCAGTCGAGCACTCTCGCGTCCTTGCAGAGCTTCTGCACAGCCAGACGGTTGTATTTCTGATCCAGGAAGAAACCAGTTTTCTGGCCGTCCTTGACATCGACGAGATAGTGGACACCATTCTCGACGATTTCCACGCTGGTGTCAAACGGCTCGGAGAGAAATCCTTTCACACGCTCCATGCCCTCCTGCTCACGCACTTTTGCATCACTTCGCTCAAACACGCCGCGGATCTTAACCCCGTCAGCTGCCAGAACCTCCTCCAACAGGCGGATAATCGTCATTTTCATTTTGTCGATACCAAGTGCCAGTGACTGAACGACCAGCACATCGGAGAATTTATCCACTACGAGTCCCGGCAGGAAGTCTGCCTCGCCAAAGATCAGGCGGCAGCTTGATGTGTCTGTCACTTTTTTGCGGTATTCCCAAGCATCCTGCACTCTTTTTCTCAAAAATGCTTCATCGATTTCCTGGTCGATATTTCTTGTCATCATACGGATGCGGATTTTGGAATGCTCGTTGATGAAACCTCGTCCCATCGGGTATCCGTCGAAGTCGCGCACCAGCACGATATCTCCGTTTTCATATGCTCCTAAAATCGAAGCGATCTCATTATCAAAAATCCAGGCTCCGCCCTGCTTTAAGGCGCGGCCCTCTCCTTTTTTCAGTGTTACAACTGCGTTGCTCAAAAGTTTTTCCTCCTTAAAACAATATAGTTAGTCATATCTAATCATAGACAAATGTGTTTTGCTTGCATTCACAAAACCGCGCTTCCAGCGCTTTTTGCTGCTGCACAGCTCCTTTTTGCACGAGTGAACTATAACGTCAGATTCCTCTTCCGTCAAACTCCGGAATGAAGCTCTCCTCGGCCACCGGGCCTTCCTGTAAAAAGGCGTTGGTGACGCCGAGGGAAAACGTATAGTCCAGCAGACGCTCATACTCCCGCTTTGTCGTTTTCCGGTTCAGCGGACTTATGTTTTCCACCTGCGGAAGCGGCGTGTACTGGCTCATGAGGCTCAGCCAGACGGTATCGCCGTACGTCTCATAGACGTATTTTACCACAGCTTTTGCATTTTTTACAGCACCGGGCAGCAATAAATGGCGCACAATCACACCTTTTTTCATCAGACCATTCTCATCGAATACAGCCTCTCCTGTCTGACGCACCATTTCCGCCAGCGCCCGTTTTGCTGTTTCCGGGTAATCTTCTGCCCGCGAGTACACTTTTGCAAGGGAGGAGTCCATATACTTAAAATCTGTCAGATAAATATCGATCAGCCCATCCAGGGCCTGCAGGGCTTCCACGCTCTCATACCCGCCGCAGTTATACACAACCGGCACGGTAAGTCCCTTTTTCTTTGCCTGAAAAAGTGCCTCCCGGATCTGCAGCACGTAGTGGCTTGGTGTCACAAGATTGATATTGTTTGCATTCTGTGCCTGCAGTTCCAGAAAAATATCCGAAAGCCGCCCGATCGAAATCACTTTTCCGCTTTCCATCTCCGCAATATGATGGTTCTGACAGTAGACACACCGCAGATTGCACCCGGAAAAGAAAACCGTCCCTGACCCCGTCGTCCCGGAAATACACGGCTCCTCCCAGAAATGCAGCGCCGCCCGCGCCGCCGCAACCCCGGAGGGCGCCTTACAATATCCCGTCTTTCCATGCTCCCGGTCCGCTCCGCACTTCCGCGGACAAACCCGGCACCGGCTCATCTCCAGTTCCAAATCCTGCATCGTATTTCTCCCTTTTCTCTTTAGAAAAAAGCCGTGTCTCCGGAAAATAGTTCTTCCACAGACACAGCTTTCATATTTCTATGCGTCAATTAATATGCCAGAATTTCATATCCATCTTCTGTTACCGCAACCGTAACCTCCCACTGGGCTGACGGTGCGCCGTCCTCAGTGTAGACAGTCCAGTCGTTGTCGGAGTCGATGAAGATCTCATCCGTTCCGAGATTGATCATCGGCTCAATGGTGAATACCATGCCCGGTACGAGCAGCATTCCGGTATCTCGTCTTGTGACATAGCTGACGAACGGATCCTCGTGAAACTCCAGACCGACGCCATGGCCACCGATGTCACGGACAACTTTATAGCCCTGGCTCTGGGCAAATTCATTGATCACCGCGCCGACATTGCCAAGCCGGTTAAACGGACGTACTTCGGAGAGTCCGAGCTGTACGGCTTTTAACGTATCTTCCACCAGCTTCTTTGAAACATCGTCTACCTCACCGATACAAAACATACGGGAAGAGTCGGAAAAATATCCTTTATAAATGGTAGAAACATCAACATTGATGATATCTCCGTCCTGCAGAATTTCCTCTTCGTTCGGAATTCCATGGCATACCGCATCGTTGATGGAGGTACACACGCTCTTCGGAAAGCCTTCATAATTCAGCGGTGCTGCAATTCCGCCGAGTTCTTTTGTCTTTTCTGCGACCAGACGGTCGATGTCTTCCGTACTCATGCCTGCATGAATGTTTTCGGCCACATAATCCAGAACTGCAATATTGACAAGACCGCTTTCACGAATCCCATCGATCTGATCCGGTCTTTTGATAATTTTCTTCGGCGGAATTTTCCATCCCTTTAATTTATAAGAATTGATTTTCTCATCCAGCGCCAGATGGCAGTCTTTGTACTTCTTCCCGCTGCCGCACCAGCAGGGATCATTTCTTCCAATTTTTTTCAGCATAATGTTCTATCCTCTTTCTGAACGCGGAATGACAGATCCGATTTTCTGTCCCCCGCTGAAATTCATATAACTCCTCTACTACTTTACCACACTCCGGCAAAACTGCAAGCAAAAGTTCCCAAATGAATAACTCTCTCAAAAGAGACCCTCCGCCGGATTCCGCATGCGGACGGCGTGTGCAGTAAGGTTATCATGCGTGAAAAACTTTTATATCCCGAAATACCGCTTTCCCATCCGATGCATACAGCCCGAAGCATCCGCCCGTCTGATCATACATCCGTGTTCCAAGCGCAATTTTGCCATCCACATAAGCTTCCAGAATCGTACCGTCTGCAATCACATCGACATGAAAACTTTTTCCTGTCGACATCGGCAGCGGCCGTTCCAGTTCCACCTCATATGGGAACATCTGTCCGCCCCGCTCTGTCATGCGGACTCCGGATTTAAACTCGATCCGGCGGCGGCCAAAATCAATCAGAAGATAATAACCGACCGTAAATGTTTCTTCGACATGCACGGCAATTCCAACGCTCGGACAATCCCCGTCCACTTCGACGTCAAAGGAAAGACGGCTCGTTTCCCCCACCGGATTCAGCAGCAGCGCACCAAAATCGTACGGTGCATCAACCTCTGCCTGGTTCTTTTCCAGCTTCCACTCTCCTGTCAGTGCCTGCATCTGAAGCGGTTCTTCCCATCCCACGGCTTCCAGCACCTGTGGAATCGGCTTCACAAAAAGATCGCCATTCTCATCCTGCCACAGCTCATGCACCACCAGACTGCCGCCCCAGTCCCATGTATTACAGTCTTTTCCGGGATATCCCGGCGGATCAAAATTGTGCTCGTTGACTTCTCTTGTCGGATTCCAGCCGTAAACGTATCGGTGAACGCCATCACTTCCCGTCTTTGCCGCATAAAAAGCACGCGTGTCGAACGTATCAATTTCCGGCGTCTGCCACGGTCCATACGGACTTCTGCTCTTCCGGTACATCGTCTGATAGCGGTCCGCATACGAAGAAAAGACGAGATAATACCAGTCTCCCATCCGGAAAAAGTCAGGGCACTCAAACGCACACTGTGCATTCATCGGAGCATAGAACGGCTCGCAGTAGTCCCAGTGATGCAGATCCTTCGATTTGCACAGACCCACACAGCCTCTCCTCGTCGTTTTTCCTTTTTTCTGCGCCGCAAAAATCATCCACCAGCAGTTTTCCTCCTCACTCCAGAAAACAAACGGATCCCTCCAGTGGATCGGCTCATAGATCACATCATCCGATGCGAAGCGGTCCTCCGGGATTTCCGTCCACACATCCAGATCGGTGCTGACGGCGTGATTCATGTAGTTCTTCTCTGGCAGCTTCTGAAAGGTACAGTAAAACATGTGATACAGGCCATCCACTTTGATCACAGAACCCGTGCCGCCCACAATTTTTGTATCATGCTCCGTATAATGAATATGATCTGTCGTGCTCAGCATCACCCAGCTGTCCTGATGCTGTTCATCCCGGTTCGCACGGTAATTGCGAAGATAAAACGGTTTAAAAACACCATTGTCATAATAGGGGATCACATCACCCAGCACTGCCTTTTCCGGTCGAAAATAAAGACTCATCCGCTCACCCTCCCATCGTTGTCAATTGAATATTTTCAAAGCGCACCTTTCCGTCAGATACAGCAAGACCAAACTTCCGGTCGTGCAAGTCATACGCGCGCACACTGAGAGCCGTTGTTCCGCCCACATAGACTTCCATCACAGACTCATCGATATAAATTTCCATGGAATACGTTTTCCCCGGAATCAGTTCCAGCGGCCGCTCCAGCTCGACATCGTACTGGAACGTCCATCCGCCCTGCTCATGCATACGGATTGCGCTCTTGTACTCCAGACGCTGCCGCTTCGGATCTAAGTAGAAATAGTAGCCTCTCGCAAACTCCTCATCCACCTGCAGTGCCACGGCAAAACGCTCTGTTCCTTCCGAAAACGTGAAATCAAATGCCAGACAGCCCTGATGCGGAACATCGTTTTCACTGAGTGCAGACGCATAAGCATACGGCGTATCAACAACGGCAGATGTTTCACCAATCTCCCACGCGCCGTTCATCGGTGCCCACTTTACGTCATTTTGAATGGTCAGAACCTCTTTCAGCGCCGGATTTGGTCTTACCGCCAGTGTGCCGTCCTCCCGTGCATAAATTTCATGCGGAATCAGCGTACCGCCCCAGTCATATGTTTTGTAATCGTATCCCTCGTGGTTCGGATCCGGGTCGAAATTCCAGGTATTCTGTGTCCTTGTCGGATTCCAGCCGAACAGATACCGGTGGTTTCCATCCCCGCAGCTTTTTGCCGCGTAGAACGCACGACCGTCAAAGGAATCTGTTTTCGGGCGTTTCCACGGTCCATGGCAGGAACGGCTCATGCGGTAAATGGTCTGGAAACGGTCTGTGAACTGTGAAAAGATCAGATACCACCAGCCGTTTTCGTAAAACATGTCCGGGCACTCGTACGCAGCCATGCTCGCATGCGGTGCATACAGCGGCTCACAGCACTCCCAGTGGTGAAGATCGGCAGATTTACATAAGCCTACACAGCCGCGGCGGCCTGTTTTTCCCTGGCTCTGCGCGCACAGCAGCATCCACCAGCAGTTTTCTTCCTCATTCCAGAACACGTATGGATCGTGCCAGTCGGTCGGCAGATAGATCGTTTCGTCCGGTCCGAATGTTTCTTCTTCGTGTTTCGTCCAACTGTCCAGATCACGGCTCGTCGCGTGGCAGACGTACTGCCGCTGCGGATTCTGTTCAAAGACGCAGTAATATAAATGGTAAATCCCATCTGCCTTGATGACAGATCCCGTTCCTCCCAGAATCCCAATCGCCGTCTCCGGCCCGTAATGCACCATATCTTTTGTGTTTAGCAGATGCCAGCCGTCTTTCCTGTCGCTGCCGAAATATGGATTCCAGTTTTTCAGATAAAAAAGGTGGAATTTCCCATCTTCATAATAAGGAATCACATCGCCGACACGAGCATGCTGCGGGGTATAAAATAACTGCATATTTTTTCTTCTCCTTTCTGTTTTTCTGCGGTTTTTCCCGCTTTTTCGTACTCTTTTTCCGATGCTTTTATTATACTTTTTTCCCTGTAAAATTACAATTAAAATCAGGTATATTTGCCCCGATTTCCGGCAATACTTTTTCATGAAACCACCAAAGAAAGTAAGAAAGGAAGATGCACGATGAGTGGAGATGCAGAGCTTTTAAACTTTATTTACCAGAACTCCCAGATGGGTGTCGACACGATCCGGCAGCTCATTGGAGTCGTTGAGGACAAAGACTTAAAAGAACATCTGAAAACCCAGTTTCAGGGCTATGAGGAATTTCATCAGGCGGCAAAGGAGCTGCTGAATGAACACGGCTACGATGAAAAAGGCCTTGGCATAATGGAAAAAGCACGCACGTATTTTATGATAAACCTGCAGACTATGACGGATCCGTCCGTCTCACACATTGCCAGCATGCTGATTACCGGAAGCAGCATGGGCATCGTCGAGGCAATCCAGAAGTACCGCCAGTATGAGGACGCGGATCCCAAAATCCGGGATCTGATGGATAAGCTGCGAAAATTTGAAGAATACAACATGGAAAAGTTAAAAGATTTCTTATGAAAATCATATTCAGCCAAACTACCCGCATCTGCAGATCCTGCGAGTGGCAGCTTCTTTCGGATGCAAAGGAATCGAGAAACGATCCGGTACCGGCACAAAACAGTGCCGCACCGGATTTTGAGTTGTTTTGACCGTTTTACAAACTTTACATACATTTAACACAAAACTGTTTTTAGATGTGTTATCTTCTAAATGTAGGTTTTTTCTCGAGTAAGACCTGCAAAACGTGTATCTATTGTTAAAACCACGAAAAGAAAAAGAAAATTACGTAAAGGGAGAAATTATGGACATTTTTGGAGTGTTATCCTTTGTCGGTGGCCTTGCCATGTTCTTATACGGCATGAGTGCCATGGGCGATGGCCTGACCAAACTTTCCGGCGGTAAACTGGAATACCTGCTGGAAAAGCTGACATCAAAGCGGATTATGGCAGTTCTTTTAGGTGCCGGTGTTACCGCAGTTATCCAGTCCTCTTCTGCAACTACTGTTATGGTTGTCGGATTCGTAAACTCCGGCATCATGAAGCTGAACCAGGCAGTCGGCATCATCATGGGCGCCAATATCGGTACCACCATCACTTCCTGGATCTTAAGTCTTACCGGCATTCAGGGCGACAATGTATTCATTAAAATGCTGAACCCGTCGTCCTTTTCCCCCATTCTTGCAATCATCGGCGTTTTTATGCTGATGCTGGCAAAGAGCGATAAAAAGAAAAATGTCGGTACCCTGTTAACCGGTTTTTCCATTCTGATGTTTGGTATGCACACCATGAGCAGCGCTGTATCACCGCTCGCAGATGTACCGGAATTCACGGGACTTCTCGTAAAATTCTCAATTCCGGTGCTCGGTGTTCTTGCCGGAACCATTCTGACCGCCGTGATCCAGAGTTCCTCTGCTTCTGTCGGTATTCTCCAGGCACTCTGCGCAACCGGTTCCGTCAGCTACGCCGTAGCGATCCCGATCATCATGGGACAGAATATCGGTACATGTATCACCGCATTGCTCTCCTCCATCGGTACAAGCCGCAATGCACGCCGTACTGCAATGGTTCACCTTTATTTTAACATTATCGGTACTGTTCTTTTCCTGGTTCTCTTCTATGGAATCAATGCCTTTGTACATTTTCCATTCCTGGAAACCTCGGCAAATGCAGCCGGCATCGCAATCGTTCACTCCGGCTTCAATATTTTCGCAACACTGATCCTGTTCCCGTTTGCAGACGGACTGGTCAAACTTGCGAAACTGACCATTCCGGACGGACCGGAAGAAAAAGCAGACGAAGCTGTTCAGATGCTCGATACCCGTTTCCTCGACAGCCCGGCTTTTGCTCTGCAGCAGTGTAAAGTTGCAGCCGCAAAAATGGCAGAACTGACCGAAACCGGCCTTGTTACTTCTGTTGACCTGATGGCCTCCTACAACGAGGCGGATGCGGAAAATGTAGATATTCTTGAGAAAAAGGTGGATCATTTTGAAGATGCCCTCGGCACATATCTGGTGAAGCTTTCCAGCGAAAAGCTTTCCCCGAAGGACAGCCAGACACTTTCCATGATTCTGCACTGCATCGGCGATTTCGAACGAATTTCCGATCACACCGTCAACATCATGAAAGCTGCAAGAGAGATGCATGACAAGAACCTGCAGTTCTCTTCTGACGGAGCCGCAGAGCTTGCTGTTTATGGAAAAGCAGTCAAAGATATTGTCAGCCTGACCTTCTCCGTTTTCAACAATGAGGATGTAAAAAAAGCAAATGAAGTGGAACCACTCGAGCAGGTGATTGACAGCCTGAATTCCAGCCTGAAGAACCACCACATCGAACGGCTCCAGAGTGGAAAATGCACGATCGAGCTTGGTTTTATCCTTTCCGATGTTATGACCGACTTTGAACGGATTTCCGACCACTGCTCCAACATCGCCGTCTGCGTCAGCCAGATCCACAGCGGATCCTTCGATACACATGAGTATCTGCATGCATTAAAGAAAGAAGAAGAATTTGAGACAGAATATAAAGAGCTGAAAAAACAGTATCAGCTGCCAACGCTGAAAGCCTAAAAACAGACTGTACTGTAACCATAAGCTGTACAACCGGGAATTTTTATGGTAAGAATCTTCCCTTCCTTAGGCTGTCACGGTTTTGTTTTATTACCATATCACAGATGCATTACTCAATCTACTATTTTTCTCTGAATTTTTCCAAAAAATACCGACTGTCCATCAATATTGATATATTCTACATTGGCAGTCGGTATTTCTATTTCATTCTATTTCATTCTATTCTTTTCTTTATACCACCTGATCCTTCGCAATAAATACCGGGAAGGAATCGGTTCCTTTGAGCTGTTTTCCTTCAGATACCGTAACGTATTTATCAGAAACAACGTACTCAATCTCAGCGCCTGCTTCAATCACAGTATCCTGCATCAGAATGCAGTTCTTTACTTTTGCTCCCTTGGCTACCTTGACACCACGGAACAAAATGCTGTTTTCGATTTCGCCTTCGATCACACAGCCGTCTGCTACCATCACGTTTTTCGCTTTTGATCCGTTGATATAACGGGTCGGATTGTCGTCGCGGACTTTGGTATAGATCGGGTTGCCGGAGAAGAGACTATCGAGATTCTCATCTTTTAAGAGCTTCATGTTCTCATCGAAATAGCTCTTCATATCATCAATTCTTGCCTGATAACCGGTAAACTCATATCCCTGAATGTTCAGTTTCTCCGTTTGCGGTGCCAGGACATCACGCTCAAAGAATTTATTTCCAAGGACAAAGCCTTTTTTGATTTCGTCGATCAGAAGCTGACGCTCCATCACGTAGATATTCATCGATACATTCTGTACTCCGTTTTCCTCCGAGTTTACAAAGATCTTGCTGATCTTCTGTCCTGCCATGGAGAAGGTGTAGTGCAGATAATTGGTTTTCTCGTAAGAGCTTCTGACGCCTTCCGGAATCGGCTGCTTGGTATAAGCTGCAGTAACATCTGCGCCGCTTTCGATATGCTGATTCAGCATCTCTTTGAAATCAAAATTGCAGGCAATGTTGGTGTCCGCCATAACAACATATTTTTCTTTCTGCCATTTCAGAAAATCGAGAACATTTGCCAGTGCTTCCACTCTTCCGGAATACACCTGAATTTTCTTCTCGGAATAAGGCGGAACAATGTTTAAGCCGCCTTTTTTTCTGGCGAGATCCCACTCACGTCCGGAGCCGAGATGATCCATCAGCGAATGGTAATTTTTGCGGACGATAATGGATACATTTCCGATTCCGCAGTTTACCATGCTGGATAAAATAAAGTCCACCATGCGGTAACGGCTGGCAAAAGGAATGGAGGCCATCAGACGCTCGTTTACCAGATCCGGTACCTGCTCATCATAACTGTTTGGGAAAATGATGCCCAGTGCATCTGCATTTGCGTTTACCATTCTTCTTCACCATCCTTTACATTTGCATTTACCATTGCATTTGGTCCTACTTTGGCACGCTCACCGATATGGATTCCGGATCCGATGGTGGCAACACCTTTTTCACCGTCATGCGGCATTTCTCCTACCACGGCATTCTGGCCAATCACAACGTTTTCCGCAACAATACAGTGTTTCACGACTGCTCCGGATTCGATCACGGTTCCTCCCATGATAACGGCATCTTCTACTTCTGCGCCCTCTGCGATTTTTACGCCGGAGAACAGAATCGAATGTTTGACATGACCTGCAATACGGCAGCCATCGGTGATCATACAGTTTTCCACAACAGCGGTTTCGGTGATCTTATGGCCTGTTTTTCCGCTGTTTCGGCTGTAAATCTTCCAGTTATTGTCAAACAGGTTGATTCCGCTGTGTTCCGGATCGAGGATTTCCATGTTTGCCTCCCACAAGGAGGAGATGGTTCCTACATCTTTCCAGTATCCGCTGAAGTGATAAGCGTACATATTGCGTCCGTCTTTTAAAAGATTCGGGATGATGTTGTTTCCGAAATCATTCGAAGAATTCGGGTCTGCCTCGTCCTCAATCAGATATTTTTTCAGGATATCCCAGTTAAAAATGTAGATACCCATGGATGCCAGATTGGATTTCGGCTGTTTTGGTTTTTCCTGAAACTCGGTGATTTTGTCATTTTCATCTGCTACCATAAGTCCGAAACGGGATGCTTCCTCCCACGGTACTTCCATAACCGCAACGCTGAACTCTGCCCCCTTTTCCTTATGGAAGCGGAGGAAATCGCTGTAGTCCTGTTTGCAGATCTGGTCTCCGGAAAGGATGATGACGTACTCCGGATCGTAGCTCTCGATGAATGGAATATTCTGGTAGATGGCATTTGCAGTTCCTTTATACCAGTCAGAACCTGAGGCTTTCTGATAAGGAGGCAGCACGTGAACACCTCCATGGAGGCGGTCCAGATCCCACGGCTGGCCGTTTCCTATGTACTCATTTAACACCATTGGCTGATACTGTGTCAGAATACCTACGGTATCAATTCCGGAATTTACGCAGTTAGAAAGTGGGAAATCGATGATTCTATATTTTCCGCCAAATGGAACTGCCGGTTTTGCAAGCTTCTCGGTCAGCGCATAAAGGCGAGATCCCTGACCTCCGGCAAGAAGCATTGCTATCATTTCTTTTGCCATAATCTATCCCCCTGTTTTAATAGATGCATTCATTATAACACACTATTTGCTCTATGGACAATCTTTTTGTGCATTTTTCACTATTTTTTATTTTTTTACCGATTTTATTCTGTATTTTTCTCCAGTTTTACAGTTCTTTCGTGAGCTTTTTACATTTTATGCCACCAAGCTGGGCTTGCAGATTGCGGAAATCGCTTATCTCTTGCAGTCACAGCCTTGCTCCTTTGACCGTACAAAAAGCAGCCCCGCAAAGCCTTATGGTAAAGGTCTGCGGGGCTGCTTCTATGTTTTTTGATTTTTTATGCTTTTGTAACGGTAACTGCCTCTTCGAGATCGAACTGATCACCGTATGGTTTGCAGTCATCATAGGCGAGGGACTGCAGAACAACATTCAGAATGCGGTATGCACAGGTCTGAAGCTGTCCAAGCGGCAGAGTTCCGTCTGCAACAGATGCTACAATTTCCTGACGGTTTCCTTGCTGGCCAGGCATCTGCAGATCGTTTCCTGCAAGAACACACTCTCTTGAAGTGGAATGTCCATATTTCAGGTTATATTTGTAAGCGAACAATCCGCTCATGTCCTCTGAGGTTCCCCAGTCGGTCATGACATAGCCTGCGAAGCCCCACTCATCTCTTGCTGCTGCGGTCAGGAGGTCGTGGCTGTTGGCAGTATGCACACCGTTTACCAGGTTGTAGGAAGACATGATCGTCATCGGCTGTGCTGTCTTGACTGCGATTTCAAAGCCCTTCAGATAGATTTCACGCATTGCGCGCTCGCTGATGTGCTCATTGACGTACATACGGTTATCTTCCTGGTTGTTGGCTGCAAAGTGCTTGATACTGGTTCCGATTCCGGCATGGGACTGGATTCCTCTGGTATCGGCTGCGGCACACATACCTGCCACCAGCGGATCTTCCGAGTAGTACTCGAAATTTCTTCCGCAAAGCGGATTTCTGTGAATATTCATGCCAGGCGCCAGCCATACGGAAATGTGGAATTCTTCCATCTCTTTTCCGACGATATCACCGCATTTCCGGATCAGATCCATGTTCCACGATTGCGCAAGAAGCGCTGCTACCGGGATTGCGGTGCAGTACTGGAAATACTCCGTGCCGCCTTCCGGAACTTCGATTTCATTTTTGTTAAACGCATCTTCCAGAGGATTTCCGGAGGATACCATCTTTCCGTCTGCATCAACGACAAAGTGCGGAATCAGACGAAGACCGGCCGGACCGTCTGCAAGAATCGTATTGTAAATACCTCTGTCCTCAAGAAGAATGGAAGTTGTATCTCCCGCTGCTCCAGGCGCCATATCGGAAGAAGATCCGATAAATCCTTCCTGGCCAAGTCCGTCTGCAGTACCATTGCAGACGGCAGCCATCTCCTCTACGGTCAGCTGCGATACGAGATCTTTTAACGTCGCTTTTCCGCTCTTTACATCTGCCGCTGTCAGCTTCTCTCCCTCATAAGCCGGGAATGCTTCCGGCGTCTCACTGTAGACAACAGTCTCCGTCTTGATGCATTTGCTGCAGATATCGATCTGTTTTGCAGCTGCTTTTTCTTCTGCCTCACCTTCATAGCTGTACGGTGTTACGCCTGCTTTGGAGAGTTCCTGTGGAGCGTCATCTGCCGGGAAGAGGTTCTTTCCCTGAACCGTAACAACGGTCTCTTTGAGATTTAGGGCTGCTGCCACTTTCGTTGTTCTGGAGCTGTTGCCGACACGGATGTAATACGTTCCTGCCTCGAGTACCCATGCTGCTTTTTTCTCATCGTAGGAAGCCATAGATCTCGTCGGGAAGGAAATGGTAATCGTCTGGGACTCACCCGGCGAGAGCAGATCGGATTTTCCGAAGCCGCCAAGCTCCTGATACGGTTTCTCAATCGTTCCCTCCGGTGCGGAATAGTAAACCTGTACGACTTCTTTTCCGGCGAATGTATCACCAATGTTCTTTACGGATGCGGTAACGGTAACGTTCTTGGCGTCTGCCTCCACGCCCTTTACTTCCATCTCAAAATCGGTATAGCCTTTGCCGTAGCCGAAGCAGTAGTTCGGGGTTACGTTGAAGGTGTCAAAATAACGGTAGCCGACATAAATGCCGTCGCTGTAATACTCATCGTTGGTGTCGCCGTTGTTGTGGCTGAAATTTTTTGAGGACGGATAGTCTTCATAGGAAGCAGCCCATGTATCAGTCAGCTTTCCGGATGGGATGCTCTTTCCGAGAACAACGTCTGCAACGATGTTTCCGGTTGCATTTCCGGCCTGTCCTGCAAGAAGAATTGCATTCAGTCCTTTGATTTTCTTTAACTCTGTGGTGTCTACAAGGTTCGCAATATTCAAAATTAAAACTGTTTTCTCATAATGCTCTGCCAGATAGGCAATGTCAGCGAGCTCGTTTTCGCCGAGCAGATAATCGCATGCTCTGTTATAGCGGTCTGCACCTTCACCGGAGTTTCTTGACAGAACATAGATAGCGGTATCGGTGTCCTCTTTTTCGGTAATTACCGGCACGTCAGGCTGTGCAAATACTTCCGAGAACATAACAGCAAAAATCGGAACGTGAAGCTCCTCTGCTTTTTTTGCCAGCTCTGCCTGATATGCAGCCTGCGCATCTGCAAGCACTTTGTCATATTCATCGAGCCATTTACCAGTCAGAATTTCAAAGCCGGCCTCTTTTAAGCCCTGTTCGATCGTAACAACCGTTCTTGTGTTAACGTCTCCGGAACCGGTACCCCCTTTTACCGTGTGGCGGACGCCGTTACCATAAACTGCGACTTTTCCTGCACCGGCAAGCGGCAGGGTTCCGTCGTTTTCAAGAAGTGTCATACACTCACCGGCCAGTTCACGTACCAGCGCGGAATGTTCTTTTTCTCTAGCAGATACTTCTCCTGTTTTTGATGCATAAAATGTTGCCATAATTCTAATACCTCCCAATAATAAATTCACATATAGCGCTTTTATTGTAACGCATTTTTCGTCATTATGCAAAAGTTTTTTCACCCGTTTTCTCATATTTTATTTGTATTTTGTGCATTTTCTCTTATTATCCGACTTTTCTGTCTTTTTTTCGCTCATTGATTTCTTTTTTTATTTTTTTATATTGATGTTTTTATTCTATTGATTTTCTGTAAACGATACGCTTTTTTACCTTTTTTTCGTCTTCTTTTACAAAATTCGTTGACGCGTTTGATTTTGGCAGTATAATGGAATCAGAGATCAATTTTAGGAGGCCCCATTATGTTAAAACAACTTTCTATTTTCGCAGAAAATAAAAAAGGCACGATGCAGCAGATCACACAGATTCTGTTTGAAAACGACGTCAATATTTTAGGTTCTGTCAACAACGACAGCGCAGAGTACGGCATTGTCCGCATGGTCGTTTCCGATCCGGATAAAGCAGAGCAGGCGCTTCAGGCTGCCGGTTACATGACACGCCAGACGGATGTACTCGGTGTCGAGGTAGTTGATCAGCCGGGTAACTTAAATTCCCTTCTGAAAACACTGCTTGAGACAAATATCGACATCGACTATATCTATCTCTCTTTCAACCGCGAGTCCGGCTGCCCGATCATGGTGTTCCATGTACCTGATGTGTACGAGACAGAAGCAAGCTTAAAGAGCAAAGGATATACCGTTCTTTAAAACTTTTGCACTATCCTTTTACGGTCTGATCATACCCGTTTCCGATCCGCTATGCTATAACCATTCTGACTTTCCGCTGTTGTTTCTTTGACTCTTGCAGCACAGTTAGAGCGTGTTTGAAAAAGACATCTGACGAAGTGATTTTTCACCTCTGCAGATGTCTTTTTCTATATCATCTATTCTTTTTCTTCATCCTCAAACAGATGATCCCGCGTAATGTTTTTTGCCCACAGTCCGCTCTTATACCGTTTCAGAACCCACGGCCATTTTACAAACTCATCTGTGCACAGCAGGAAATAAACCCAGAGAACCGGAAGCTTGAAGACAAACGCTGCAATAAATCCAAGCGGCACTGCGTAACACCACATATCAATGGTATCACAGATCAATCCGAACTTTGTGTCACCTCCGGCACGGAATACTCCGGCAATCAGCGTTGTATTGACGGCCGTCCCCATAATATAATAGGTGTTGATCAGCAGCATATATTTCAGATAATGCATCGCGGTCTCATTTAAAGAAGCAAACTTTTGTACAAACGGCGTGATACCCAGTACAACCAGTCCGCCCACAGCTCCGGTAACAACCGTCAGCTTCAGCAGTTTAGACGCATATTCCTTCGCCTTTTCCAGATTTCCTTCTCCCATAACATTTCCAAGCAGAATACCGCCCGCACTTGCCACACCAAAGCACAGCACAGTTCCGATATTTCTTACAACGACAACGAGCGAGTTTGCCGCTACCGCATCGCTTCCCAGATGCCCCAGGATCACAGAATACATCGAAAATGCAACGCCCCAGGAAAGATCATTTCCAAGCGCCGGAAGTGACAGCTTCACAAAATCGGAAAACAGCAGCTTGTTGCGGATGAACATGTACCGCAGATCGAGCTTGATATCCTTACTCATAATCGACACAATCACGCAGCCGATCAGTTCAATGACACGCGACATCGCCGTTGCGATTGCAACACCGGTTGCTCCAAGCTTCGGAAATCCGAAGAGGCCAAAAATGAAGCATGCGTTGAAAAATACGTTCAGTGCGAATGCCATCATATTCATCGCCATGCTGATCGTCACACGGCCGAGGCTTCGAAGCACCGCAAGATAGATCTCCGTAATACCCCAGCACAGGTAGGTCACACCCATGACGCGCAGATACGAAGCACCGATCCGGATCAGCTCCGCATTATCTGTAAACAGACGCATCATCATCTGTGGCATGGTAAAAGCAATTCCTGCCACAACAACGGAGATGATGACAGAGAATCGAAGTGCGATTCCCTCGACAGTCTGAATTGCGCGCATATTGCCCTTTCCAAAGTACTGGGCACACAGAAGTGTTGCTCCTGTTCCCAGTCCGTAATAAACCATAAATAATACATTTGCATAGTTGGATGCCAGGGATACCGCGGAAATAGCGGACTGTCCCACGTAGTTCAGCATCACGACATCGGCAGAGTTGACTGCCGCGCTTAAAAGATTCTGAATCACAATCGGCAGAACCAGCTTAAAAATCTGGCTGTAAAAGCCCTGCTCTTTTGTTGTTGCCCTCATGTTTCTTCTCCATTTCTCTTCTTTATCTGTTTTCTTTCTTTTCCTGTTTTGCCTTCACATACGGATATCGGACCTGCGTGTAAACAAACATCACCAGAATATAGATGCCGCATGCGATCGCCGCTGGAACGGTAAGATCCGACAGATTGACATACGAGGTTCCGATCATCAGAATGCCGATGAAAAACAGCAGAATGTGAAGTGTCCGCTTTTTCATGCAAAACGCAGACTTCTGATACTCTTCCGGGAAGATATCCGGCAGACGCCAGCAGGCCAGCAGCACCATAAACTCCGTCACCATATCGGTTCCGACACCCATGTTTGAAATCAATGTCAGATCCATTCCCGTAAGGATCGGAATAGCGCCCATCAGGAAAAAGACCATCAGAAGGATCACCGGAACACCGTTTTTATTCTCCTCCGCAGTTTTTTCCGGCAGCCAGCCCTGTTTTGCGGCCGCCTGCAGTCCTCGCGTCACCCAGCTCAAGGTTCCATTCAGGGTGGTGAGCAGTGCAAATACAGCACCGCCGAACACGAAGAACAGGTACAGCCAGGTTGGAAAAATCTCCTGCGCGACAAGCGTCAGGTTCTGAAATGCGACCGTTTCGACCGGAAGCACGCCGCCTGCCACGATACCGATCAGCACGTAGAATACAGCAACGATACTCGTGGAAAGCACGATAACCTTTGGAATCGTGCGGGACGGCTCCACGATATCATCACCGTTCTCCGCAACGAATTTTGCGCCTCCGCACGCAAAACTCAAAAGTGCTACACCTGTGAAAAAGTTCTTCGGACCGTTCGGCATCAGGTTGGATACCGTCGGTTTCAGAGCATCCCAGCTTACTTTGGGCAGTCCGAATACAATAAATAAGAACAGGCTCAAAAGCAGCAGCACAACCATGCCCTTTTGCACCAGTGCGCTCGATTTCAGTCCGATAAGATTGATGGCGGTGCAGATAACAAGTGCTGCCATTGCGACAGCCGACTCGCCAAACTGCGGAAAAATCGAGCAGAAATAGCTTGCAAAGCCTTTCGCGTACGTTGCGATCAGAACCTGGCTTAAGACAAACATCGCAATGTACATAAATCCGGCTTTTTCGCCCAGCAAACGTCGGATATAGGTAAATCCGGCGCCTGATGACGGGATTGCGGACGTCAGGATAATAAACGGTGCACAGGTGATAATGGCAAGCACGGCGCCTAAAATAAACGCTGCGGCAATGCCATGTCCTGTCAGACCGATGACGATTCCTGTCAGTACCATGATGCCTGAACCGATGATCTGTCCGATCGCAAGTCCCATACAGTCGGAAATATTCAATTTTTTATGACCTTCCCCCATACATTTTCCTCCCTTTTTCTCCCAATGTACTCTCGTTTCTGTTGGCGGATCCCAACAGAAACGCATAGCATCCTATTTTTTATTCTACCGAAATCTCATCGTTTGTCAATTTGCAAAATGCGCAAGGTTTAACGCTTTACCTGTACAGAATAGACAATATTATAATTGAACTTGTTTCGCTTTAATTTTGAACTTTTTAACATTTTTACAAATTTCAGTTTTTCTATTGAACTTTTTTCTTGTCCATGCTACAATAAGTACAGTTTTGAACTTTTTTTTATTTTGTATTCTATCTTAAGGAGATTTTCTATGACAAATGAAACCTTTTCCGACCGTCTGAAACTGGCCATGCAGGCGAAACAGTTCAAGCAGGTCGATTTGATCCGAGCGGCCCAGCGGCGCGGTGTGAAGCTTGGGAAAAGCCATGTCAGCCAGTATGTCAGCGGAAAAACGGTTCCGCGCTCCGACATTCTTCACTTTCTGGCCGATGTGCTCCAGGTCGATCCCGACTGGCTGCTTGCAAAAGATTCCACAGTAAACTATACGGCAGATACGGTTTCTGATTCGACAGAATCTTGTTCTGATCCATCTGCCGCTTCCCTTTTCCAGACAAAAACAGGAGGTTCCCCTATGCGAGAATTTAAAAAATCATCGAAACTAGACAATGTCTTATATGATGTCCGCGGACCTGTTGTAGAAGAAGCCAACCGCATGGAAGCGTGCGGCACGCAGGTTCTGAAGCTGAACATTGGAAATCCGGCTCCTTTTGGTTTCCGTACCCCGGATGAGGTCATCTATGATATGAGTCATCAGCTTACCGACTGTGAGGGCTACTCTCCTTCCCAGGGACTTTTCTCCGCAAGAAAAGCAATCATGCAATACGCACAGTTAAAGAAACTGCCAAATGTTTCTATTGATGATATTTATACAGGAAACGGCGTCAGTGAGCTGATCAACCTCTGTATGTCCGCTCTTCTGGATGACGGGGATGAAATCCTCATCCCATCCCCGGATTACCCTCTCTGGACTGCCTGTGCAACGCTGGCCGGTGGAAAAGCCGTCCACTACATCTGCGATGAACAGTCCGAATGGTATCCGGACATCGATGATATGCGAAAAAAAATCACCGACCGCACAAAAGCGATTGTTATCATCAATCCGAATAACCCGACCGGTGCACTCTATCCGAAAGAGGTACTGCAGCAGATTGTCGAGCTTGCCAGAGAACATCAGCTGATCATCTTTTCCGATGAAATTTATGACCGGCTCGTCATGGACGGTCTTGAGCATGTTTCCATTGCATCCCTCGCACCGGATCTGTTCTGTGTCACCTTCAGTGGTCTTTCCAAATCACACATGATCGCAGGCTTCCGTATCGGCTGGATGATCTTAAGTGGAAATAAAGCTATCGCAAAGGACTATATTGAAGGGCTCAAAATGCTCTCCAACATGCGTCTCTGCTCCAATGTTCCGGCACAGTCCGTTGTCCAGACCGCTCTTGGCGGCCACCAGAGTGTCAACGACTACATCATTCCGGGCGGACGGATTTACGAGCAGCGTGAATACGTTTACAAAGCATTCTGCGATATTCCGGGCATTACCGCAGTCAAACCAAAAGCTGCGTTCTATATGTTCCCGAAAATTGACACTAAAAAATTCAATATTACAAACGATGAAAAATTTGCTCTCGATCTGCTGCGCGACAAGAAGCTTCTGATTGTCCACGGCGGCGGCTTCAACTGGGGTCAGCCGGATCACTTCCGCGTTGTTTACCTGCCGCGAATTGAAGTTTTAAAGGATGCGGTTGAAAAGATCACCGACTTCCTCTCCTATTATCATCAGTAAAATTCTGATCACTTTTTTCACAGAGCTCCACCGGAAATACCACCTTTTTTTCCGGCGGAGCTTTTTTCCTTTACCGGATTCTTTCCTGCTGCATTACACTTCACCGGTACCCGGCAAACAACAGGTAACTTTTCGTTACTGTTCACTCAACAGTGAAACACTTGCTGTTTCGCTGCGTAAGAAAGTGATTCAGGCGTGAGCAGCCCTCCTTTTGCGAAGCAAAACTTTAAATGAGGGCTGCGAATGTTACAGTTCGCTGGGAACCAGTGAACTGTAACAACTTTTCTGTTCCACGGCTTAATTTCGATTGCGGCTCCTGTTCCTTTATGTTATAATTCTTTCAAATCAAGTCACAACCTTTCTTTTGAGTTCTGTTCTCGCTGTATCGCTTCTTGGCGGATGCCGCGCCTCCGACAAACCCGTTACGCTGACCGTATGGACGTATTACAACGGAGATCAGTTAGCTTCCTTTGAACGTCTTGTTGAGGAATTCAATACAACGATCGGAAAAAAAGAGCATATTACGGTCGAAGCCTCCAGTCAGGGCAGCATCAATGACCTGGAAAAAAACGTTCTCGATGCCGCCAAAGGAAGGGTTGGTGCCCTTGCCATGCCAAATATTTTTTCCGCCTACGCCGATACCGCCTATACGCTTGAGCAGATGGGACAGGTCGTTGATCTTTCCCCTATATCTTACAGAGAAAGAAAAGGCTGCCTATCTTCCCAATTACCTGGAAGAAGGTGACTTTTCCGATGACGGCAGTATCCACATTATTCTGACAACCTCCACAAAATTCCTGCGTATCATGGAAATGGCAAGTATTGAACTGGGTGGCTATGAGATGCGTTTTGATCTCAACACGGTCTATGTCACAAAGAACTTTTTTCCCATGCTCAACCTTCCATCTGAAGATGTCTCCGGGCTTTCCACCCGGTATTTCCAGCAGATGCTGCGTGAATTTGACCAGACACATTCTCATACCGTATGGGTCGGGCATTCTAAGGTGTATGAAATTTCATTTTCTGACGGAACAATCCGCTACATCCGTATGGAGACCTCCCGCGAGGGCTATGCGCAGATCGGACTTGTCGAAGATTTTACCTCCGTTATGCTGGAACGGCAGCGCATAGAGCACGAGCGTGATTACGATGCATTGACCGGTCTCTACAATCGACGCGCGTTTCAGCGGGAAAGTGAAGCTCTTTTTGAGCATTCGGAAGTTCTCGGTCACGCTGCCCTTCTGATGATCGACCTTGACAATCTAAAACGCACCAACGACACCTTCGGCCACGACTGGGGCGATGCCTATATCCGGCAGGCAGGACAGTGTTTTATCTCCTCTGTGCCGGCTAAAACGCTCTGTGCCCGTATTTCCGGCGATGAATTTAATCTTCTGTTCTACGGCTACCAATCGCAGGAAGAAATTCGAGCACTTCTGCAGAATCTTTCCCTTGCGGTTTCAAATACAGCCCTGGAGCTGCCAAGCGGTCGTAAACTGCCCCTTCGCCTTTCCGGCGGAGTTTCCTGGTATCCGGAAAACAGTACAGATCTGTCTACGCTGAAAAAATATGCGGATTTCGCAATGTACCAGGTAAAGAAAGCAGAAAAAGGGTACATTACCGAATTCGATCTGGAGCTTTTTACAAAAAACGCAAAGGAAACCGAGATGCGCCGCCTGTTCCATAAAATGTTGAATGAAGAGCTGTTTACGTATTACTTCCAGCCAATTGTTTCCGCTGCGGACGGCAGTATCTACGCCTACGAGGCGCTGATGCGCGGAAATCTCCCGGCACTTACTCGTCCGGATCAGATCCTGCAGCTGGCTCACGAGGAAGAGTGCCTGCATGAAATAGAACGTCTGACTATGTTTCTCTCTGCAAAATCCTATGCCACATTCCTCTCCACCCATCAGATACGCGGTGATGAGCTTCTCTTTGTCAATTCGATTGCAAGCCAATACATGAATCACGATGAGTCAGTGGCTTACGTCGAACAATACAGCTTTCTTCAGGATCGGATTGTCATCGAGATCACAGAGGAGGATTCACAGGATCTTACAGCTCTGTTGAAAAAACGTGAGATGCCGGGATTTTCCGGTGTATTTGCCCTGGATGACTACGGCAGCGGCTACAGCAATGAAAAAACGCTTCTGGAGCTTGCACCGGCGTATATCAAGCTGGATCTTTCCATCATCCGCGATATCGACTCCGATCCGGACAAGCAGCAGATCGTAGAAAATATTGTTTCCTATGCACATCAAAGAGGCATGAAAATCATTGCCGAGGGTCTGGAAACTCCAGCTGAACTTTTGAAGGTACTGGAACTGGATGTTGATCTTCTGCAGGGCTATTTTCTTGCAAAACCGTCCGCTGTTCCGAAACCTGTCAGTGCAGAATCCGTTGCTGTCATAGAACACTTCCGGAAGCATCTTGCGTAATTCCACCTCTTCCTGCAGCATCATTTCAAATGACAGAATTTATGGCTGATCTGCTGTTTTGAAACATGCACCGGTCAGAGACCCATAGCGTATTTGAGAAGTCATCCCTTAAAAACGCCCATAGCAAAACCCTGCAAAAGCACAATGTCATTAACTTAAAAGCAGAAGATATTTATTCCGAAATGGATTAGA
>NZ_QUJD01000030.1:0-17101 GCF_003480555.1 Blautia sp. AM29-29
TCAAACTCATTTGCTTTTGTCAAGAACTTTTTTCAAGTTTTTTTGAAGCAGTTCTTGTAACCCGCGGCAGCCACCCGGCTCCGAACTAGGTTTTTCTGTTTCAAAAGAACTCATTCACTGTAGCTCTCGCTGACAGCTTAGTTATAATAACACCGCCCAAAGCAAAAGTCAACACCTTTTTTCGAATTTTCTTATTTTTAGAAAAATACATGCAATTCTGTATTTAAAATATATTATCTGATTTTTTAAGTTGCAGTAAAACAGCCACAAACAATCTCGCTCACTCTCTGTTTGTGGCTGTTTTTTCAATATATAAATGTCAAGCGGATATTCGCAATGGAACCAGAGGACTTACTTGATTCGGTTAAATCACTTTTGTTGTCCACTCCGAGCAGTCCCATACACTCGTTGCCAGACCGTCGTAGAATTCCGGTTCGTGGCAGACCATAAGAATGGTTCCTTTATATTCCTTCAACGCATTTTTTAACTCATCTTTTGCGTCTACATCGAGGTGGTTGGTCGGCTCATCGAGGACAAGAAGATTGGTTTCGCGATTAATCAGTTTGCAGAGGCGAACTTTTGCCTGTTCTCCTCCTGAGAGCACACGCACCAGGCTTTCAATGTGCTGTGTGGTAAGACCGCATTTGGCAAGCGCTGCGCGGACTTCATACTGGGTATAGGATGGAAATTCTTCCCAGATTTCCTGGATACAGCTGTTGGTGTTTCCTTTTGGCATTTCCTGCTCGAAATATCCGATTTCCAGATAATCTCCAAGCTCCACGTCTCCGCCAAGGGATGGGATCAAACCGAGGATGCTCTTTAAGAGTGTTGTTTTTCCGATTCCGTTGGCACCGGTGAGCACGATCTTTTCGCCACGCTCGATCGCAAAGGTCAACGGTCTGGAGAGCGGTTCTTCATAGCCGATCACAAGTTCTTTTGCAGTCACAACGAAGCGGCCCGAAGTGCGCGCAGTGCGGAAATGAAATTCCGGCTTTGGTTTTTCTTTCGCAAGCTCGATCACATCCATCTTATCCAGCTTCTTCTGCCGTGACATAGCCATGTTTCTGGTTGCCACACGGGCTTTGTTTCGTGCCACGAAATCCTTCAGTTCACTGATCTCCTGCTGCTGGCGGTTATAAGCAGCTTCCTTCTGTGCTTTTTTGACCGCATAAACCTCCTGGAAGTGATCGTAATCACCCACATAACGATTCAGCTCTTTGTTTTCCATATGATAGATCAGATTGACAACACTGTTCAGGAATGGGATATCGTGAGAGATCAGAATGAAGGCATTTTCATACTCTTCAAGGTATCGTTTCAGCCAGGTGATATGTTCCACATCCAGGTAGTTGGTCGGCTCATCTAAAAGAAGGATATCCGGTTTTTCCAGCAGCAGTTTTGCCAGAAGGACCTTCGTTCTCTGTCCGCCGGAAAGCTCAGTGACATCGCGTTCGAGACCGATCTCCTCGAGGCCGAGTGCACGGCCGATCTCTTCGATTCTCGAATCCAGAATGTAGAAATCGTGTGCATCCATCATCTCCTGAATCACACCAAGTTCCTCCATCATCTGATTCAGCTCGTCCTCGGAGGCATCTCCCATGGAATCGCAGATCGTGTTCATCCGCTCTTCCATCTCATACAGCCAGGAAAAAGCGCTTTTTAATACATCACGGATCGTCATACCTTTTTCCAAAACGGTATGCTGATCCAGATAGCCGACACGGACATTTTTTGCCCACTCAACCTTTCCCTCATCCGGCATCAGCTTTCCGGTAATGATGTTCATAAAGGTTGATTTTCCCTCGCCATTTGCACCTACCAGACCGATGTGCTCCCCCTTTAGCAGGCGGAACGATACATCTTCAAAAATCGCACGGTCGCCGAAGCCGTGGGACAGATGTTCTACATTTAAAATACTCATGCATAAATTCTCCTTCTTCTGTTGTATTGGAATTTTCCGATCTCCTGACCGTTTTCTTTTTCATGTTATAGTCTGAATCATTATATAGGGAAATTCCCTCTTTTGGCAAGCTTTTTCTATACCGTCCCAGGCTTTTATCCCGTATCCGGAAAGTATCCTTTTCCGCAACAAAAAAGAAGAACTCCTTCGGAAAAAGGTTCTCCTCTCAGAATTCTTCTTTTTGTTTTTTTGTTCCAAAACCATAACCATTTCGGAATTTTAAGAGCATTTCTTTTTTTGTCCATACACCCAATCCGCATACATTTCCTTCACGGATGGATAGACATACTCCACAAGATACTGCGAGTTCTGCATTTCTTCGCGTGTAGATTCGCCTGAAAGCACAAGGGCTGCAGAAATATCCGCCATGTTTGCGCACGCAATGTCCGTATAGAGACGGTCTCCCACAAGAACAGCCTCATCGCGGGTTCTACCTGTCATATCAAGTGCCATCTCAACCATCCGTGTACCTGGTTTTCCGATATAAGTCGGCATGCGGTGGACCGCATGTCCGATCATCTCGCAGATGGAACCGCAATCCGGCACGTAGCCGAATTCAATCGGACAAGCATAGTCCGGGTTCGTTGCAGCGTAATCGAGCTCCGGGCGCTCTGTCAACAGCCGACAGATATCCGTCAGTTTTTGATACGTCAGTTCATTGTCATAGCTTGCAAGCACACATGCAATTCCTTCTTTCTCCGGATCGTGGGTGGTACACACACCGAAGCTCTCCAATTCCCGGATCAGAGAGTCCGTTCCCAGCACATAGACGGGACGGGATCCATATTTCTGCTTCAGATAATGCGCTGTTGCAACAGAAGCCGTCAGAAAGTTCGCGCTTGTTGTCGGGATGCCCAGCTTTGCAAATTTTTTCCGGTAATCTGCTACGCTCATCGTCGTATTATTTGTGATAAACACATAATCTCCACCGTACTCGGACAGTCCGTTTAAAAACCGGTCTGCTCCCGGAATCAGACGGTTCCCCACGCAGATGGTTCCGTCGATATCCAAAAGGAACAGCTTTTTTTCTCCAATCGGTATCACTTCGCGTTGCGGCAGGAAACGGCCACATCCGGATAATTAGTGATGACTGCGTCAACACCGGCCTCCATCAGACGCTCGATCTCCGCCTTATCATTGACCGTCCACACATGCACCGCAAGATCGCTTTCCACATACTGCTGAAGAAAGTCTGCCATCTGCACATGAAAGGTTGCCGGATGAAGAGCTCCTGTTCCGATTTTTTTCGCATAATTCACGACATCATAAATAATATCTGCGTAGAGGATGCCGGTGCTGGCTTTCGGATCCAGTTCCAGAATTTTTGCAATGCTGTAATGGTTAAAGGAAGAATAAATCACGCGATCTTCCATCTCCATCTCTTTTGTCAGCTCGAGTACCTTTTTTTCCAGGTCTTTATACCAGAAAATACCGGTTTTCAGCTCTACATTGATCGTCATTCCCGTTGGTTTTAATGCTTCATATACTTCGCGAAGCGTCGGAATTTTTACATCCTGATACTCCGGATGTGTCTTATTAAAATTCAGGTTCTTCAATTCCGCAAGCGTATAATCTTTGACAAATCCGCTTCCGTCACTGACCCGGTCGATTTCTTCATCGTGGACAACAACCATCTCGCCATCTTTCGTCAGCTGTACATCCAGCTCCACACCGTCTGCTCCCTGCTCTGCCGCAAGAAGAAACGCTTCCAGTGTATTTTCCGGTGCATATGCACTGGCTCCTCTGTGTGCCCATACTTTTGTTTTCATCTCGTATCTGTCCTCCATTTTCCGTTCCCATTTCCAAACCTGCACTCTTTTCTATCTTTTGTCCCGGCTGCAGCTTTTTTTCTTTTATCGTAAACCCTGAAAATAATTAAAAAAGCGGTACTGACTCTTTTGCATTATTTGGAGGCTTACTATAAATCCGGAAACACGCCGGATTTTTGTCTCCGGCGCATTTCCAGTCATATCTGAAAAATCATTTCCGTAACTCGGATCTTCCCCTTCATAGAAACCGTTCAAACACGCTTTGGGAACTCGTTTTTCTTCACTATAGGACGAAATCTTATTTTTGTAAAGCCTGTCTCTTATTCATTTACCAGATTATAGTCCTCGATGGAGCTGTTGATCTGGGAAGCCATCGATTCTACTGCTTTCTCCGGAGTCTCGTTTCCGTTGATCATATTCTCGATTTCTGTTTCCACAATCTGTCTTGCCTCCGGGAATACAGAGAGAAGTGCGCCGGCGTACTGCGGCTTGGAATCGTGCAGCTGATCAATCGCGGTCTGGAACTGTGGATACTGTGCCACATTATCTTTGAAGGTCTGCTCCTCATCAGCAGCTGTTGTTACCGGGAAGTAACCAGTCTCGGCATTCCAGTATGCCTGAGACTCCGGGGAAATCAGGAATTTGATAAATTTCCAGGTGGCGGCTGCTTTTGCATCATCGTTGTTGTTCAATGCCCAGAGAGATGCTCCTCCGATGGAAACACCGCCCTCATCGCCGTCCTTGATTGTCGGGAAATATGCGGTTCCAACTTCGAAGCTTCCATTGACATCCTGTAAAATCTGCTTCAGAGATGCGGTAGAGCCAAGGGTGATCGCTGCTTTTCCGGAAGTAAAGTCTGTCGTTGCGGTATCACTTCCGGCACGGCCTACGTTTGGTGCAACGTCGGCATCGTTCAGGGCTTTCCACTCATTTAAGATGTTGAGCGCTCCGCCGTTGGAATCAAATTCAACTGCAGTAGCAGCGGCATCACGGCCATTTCCATTATCCGCATAGGGAAGTCCCTGTTTACAGAGCCACTGTTCGAAATACCATCCATAGATGGAGAGTGCCAGCGGTTCACCGGCTCCGCCCTTTGTTTTCAGATCATCACCGATAGCAAGAATTCCTTCCAGGCTTGTCGGAACCTCAGTGATCCCTGCTTTTTCAAACATATCTTTGTTGTAATACAGAATCGGTGTGGACGAATTGAATGGCATCGAGTACAGCTCATTGTTTACCGTATAATAAGCAGCGATATTCGGCTCGATCCGGGAAATGTCATAGCCATCTGCATTAATCAGCTCCTGCATCGGAATGACCCAGCCGGAATCAATCATAAAGCGTGTTCCGATATCATAAATCTGTACCAGGTCTGCTCCCATATTTCCGATCTGTGCACTTTTCAGTTTGTTAATCGTATCATCATATTCTCCCTGATAAACCGCCTCAACGGTAATGCCATCGGTATTCTCTTCATTGAATTTATTGACAAGATAATCCATTGCCTCGCCATTGACACCGCCCATGGAATGCCAGAAGGTAATCGTGGTTCCCTTCGTATCCTGGTTTAAATCCGGTGCTTCTGCGCCATCTGCCGTACTTCCTGCCTCTGTGCTGGCTGTGGTTTCATCCGTTGTTGCACCCTGTGCCTCACTCGTTGTTTTTCCACCTCCACATCCAGTAAGCGCCATAGCTGCCATAGAAGCCGCAAGAATCGATGCAATCACTTTTTTCTTCATTTTTTTCTCCTCGTTTTTCATACAGTTTTCTATTCTTTTTTCTGTCACAGGAATCAGCCCTTGACTGCTCCTGAAAACATTCCTTTGATTAAGGCCTTCTGGCCTACGATAAAGATGGAAATGGATGGAATGATAATCATTACCACGCCCGCCAGCATCAGGGTAATCGACTGTGCGTCGACGCTGTTCAGCATACTGATACCAATCTGTACGGTACGCTTGCTGTCCGAACCTGTAACCAGCAGCGGCCACATGTACATATTCCATGCATTGATAAAGGTGTAAACCGCCATTGCTCCCATTGCTGACTTTGTCAGCGGCATCAGGATTTTTACGATAAACCGCAGATTCCCGCAGCCGTCCAGCTTCGCCGATTCATAAAGCGAAATCGGAAAGGTCATGTAGAACTGGCGGAACAGGAAAATTCCCATTGCAGAGGTAAGAGAAGGCAGGATCAGAACAATATAGGTATCGAGCAGTCCGAGACTTCCTACTGTCAGATAATTGGAAATAATGGTTGCCTCACCCGGCACCATCATGGTCGCCATGACCAGCATAAACAGAACATTTTTTCCTTTGAAATTCAGGAAAGAGAAGGCAAATGCCGCAAGAGAACATGTTACAATCTGACCCAGCGTAATGCTGCCCGCAACCAAAAATGAGTTCAGGACAAAGCGTACCAGCGGAATTTTATGAAATGCTTCCACGAAATTTTCCAGCGTCGGATGTTTTGGCACGATGTTCATTGCCATTGTGTAAAGCTCGCCGGACGGCATAAACGCTACACTGATGGTATAAAGCAGCGGAAACAGCATAAACAGACAAACGATCAGGTTCATGGTAACCAACGCTGTTTTCTGAAGCATTTTCTTTCTTTTTGCTTTTGCATTCATTGCCAGATGCAGTGCCTGCAGCTCCTCTGCAGAATAAGTTTTTGGTCCGGCAATCGTAGTTGCTATTGTAGACATCAGTATTTTACTCCTCTCTTTTCCATGCGGAACATAACCAGGGTAAGCGCCATGACAATCAGAAACAAAACAACGGACTGTGCGGCTGCGCTTCCAAACCGGTAATTAAAAAACGCATCACGGTATATCGAATATACAATCAGGTTCGTGGATTCTCCCGGTCCTCCCTGTGTCAGGATTTTCACCTGTCCGAATGACTGGAATGCCTGAATAATGTTAACAACCAGTGTGTAGAACATGATCGGAGAAAGTCCCGGCAGTGTCAGCTTAAAAAATTTCTGTACTGCATTCGCTCCATCTACAGAAGCACGCTCATAAATCGAATCATCAATGTTTCCAAGTCCCGCCGAAAAATACAGGAAATTGATGCCACTGTTCAGCCATGCCGTAAGGACAGCCACACAGATCAGCGCATATTTCGGATCACTGACCCAGTTAATGCTCACATGCAGCAATTTGTTTACGATACCGATCGTGGGATTTAAAATAATCTTGAAAATCATGGCGCCTGAGCTCGATGCTACTGCCATTGGGAGTGCATAGGAAGTACTGAATACCCGGATTCCCGGGAAAGCCTTGCTGCAAAGAACTGCTCCCAGAAGGCCAAGCGCCATACTTCCGACTACAACAATCGCCACAAATTCCAGTGTAACCCAGAGACTGTTGTAAAAGGATGGATTCGATAATAAGCTTTTATAGTTGTCCAGTCCCACATACAATTTCGCTTCTCCAAGCTTGTTTGTCTTATACAGGCTCAGATAAATGGTTTTAAAAAACGGATAAAACAGAAAGATGCTAAAGATCACCATACTCGGGATTAGATACATATAAACTTCTGCTTTTTTACACTTTTCGATTACTTTTTTCACTTCTTGCTCCTTCTTATGCTGTTGCACGTTCTTCTTTTTCAACCGGCAGAGATAAAATATTTTCTTCTGTAAACGGATCAAAGATCTGTGCTTTCTCCATATCTGCATACAATGTAATGCTTTCCTTTACAGTAACCGGCACCTCGGAAGGCACTCTTGCTGTAATCAGATTTTTTCCGGTATTCATATGCAGATACGCTTCTGCACCGATCATCTCCCGCAGGTCAACAAATGCCTTCAACTGATTCTCTTCGTAACAGATCCGATGTGCGGAAGCGGTTGTTTCGTCCTGTAAATCCTCCGGTCTCAGACCTAAGATCACCATTTTTCTGAGATAAGCGCGACGAAGCACCATTTCGTTCTCTCCTTTTGCACGAAGGGTAACTCCTCCGTCTGCCTCCAGATAAACCGCTCCGTTTCTTTCCGTCACCATCGTTTCCATAAAATTCATACTCGGAGCTCCGATAAAACCGGCCACAAATTTGTTTGCCGGATGGCGGTAAATCTGCCCCGGTGTATCCGCCTGCTGCACAACACCGTCTTTCATAACAATAATTTTTGTACCAAGCGTCATCGCCTCCGTCTGGTCATGTGTAACATAAATCACCGTCGTTTTCAGTTCCTTATGTAATTTTGCCAGCTCCACCCGCATCTGTGCCCGCAGCTTCGCATCCAGATTCGAAAGCGGCTCATCCATTAAAAATGCTTTCGGCCGTCTCATAATTGCGCTTCCAATCGCAACTCTTTGTTTCTGACCGCCGGAAAGGGCTGCCGGTCTCCGGTCAAGTAAATGCTCAATTCCAAGCATTTTAGCTGCCTCATGTACCTTTTTATCAACTTCATCCTTGGGCTGTTTCCGGATTTTCAGAGAAAACGCCATGTTTTCATATACCGTCATATTCGGATAAAGCGCGTAGTTCTGAAATACCATCGAAAGATCGCGATCCTTTGCTTCTACATAATTACAAAGCTGTCCATCAATCCAGAGCTCCCCGCTCGTAATCTCCTCAAGACCGGCAATCATCCGAAGCGTCGTCGATTTTCCGCAGCCGGAAGGTCCAACAAAAATCACAAACTCCCGATCCGGTATTTCAAGCGAAAAATCCCGAACCGCATAATGTTCCTTATCATAAGATTTACAGACATTCTTCAACACAATATTTGACATTCGTTTTTCTTCCTCCTCGTCTTGTCGAGATTCATTATACCTTTCCTTCCGTAAAGCCCACTACCACCGCTTTGTAAAATACCCGTTAATAAAATAACCGGCTACTTTACAAAAATCTTTTACATTTTCTCTCATCTCCGTCTCCATCCCCTTCTTTTCCAGCCATTTTTCCAGATCACTCTTTGTAAAATCCCCGAAAATCACCCGCAAAACCAATTTTCAAAACGAGTTCTGAATAGCCATTCTTTTTCCCAATACCAGACAGATTATTTTTGACACAAAAAAAACGCCGCAACTCTCAAAGCTGCAGCGCTTTCTCATCATAACATACCATATTCTTCTTTCATGTCAACGCAGTGGGCGCTCCCGCGCCCACATCCGTGTCCGTCCAAACCTATTCCACCGGTTCCGCCGGCACAAACACCCTGCTGTTTTCCTGTTCTTTCGGTTTTTCCGCTCTTTCCGTTGCCTCCCTACAGAAATACTCCTGTGAATTCACCAGCATCTTTCCGCGCTTATCCGGCTTTGTATACGTTCCGTCTGCCTGTAAAATACTGGCTTTCACATTATCCTTCATCTGGATATCAAGAATATGCATTACTTCTTTCTTGATCTGCTCATCCTCAACCGGGAACACAATCTCCACCCGTTTTTCCAGATTTCGCGGCATCCAGTCCGCGCTTCCCATAAACACCTCTTCATTTCCACCACTGTAGAAGTAGAAAATCCGCGCATGTTCCAGGAAATTGCCGACAATCGAGCGAACGGTAATATTCTCGCTGACACCCGGGATTCCAACCTTCAGACAACAGATTCCCCGGATAATCAGGTCAATCTTTACTCCGGCTGCCGAAGCACTGTAAAGCGCCGCAATAATATCGCGGTCGCATAACGAGTTCATCTTCGCAATAATATGCGCTTTCTGTCCCTTCTTCGCGTGTTCCTCCTCCATAGCAATCAGATGCAGGAATCTGTCTTTCATCCAGAGTGGCGCAACCACCAGTTTGTTCCAGTGATCCGGCTCCGAATAGCCCGAAAGCATGTTAAATACTGCTGTTGCATCCTCACCGATCTTTGCATTGCATGTCAACAGGCCACAGTCCGTATACAGCTTTGCCGTAGAATCGTTATAGTTTCCCGTGCCAAGATGTACATATCTGCGAATGCCTGTCTCCTCGCGCCGAACCACCAGTGTAATCTTACTGTGTGTTTTCAGTCCCAGAAGACCATAAATCACATGGCATCCCGCCTTTTCCAGCATCTTCGCCCAGACAATATTGTTTTCTTCGTCGAACCGTGCCTTTAATTCCACCAGTACGGAAACCTGTTTGCCATTTTCCGCCGCCTGAGCCAGTGCTGCAATAATCGGAGAATTGCCGCTCACACGGTACAGTGTCTGTTTGATCGCCAGTACATCCGGATCCTTTGCTGCCTGCTGTACAAATTGCACGACCGGATCAAACGTCATATAAGGATGATGCAGTAAGATGTCTCCTTTTCGGATGTTTGTAAAAATGTCATCCTCATTCATCAGCGCCGGAACTGCTGCTGGAATGTATTTTGGAATTTTATACTCATCAAAGCCGTCGAGCCCATACATTTTCATTAAAAACGTCAGATCGAGCGGTCCCGGAATCCGGAACAGATCGTCTTCATCGATGTCAAACTCTTTTTCCAGCATCTTCAGGAGCCGCTTATCCATCTTATCTTCCACTTCCAGACGGATCACTTCTCCCCACTGACGTTTTTTAAGCTGCTTCTGGATCTCTTTTAACAGGTCGGAAGCCTCATCCTCATCGATCGAAAGATCTGCATTTCGCATAACACGGTACGGATGCGCGCAGACCACATCGTAGCTTAAGAACAGCTTTCCAATGTTCCGCTCGATGATCTCCTCCAGAAGAATCACATACCGCTGTCCCGTCTTTTCATCCTGCGGAAGCAGAATAAAACGCGGCAGTACCGAAGGAACCTGAACCGTCGCAAATTCCAGTTCTTTCTCTTTTTCCTTCTCCTTGCCTTTCTTCTCTTTCTTATCCTCTGCACGGCTCAGAAGCGAATCCTCTTTCTTCTGCACCAGTGCACCGATATTCAATGTTTTGTTCCGGATCAACGGGAACGGGCGGGCCGAATCCATGGCCATCGGGGTCAGAACCGGGTAAATGTTTTCCTCAAAATAGGAATCCACATACTCCGCCTGCTCCTTCGTCAGCTTCTCGTGCTCACTGATAATCGTAAGGCCAACGTGCTCCAGAGACGGAACCGCCGAGCGATTGTACGTATTGTACTGCAGCTGCACCAGCTCATGCGTCCGTTTGCTGATTTCGGTAAGCTGCTCCTTCGCATCCATGCCGGACAGATCCTTTTTCGTATAGTTTGCATGCACCTGGTCTTTTAGTGAAGCCACACGAACCATATAAAACTCATCCAGGTTGGAGGAGGTAATGCTGATAAATTTCAGACGTTCAAACAGCGGAATACTCTTATCCCGCGCCTCGTTTAAAACACGCTCGTCGAAGCTGATCCAGCTCAATTCCCGGTTTCGAAAATATTCCGGTTTCTTATATGGTGTTATATCCATCTTGTTCGCCTCCTTACATCTGCCGTTTCATCTTAATAATCGGCTGTATGCTGAATACCTCATTGAAAAAATCTAATTTATCCTGGCACAGTCCCTGCTCCAGTGTGAAATCACGGTCAACCGTCAGAGACAGATGCAGTTCTCTCTCCTTTAAGGCAGCGCGGATCGACTGGATTTTCTGCAGGTGACTCCGATCTAGTGCATTCGCCAGACGGACGATTGCTGTCAGCTCCGATACGGTCAGATACTGTTCTGCACTAAGCGACGATTCCATCACCAGCTCATCGTAGGATGGAAGCACTGCCGTATTGTATTTTGCAATCAGTGCGACCATCTCCCGTTCAATATGGGACAGTCCGATGATTTCGTTTGACATGATAATATTATAGGAAGAATCCGCTACATTATTAAGGCTGATGTATTTTCCGACATCGTGCAGCATCACCGCCATCCGAAGCAGCAGCCGCTCGCGTTCTTTCATGCCGTGCATCTTTTTCGTCGCATCAAACATGGCAAGGGCCGTCATCTCCAGGTTCTGGACGTGCGGGCGATTCACCGCGTACCGTTTTCCGATATTTTTTGCCGCCATCAGAATATCATTTTCGAAATTATGACCGCCTTTCAGCAGTTTCATCTGCTCCGCATACTCGTATGCAATACCACGTGTCATATGCACGCCCGGAATCCAGATATGCTCCGCACCCATCATATCAATCAGACATTTATAAATCACAGCAGACGGGTACATCAGTGAAGCGTTTTCCAGCGGAATACCAAGTTTTACAGCAAGCTCCATCGGTGACTGACGGATAATTTTCTCATACCAGGTATTAAAGTTTTCACGGGAAATGATTTTTGTCGTTTTTTCTTCGATATTCTGATAAACACTGTCGGTGAAAACATCGCCGATCAGCATAATGTTTTCGATTTTACGGTCTTTCAGATACATCTTTTTAAAGCTCGATACTTCATTCCAAATCAGCTCTTCGACCATCTCTTCGTAATGTTCCGTCTCACTCTGAATTCCGGCAAGACGCTCGCGGATGCGAAGACTTCCCATGCGGATGTTCTGTGTTGTGACAAGTGCATCCTTGTCGAACAGGGAAATCTGAAAACTGCCACCGTCAAGATCGAGAATCGCAGTTCCCTTTTCAATGATCTTGTTAAAATTGTCCTCCATCGCCGCGAGCGCTTTATAGCTAAGAAAACGCTGCTCCGAGTTGGAGAGAACAGTGACAGAAAAACCGGTCAGCTGATGAATTTTTCCAAGGACATAGAGACTGTTCGACGCCTCACTGATCGCACTGGATGCCGTTGCACGGTAATCGTCCACGCGATAGCCTTCCATAATCCGCACAAAATCTGCGAGTACACGGCACAGCTCTTCTTCCATTTCAGGGCGAATTTTTCCCAACGTGTACGTATCTTTTCCAAGCTCCATCCGATGACAGATCTTATCCACGCTTCGGATTCCCTGTTTTTTGGAGATCTCGAAAATCTCCAGAATGACGTCGTAGCTGCCGATATCAATGGCAGCAAATGTGGAATACTGCATATATGCTTTTCCTCCTTCTTTTTCAAAGGATATCCCAAAAAGCCCGCTCCCAATACCAAGCGGACTTTTTGACCTTTTTCTTTTTACTGTTTTCCGAGCAGATAATCGATAAACTGCTGTGCGGTACGGCCGGACAGACCGCCGTGGGACAGTTCCCATTTGTTCGCTTCTGCCAAAAGCTCTTCCTCACGCAGCGTCACGCCGTATCGTTCGGCCAGTGTGGAAACAATCTTCTGGAATTCTTTCTTATCCGGTGCACCAAAATAGATGCTGACGCCGAAACGGTATACCAAGGATAGTTTCTCCTGTACGGTGTCGGAAGTATGCATATCCTGTCTTGTTCCTTCTTTATCACTGTAATCCTCTTTAATCAGATGGCGACGATTGGAGGTTGCATAAATAAGAATATTGTCCGGACGTTTTTCCAGGCCTCCCTCAATGACAGCTTTCAGGTATTTGTACTCAATCTCAAACTCTTCAAAGGAAAGGTCATCCATGTAAATAATGAATTTATAATTTCTGTTTTTGATCTGTGCAATCAGCTCATTTAGATCCTGAAACTGATGCTTGTAAACCTCGATCATTCGCAGTCCCTGATCGTAATATTCATTCAGGATACCCTTAATGCTGGAGGATTTTCCGGTTCCGGCATCGCCAAAAAGCAGACAGTTGTTTGCTTTCTTGCCCTCGACAAACGCTTTCGTGTTGTCGATCAGCTTCTGCTTTGGAATTTCGTAGCCGACAAGATCAGAAAGGCGCACATCCGGAATGTTGGTAATCGGGATAATCTCAACGTTCTCTCCTGTATGCGCAATACGAAATGCCTTGTGAAGTCCCAGTTTTCCCACTCCGAAATCTTTGTAAAACTGAACCATATCAGCCATAAATTCATCTGCGGATGCAGCCTTTGCCAGACGGATGGCCAGCTCACAGATACGATCCCGGACTTCTTTGTTGAATAGTTTATTCGGGCTGTCCGTGTTCTCATAGGAACTGATGACAGAGGCATCGCCGGACTCAAAAATCTCATCAAAAACACAGATATCGAAATCGAACAGCTCTTTGAAACGGACAAAATCATGTTTTGCCATCTGGTTGATGCTTCCCTCGACTTTTCCGACAATCTCGCAGGAGGTAGAAAATGCATTTTCTTTGTTGACCAGAAGATATGTCAGATAATCGTGCCAGAGATTTCCGGAGAAGCCGTAGCGGTTTGCCATCTCGACAAGGCGGTTCAGTGCCTCATAAAACTGCGGCTCATATGCGCTCATATTCTCACGGAACCGGCGGTCCTTCAGGGAAATCTGAGCATTGACCAGTTTTTTGTAGGTCTCCACCAGTATCGTCATATCGCGCAGTACCTCCCCCTCTGCGAAATCGCGGTAGAGGATACATTCTTCTATTCTAATCATCTTTTGTCTCTTCCTTCCTGTCATTTTTCATTTTATTTATGCGAAAAGGCCGCTTGGTACGGCCCTCTCTTCTGGATTAATAATTTCCGAAAATCCGGAATTTCGCGGATTCTGCCTGCAATCCGCGCAGTGCGTTTTTGACTGCCGGATCGCTTAAGTTCCCCTCGAAATCCACGAAGAAACGGTACTCCCATTTCCGCTGCGGAATCGGGCGGGACTCGATTTTGGTCATGTTCAGATCGTTGTAAATAAAATGTGCCAGTGCGTTGTAAAGAGAACCGCTCTGATGCGGCAGTTCCATGCATACGCTGATTTTCTGTGCATCTTTTACAAAGCGTTTCTGCCCAGAAATGATAACAAAGCGTGTCGTATTTCCCTGGGCATCAAAAATACCTTCTTTTAAGATCTGCAGTCCGAAATGCTCTGCAGCGTACGGACTTCCGACGGCTGCCATCGTAAGATCACCGCTCTCGGATACTTCTTTTGCAGCGGCGGCTGTATTGAGACGCTCTTCCGTCTTCCAGTTTTCATTGGAATCCAGGAAACGGCGGCACTGCGCCAGCGCCTGCGGATGGGAAATCACGGTGCGGATCTCCTCAGCCTTTGCTCCCGGCAGTGCCATCAGCACATGCTCCACCGGCAATTCCTGCTCACCGACGATGTAGTGCGGATATTCCACCAGAAGATCATAAATATCGGATACAATGCCTGCTGTGGAGTTCTCGATCGGAAGCACGGCATAATCGGCTTCGCCCCTCGTAATCGCCTCCATCGCCTCTTTCCAGGTATCTACGTGAAAGCTTGTAATCGTATCATCGAAAAATTCTTTCATCGCACCGAAACTGTAGGCGCCCTCCACACCCTGGAAAACAACTCTTTTGCCGTGTGTCGGGAGGTGGTCAACCTGCGTGTAATCGGTCATCTCCTCGCCGCCGTTTTCTGTCAGCAGCTGATACTGACGCTTCCGGCTGATCGACATGATCTGCTGGAACAGCTCCTGGATGCCTTTTATATTGAATGCATTTGTTCCCTCGCCTGTCAGCTTTTCCAGCTTCTGGCGCTCACGTTCCGCATCAAAAACGGCTTTTCCTGTCTCTATCTTGTACTGCGCAACCTCCGCCGTCAGCGCCATCCGGTGCTGGAACAGGCGGACGATCTCGTCATCGGTGGCATCGATCTCGTCGCGGATTTTTCCTAAGTCTAGCATATCTGGTCCTCCTGATACTCTGCATTTGTTGCAGATATCAATATTTTACTCCATCTCCGTTTAATTTACAAGAAAAGATCTTCCGAAATTCGGCTTTTGTACAATCTTTTTCCTTTTTGACTGCTATTTCACTTTATTTTTTCACATTTCATATTACTCTGCTTTTCGACCTTTTTCCTGCCATTTTTTATCTTGCATTTATCCTGTTTTTGTGTTAAGGTGGAACACAGAAAAAATAAGTTACTGTTCACTCAGCAGGGAAACACCTGCTGTTTCGCTGCGTAAGAAAGTGATTCAGGCGTGAGCAGCCCTCCTTTTGCGAAGCAAAACTTTAAATGAGGGCTGCGAATGTTACCGTTCGCAGGGAACCTGTGAACGGTAACAAAAATAAGGATCTTCATAGGAGGTAATATATGCGACACTTAATGAGTCCCCTTGATTTCTCGGTCGAAGAACTGGATCAGTTAATGGATCTGGCGAACGATATTGAAAAGAACCCGGAGAAATATGCACATGCCTGCGATGGCAAAAGACTTGCTACTTTATTTTATGAACCAAGCACACGCACCCGTCTCAGCTTTGAGGCTGCCATGATGAATCTTGGCGGTACTGTTCTTGGTTTTTCTTCTGCCAATTCTTCTTCCGCTTCCAAAGGTGAAAGCGTAGCCGACACCATCCGCGTGGTATCCTGCTTTGCAAATATTTGTGCCATGCGTCATCCGAAAGAAGGCGCTCCGCTCGTTGCATCGATGTACTCCCGTATTCCTGTGATCAACGCAGGTGATGGCGGACATCAGCATCCGACGCAGACTCTTACCGATCTTCTCACCATCCGTTCTTTAAAGGGTCGCCTGAACAATCTTACCATCGGCTTCTGCGGTGATCTTAAATTCGGCAGAACGGTTCATTCCCTGATTGAAGCGCTGGTTCGTTATACCGGCATTAAAATTGTATTAATCTCCCCGGAGGAGCTTCGTCTCCCGGATTACATCCGTGATGATGTGCTGCGGGCGAACAATGTTCCATTTGAGGAAGTTATTAAAATGGAAGATGTTCTCCCGAAGCTGGATGTTCTTTATATGACCCGTGTCCAGAAAGAACGTTTCTTCAACGAGGATGATTACATCCGCATGAAGGATTTCTATATTCTGGATCAGTCCAAAATGGATCTTGCTTCTCCGGAAATGCTGGTTCTGCATCCGCTGCCGCGTGTCAATGAGATCTCCGTTGACGTGGATAATGACCCGCGCGCTGCTTACTTTAAACAGGTTCAGTACGGTGTTTATGCACGTATGGCCCTGATTCTGACGCTGCTGAACATCAAAGTCGATTAAGAAAGGAGCATCTTTCGCTATGCTGAACGTAGGACGTATTGAAGAGGGCTTCGTGCTCGACCATATTAAAGCAGGAAAGGCTATGACCATTTACCATGATCTGGGACTGGACAAGCTGGACTGTACCGTAGCCATTATTAAAAATGCCAAAAGTGAAAAAATGGGAAAAAAGGACATTCTGAAAGTTGAGTGTTCGGTTGATAAGATGGATCTTGACATCTTAGGCTTTATCGATCACAATATCACTGTCAATGTCATTAAAGACGGCGAGATTACGGAGAAAAAAGAACTTCATCTGCCGAAACAGGTGGTTGATGTGATTAAATGTAAAAACCCGCGCTGTATCACCTCTATTGAGCAGGGATTAAAACATGTCTTTATCCTGGCTGACCCGGAAAAAGAGGTTTACCGTTGCAAATACTGTGATGAGAAGTATACAGGAAACAGAAATAAATAAGAGCTGTACGGCAAAGTGAACCGCTCCCCGTCAAGTAGACAATTGAAAAAATATAAATTTTTCCTGCCAGTAGAAATTTATC
>NZ_QUJD01000031.1:0-15268 GCF_003480555.1 Blautia sp. AM29-29
ATAGTTTTATAAATGCTTACGATTTCTGCTCTTTGCTAAAGTTAATGACATTGATTCTTTATTTCGGTGCTATGATTGATGCAGATAAGATTTTAATTAATGGCACATTGATCGGAGAGACGGAATACCAGTACCCACCCAGAATTTATCGGATACCGGAGGGAATTCTTCATGCAGGAGAGAATATCATCGAAGTTAAATTGATGGTTTTCAGACAGGAAGGAGGATTTGTACCTGGAAAGGTGTATGAACTTTGTTATGGCAGCAATCTGGAGAAAAAGGTATCTCTTTCCGGTGACTGGAATTATGAAATCATCCACCGGATGGAATCGCTGCCGCAGATGACATTTTTCCAGTTTAAAGCATGTGGACTTTATCAGGGAATGCTCTATCCCATCAGAAGATGGAAAATCAAAGGATGTTTCTTCTATCAGGGTGAATCCAATACCGGGCGGCCGGAAACCTATGAGGAGGAATTTAGCACGATGATCGAGGAATGGAGAACCCTCTGGCAGATGCCGGATATGCCGTTCATTTTTGTGCAGCTGGCAGGATTTTCTGATGGAAAACTTCATACGGACGGCATACAGTGGGCAAGACTTCGTGAGGCTCAGAGAAAAACAGCCGGTTTGCCGTATGCCATGATGGTACAGGCTTATGACTTGGGAGAATACAACGATCTGCATCCTACCGATAAGAAAACAGTCGGCGTACGTGCGGCACTTGCGGCAGAAACATTAATTTATGGCAGAAACGTATCATACCGAAATCCGGAGCTTGCTGCAGCCATTAGAAATACTGGAAGTATAAAGTTTGTTTTCGAACCGTCAGGCATTGTATTGCATACAGAGAAAAGAACTCCGGATCTGAAAGAAGTACCGGGAGTTTCTCTGCGACAGGATAAGAATGAACCGGTCAGAGGTTTTGATATTATTTGTAAAGATGGAAGCCGTAAAGCAGCCGAGGGAAAACTGACAGGAGAAAATACTGTCGAAGTATCCATAACGGAAGATACCGTTGGAGTATCCTATGCATGGAATGACTGTCCGTGGGAAGCAAATTTATACAGCGATGAGGAATTGCCGGTAGTTCCTTTCCAGATTATATTTCAGGAGATATCATAAGAAATGAAAATATTTGATGGTGGGTACTGTGTACCTTTTCTAGTAGAGTAAGATGCTTATGAGGATGTAAAAATGAAGATGGCTGCCGATATCCGGTGAGAATGTATGTGGAACCTTTTGGAAAACCTCGCCTGATGGTTTCACGTACAGATGATGACAGAATCCTTGTGAAAAATTATGGGGTCTGTGAATCACTGGAAATCCGAGATTTTCTCTATGCGGGAAACCGTGAGGTTATCATTGAAGTGGCGAATGACGGTGAGGGTTCTTTTCTCTGTGAAATAGAAGCAGAACCCTGCAAATGGCTGAAACTGGAAATGAGCAGCAGAGAGGTAAAAGATCAGGAAATTCTCAAGCTGATTTGCTGCCTGGGCAGTTCCGGAGAACTATCTGGCGGGAAATCCGGATGATGATTTCTGGGCTGTGGGTATTATAGAACAGGTTCATAAAACCTGCGTACCGATTTCACTGCACAAAGGATTCAATGAAGTGCAAATAGAATTTTTAAGCAAAATTTTTGCAGTAGAGAAAATAGTTTTCTATAGGGAAGGCACCGTCCCCCGGATCTCATGTATGGGTCCGACAGAAAGCTGGAAGAGATAGTTCTGGATGTTTGGAACATAATATGGTATGATGGCTACAGGAGGGCAGCGTATGAAGAGACTGATTGATAGATTAGAAAATACCATGAATGACTTTAACCTGAAGAAAAAGCTTCATATTCTGTATATCTATTGTATGCTGATACCACTTATCATTACAGACAGTGTTATTCTATTTATTGTGGTTCAATCCGAGAGAGTGGAGCAGCGGCATGTGATGGAAAATGATGCAAGTGCTGTTATATATAATCTTTCCCGGGAAGTGGAAAATGCCGCAATGAAAGCAAAAAATATTTATATGAACGGGTATATCGAGGAGTTTTTGAATCGACAGTATGAGACTCCTCTGGATTATGTGACGGGACATCAAGCATTTATGAAGAATTCACTGTTTGAGACCAGTATGGGTACGGATAATACAGTGGTTACGATTTATGCGGACAATGATACTATTATCAATGGCGGACATTTCATCCGTCTGTCTGATGTGCGTGAGACAGAATGGTATAGATATTTGCAGGAAGCGGGAAATAATTCAGTATTGTATTTTTATTATGACCAGTGGAAAAGTTCTGCAGTGCAGCCGCGGCGCAGCGTGTTATTTATCAGAAAACTAAATTTTTCCGGACAGGACAGCTGTGAAAAAATAGTGACGATTGAAATGGATTACAGTAGTCTTGTACGCAATCTGGATAATATGAATTATGAGTCTGAGATCTATATATGTAAAGATAATCAGATTTTGCTTTCTAATAACGGATATAATCAGCCAGGGTGGCCTTTTAGCGAATGGAAGGAAAACATACAGCCGGATTATCAGAAAGAATACAGTGCTTATGGAGAACATCTACAGATTGCAGTCTGTAAAAGAAGTCGTGGGATACGGGCACAGATATGGAATCATATGCCGTTGATTGTTTTTCTGGTGTTGATTAATACGGTGATGCCGTGGATTCTGATGCGGCTTATTAATCGTTCTTTTACTGCCAGGGTGGAAGAATTGAGCAAAGCATTTGATCACGTAGATGCGGATCATCTTCAGGAAATCTCATATGTGCGGGGGAAAGATGAAATAGGCAGTCTGATGCTCAATTATAATCACATGGCATCCCGCCTGAATGATCTGATTCAGACGGTGTATAAGGATCGTCTGAGAGAACAGGAGATGGATATTGCCAGACAGAATGCAGAACTTCTGGCACTGCAGAGTCAGGTGAATCCTCACTTCCTGTTTAATGCCCTGGAGAGCATTCGGATGCACAGTATCTTAAAGAAAGAGTATGAAACTGCGGATATGGTGGGAAAACTGGCCGTGATGGAACGTCAGAATGTGGATTGGAGTACAAATTTTGTCAGAATGAAAAAGGAACTGGAATTCGTGGAGGCATATCTGGGACTTCAAAAGTATCGTTTTGGAGACAGGCTTTCCTATGAGCTGGACATAGAACCGGAATGTGAGGATATTCAGATTCCAAGACTGACTGTCGTAACTTTTGTGGAAAATGCATGTGTGCACGGGATTGAGAGTAAAACAGCTTCCTGCTGGATTTTTGTCCGGGTTTATCGTAAACATGAGGATATCTGGATCGAAGTGGAGGATACCGGAAGCGGTATGGATGAGGACAAAGTGGCTGAAATAAAGGAAAAGATGTGTAATGCAAGCATCGAGAAACTAAGAGAAAAGGGGCGTGTAGGTATTATCAATGCCTGCCTCAGACTGAAAATGATAACGGATAACAAAGTGTGTTTTCATATAGAGAGTGAAGTAGGAATCGGTACTACTATTCAGATCAGGATGCCGATAGACGCTCTGGATGATAGAATACAGATGCACAGATAAGACTTCAACAGGGGTCTTGGGAATGGAAAAGAAACAAAGGAGATAAGAACATGCTGCGGGTTTTGCTGGTTGATGATGAACCTTTTATTGTACAGGGGCTTATGGTGTTTGTTGACTGGGAACAGGAAGGGTATGAGATTGTATATACTGCTGCCGATGGAGCAGAAGCACTTACATATCTGAAAGAGCATAAGGTGGATCTGGTCATTTCAGACATTAAGATGCCGGTAATGAGTGGACTAGAACTTTTGGAGACAATACGCAGAGAAAATATTTCAGATGCTTATTTTATAATTTTAAGTGGTTACAGTGATTTTTCCTATGCACAGCAGGCAATTCGTTATGAATGTATGGAATATATTCTGAAACCGGTGGAAAAAGAGGAGCTTTTGGGTGTACTGCGCAGCGTAGCCAAAGTGTCAGAAGCTGCCAGGGAAAATGAAAAGAAAAAACAAAAGCTGGAACATGAATATTTGACCAGAAATATTATTGCTCTTCTCTGTGGAAAGTATGACACGGTGAATCTGGAATATATAAAAAGTCACATGAATCTTTCTGACAGTGTCAGATATGTTTATTTGGAACCCTATGATATAGGAGACATGTCCGAACAGGAGGATGGGGAATACCGTCTGATTCAGAGAAAACTGCATCAGGCCTGTCAGGATTTCCTGAAAGAAGACAGCAGTCACTGTTTCTTTGATGTGTCCTGGAATGAGAAGAATTACGATATAGGTTTTATTTACTGTGATTATATGGCGAAGAACCGGGCAATCAGTGAAGTTGAGTATCTGAGCGACTTTCAGGAGAGTCTTGAACTGGCAATTCAGCGTCCTGTAAAATTGCTGGCGGGTAAAAAAGTATCAGACATTTCTGGACTCGCAAAATCCTATAGTACCGCCTGTGTATTGAACTCTCTGGAAGCATTCCGTGCAAAAAAGAAAATGTATTTTTATGAAGAAGAGGTACAGATTCATAATGGGGGTATTATCCTGTGCAAACAGAGCCTGGATGCGTTGATATCAGCCATTGAGCAAAACGATAAGATACAGATCCGTAAATGTGTGGAAAATCTGTATGAAGAAATGCGGCAGATGGGACTTGCCGCAGATACAGTCAATCTTAACATTAATTATTTCCTGTTTCAGCTGATTTATCTGGCAACTGAGCAGGATGATTGTGTCGATCAGAAAGAAATTCTACATTTCATTGGTGAAAGCACATTTGAAGAGGGAGTCACCAGAGGCAGCAGTGTGCATATGGTGCATTTTGCTCTGGAGTATGCAGAATATCTGGCTCAGCTTCGCAAAAATATTTCCAGGGGAGGCGTAATTAGAGATGTTGAGAAAGAAATACGCGAAAATTATGCAGAGAATCTTACTTTGAGAGAATTGAGTAAAAAGTACTATGTGAACAGTGCTTATCTGGGACAGATATTCCGGAAAAAGTTCGGACAGTCATTTAAAGAGTATCTGAATAACTATCGGATGGAGCAGGCAGTTCAGAGACTGTTGTATACCAGTGATAAAATCTATCAGATTGCTCTGGATGTGGGATATAAAGACTGCGATTATTTTATTAACCGTTTTATTGCGGCAAAGGGATGCACACCTGCAAAGTTCCGCAGACAGGGCGGAGTATTGAAAAACTGAGAAAATGGAAGAAATTTTCCAACTGAAAAAAGACAGGATAAATGATAGGGTTCTATAATTTGTCCTGTCTTTTTGTATGCTTTGTCCGGTTGAGGTTTTTTTTGTAGAAGGTACAATATAGTTACTTGATAAGTCGTATTTGTTCTGCAGACGAATAGGAAAATATTTATAGTATCAAAAGAAATAGGAGGATGGAGTCTATGAAAAGAAAAAGTTTAATATCCCTTATGCTGTTAGCGGCGGTGTCCATGGCGGCCTGTGGCAAAGCAGAAACAGACACAGGTGCAGAGTCATCTGATGGCGAAGTAAAAGAATTTACTGCATTCTTTGCAGTTCCCGGTACAGAAATCAATGATGATAATGAAATTCAGCAGAAAATTGCTGAGATTACAGGTGCTAAATGTAAAGAGACATGGCTTACAGGACAGACTGCTGAGGAAGCTGTAGGAACCTTGATCGCCGGTGGTGAGTATCCGGATTTGATTGATGGTGGAGATGGTATGGCTCAGCTCTATGATGCCGGTGCCTTGGTTGCTTTGGATGACTATATTGATCAGTATCCGAACATTAAAGAGTTCTTTACAGAGGAAGAATGGGATAAACTTCGCCAGGAGGATGGACATATTTACTGGATTCCACAGTTCAGTAATATTTACGGTGAGGAAAAAGCAACAACACACAATGATGAAGCATTCTGGATTCAGACTCGAGTTCTTGAATGGGCAGATTATCCGGATATTCAGACCATGGATGAGTATTTTGATCTGATTGAAAGATACTATGAGGCCAATCCTACAATGGAAGATGGTACAACCAATATTCCATACACAATCCTCTGTGATGACTGGCGTTATTTCTGTCTGGAAAATGCACCTCAGTTCCTGGATGGATATCCAAATGATGGAAGTGTTATGGTAGATACGGAAACCTTGCAGGTCATTGATTATAATACAACACCTACAGCTAAGAGATACTTCGGAAAATTGAATGAAGAATTCAAGAAAGGTATTGTAGACCCGGAATCCTTTACACAGACTTATGATGAATATATTGCAAAACTTTCCACCGGACGTGTGCTGGGAATGATCGACCAGTGGTGGGATTTTGCATATAGTGTAAACGATGCACTGAAACAGCAGGGGCTGGGTGAACAGGGATGCAACTACGTTCCGCTTCCGATTACAATTGAAAGAGGAATTAAAAATCAGTGGCATAACTCCGGTAGTGTTCTGAATGTTTCCGCCGGTCTTGCTATTACAACAAGCTGTGATGACGTGGAAGGTGCACTACAGTTTGTGAATGATCTTCTTTCTCAGGAAGTACTGGATCTGCGTTCTTGGGGCGTAAAAGATGTTGACTATAAAGTAGATGAAGATGGTAAATACTATAAAACTCAGGAAATGAGAACTCAGGCAGCTGATACTGCTTATAAAGCATCACATTTTTGCGGTTATTCTTATTTCCCAGGGTATACCGGAACAAGCCGTGATGGAATCAACGCAATGTCGCCACAGTTCCAGCCCGAAGAATTCTATGATGGACTGCCGGATGATGTGAAAGCATGTTTCAATGCCTATGGTGCTGAAACATATGTAGACATGCTTGGAACCAGTGAGGCTCCGGGACCATGGTATCCAATGTATTCTTTCTCAAGTACTATGACAACAAGCACACCTGGTGGTATTGCATGGACAAAGATGGGAGAAATCAAGCATGAATATCTTCCTAAAGTAGTAATGGCATCAGATTTTGAAGCTGCATGGGATGAGTACATGAGTGTATACGAAAAATGTAATCCTCAGGATTTCCTGGAAGAAATGCAGACAGAGCTTGATCGCAGAATGGAAGAAGCCAAGAAGTATCAGTAGAATATAAGTGAATAAATCGGGCAGATGTCGGTTGCGGTATCGTGTGACAGACCGGTTCATCTGCCCTCTCTTTTTAGGAGGAGACTATGGCTGCTATAGAAAAAAGAAAAAAAGAAAAAGTAACAGAAATGAAAGTGAAAATCACTTGGAAAGAAATAAAAAGACAGAAAGCTCTGCTGATCTGGTCAGCCTTTATTGTATTATATGGTGTGATTTTCTGCTATTTGCCATTGGGAGGATGGCTGATGGCTTTCCAGAATTACCGTCCCAAGGATGGACTTCTGCATTCTCAGTTTGTAGGATTGGCAAAGTTCCAGCAGTTGTTTTCTGATGCCACATTCCTGCGTGTTATCAGAAATACACTGGCTATGGGTGTAATCAACCTGGTAGCAACCTTCTTTATGGCAATTTTATTTGCTATTTTGTTGAACGATGTAAAGTCTCAGGGTGGAAAAAAAGTAGTGCAGACAATCTCTTACCTGCCGCACTTCTTGTCCTGGATTATCGTAACTGGTATTCTGCATGACGCACTGTCCGGAACGGGTATTGTGAATGAGCTTCTTTTGAAATTCGGTATTCTTGATCAGCCTTTGAATTTCTTCGCTCATCCAAAATTCTTCTGGCCAATCGTGGCATTTGCCAATGTATGGAAGGAAACAGGATGGAATGCCATTATTTATCTTTCTGCAATTACATCCATTGACCCTTCCCTTTATGAAGCGGCCAATATTGATGGGGCCGGAAGATGGCAGAGAATCCGCTATATTACATTACCGGGAATCCGTCCGACTATTATGATTCTTCTTCTGATGAATGTAGGTAACGTATTAAATGCAGGTTTTGAAATCCAGTACCTGTTAGGTAATGGTCTGGTACAGAGCGTGGCACAGACAATTGATATTTACGTATTGAAATGGGGTATCAGCCAGAATGACTTTGCAATTGGTACTGCGGCAGGTATCTTCAAGAGTTTTGTCAGCATCGTGCTTGTTGTCATCGCCAATGAGATTGCAAAACGGACCGGTGACGAGCGGCTGTTTTAGGAAAGGAGAAATCAGACTATGGAAAAACTTCACAAAAGGAAAAAAACATCGGTTGGGGATACCATCTTCGTGATATGTAATACCCTGTTCATGATTCTATTCGTGCTGATTACACTATATCCGATTCTGAATACAGTGGCAATTTCACTTAATGACGGTACGGATGCATTGAGGGGTGGGATTTATCTGTTGCCCCGAAAATTTACCTGGAAGAACTATCTTACCGTTTTACAGAAAGATAACCTGCTGACAGGTGCTTATGTTTCTGTGGCAAGAACAGTAGTTGGAACTTTGCTGGCCCTGATTGCCAATGCAATTCTGGCATTTATCGTCAGCAGAAAACATTTCCTGTTCAAAAAACAGTTGTCACTATTTTGGGTTATTACCATGTATGTAAACGGTGGCATGATTCCAACATTCCTGCTGTACAAAAACCTGGGAATGACAAACAGTTTCTGGGTTTATGTAATTCCTGGTATGTTCAGTGCCTTTAATATGCTGGTTATCCGTACCTATATGAACGGTCTTCCGGAGAGTCTGGAAGAGTCTGCACAGCTTGATGGTGCCGGATACACAACGATTTTCTGGAAAATCACTTCACCGCTGTGTAAACCGGTGTATGCGACCGTAGCTTTGTTTGTGGCAGTTGGTCAGTGGAACTCCTGGTTCGATGCCATGCTGTACAACCGTATGAGTGTACACCTGACAACCTTGCAGTATGAGTTGATGAAACTGCTTTCTTCCGTTACCAATCAGGGTAATTCTGCAGAAGCTATGAAAAATGCAGCAGGTGCAGTTACTCCAACCTCTGTACGTGCAGCAGCTACCGTATTGACCATGTTGCCGATTGTCTGCCTGTATCCGTTCCTTCAGAGATACTTTGTAGCCGGTCTGACCATCGGAGGAGTAAAGGAATAAGATAAAGATGGAAAAGGGAGCCGTTTACACAGGAATTTATCCAAATATATTCGAATTAGCCGGATATGAGAAAAAGGAAATAGAAAATAGAATAGATCAAATATTTCAGACTCTTTTTTATGGGAGTGATGAGGAAAGAATTTATCATCCCGTCGGTTGTGATCTTGGATACATAGAGGATACCGGTAATCTGGATGCACGTACGGAAGGCATGTCTTATGGCATGATGATGTGCGTGCAGATGAATAAAAAAGAAGAGTTTGACAGGATATGGAAATGGGCAAGAACCTATATGTATATGACTGAAGGTGAAAATGCCGGATATTTTGCATGGTCTTGTGGAACAGATGGCACAAGAAACGCTGATGGCCCGGCACCGGACGGAGAAGAGTTCTTTGCAATGGCATTATTTTTTGCCTCTCATCGCTGGGGCGACGGGGAAGGGATTTTTGCTTATAGCGAAGAGGCAAAAAAGTTGCTGCATACCTGTATTCATAAAGGAGAAAACGGAGAAGCGGGACGTGCCATGTGGGATCCGGATAACCACCTGATACGTTTTATTACCGAAGTGGATTTTTCAGATCCTTCCTATCATTTGCCTCATTTTTATGAATTATTTGCACAGTGGTCTTACGAAGAAGACCGTTCTTTCTGGGAGGAAGCAGCGAAGGCAAGCAGGGAATACTTGAAGAAGGCATGTCACCCTGTGACCGGCCTGTGTGCAGAGTATGCAGAGTATGATGGAACCCCTTGCACAAAAGGGCAGAATATCTGGGGGAGACATGACTGGTATTACAGTGATGCCTATCGCACGATTGCTAATATTGCTCTGGATTATGCCTGGTTTGGTGCAGATGAGTGGGAAGTGGAAGAAGGAAAGCACTTTCTGAAATTTTTCTGTGAGACAGCAGGGGAGGAACATCAGGATGGAATTTTTGCCATTGATGGTACGGTAATCCCCGGAAAAGCTTTGCATCCGGTGGCCATGACAGCAGTGAATGCACAGGCAGGATTGCTGGTACAAAATGAGCATGCCCTTGCCTGTGTCCGCAAGTTTTGGAATACACCTCTGCGTACAGGAAACAGGAGATATTATGATAATTGCCTTTATTTCTTCGCTTTTCTTGCATTAAGTGGAAATTATAGAATCTATTAACAGGAGATATTATTATGCATTATGCTAACAATCCAATTTTACCGGGTTTTCGTCCTGATCCTTCCATCTGCAGAGTGGGAGATGATTATTATCTTGTAACATCAAGCTTTGCTTATTTTCCTGGTGTTCCTGTTTATCACAGCAAAGATCTGGCTAACTGGGAGCAGATCGGTCATGTGCTTACCCGAGAGTCACAGCTCCATCTGGAAAATGCCGGACATTCCAGGGGAATCTATGCACCGACCCTGAGGTATTTTCAGGGACGCTATTACATGATTACAACAAATGTTTCACATCGAGACAATTTTATTGTAACTGCTGAAAGCCCGGAGGGTCCCTGGTCTGATCCTTATTATCTGGATGAAGATGCTCCGGGGATTGATCCCAGTCTGTTCTTTGACGAAGATGAAGATGGAACAGTTCATTGCTATTATGTAGGAACAAGACCAAACCAGAAGCACGGAGTTCGTTATAATGGGGACTGGGAGATATGGGTTCAGGAACTTGATTTGAAGACCATGGAGCTTATTGGTGAAAGCAAAAAAATCTGGAAAGGTGCCATGCATCATGTGATCTGGCCGGAAGGACCTCACCTTTACAAAAAGGATGGTTATTATTATCTGATGAATGCTGAGGGAGGTACAGGACCAAATCACAGTATGACGATTTCCAGAAGCAGAAGTGTGTGGGGACCATATGAGGGCAATCCCAATAACCCTATTCTGACGCATCGTCATCTGGGAAATGATTATCCCATCACTGCTGTGGGTCATGGTGATCTGGTGGACGATGGCCATGGAAACTGGTATGTGGTTATGCTGGGTTCCAGAAAATGCGAAGGCTATGTAAATACAGGTCGCGATACATTTCTTGCGAAAGTGACATGGGAAGATGGATGGCCTGTTGTGAATCCGGGAGTCGGTATGCTGGAGTCGGTAGTCGAACTTCCGGGAGATGGGGCAGAAATGAAACCTGAAAGCCAGGTATACCATTTCTTCGAGAAGAAACTCCCGATGGAATGCATGACTCTTCGGAAGCCTCTTTGGGAAAAATACGATCTTTTCCAGAGAAGTGGATATCTGAGACTTCCGACTTTGCCGCAGACATTAAATGAAACATCCTGTCCTGCTTTCGTTGCTGTAAGACAGAAGGAATATCTGTATCTTGCATCTGCGGGAATAGAGTTTTCCCCCTGTGTAAATGGGGAGGAAGCTGGTCTTGCCATTCTGTGTGATGAGACACATCATGTTCGGTTTACCAAAATGATGTGTGACGGTAAGGTGCAGCTGTTACTCAATCGTCGTCTGGGTGACAAAGAAGAAAAACTGGCGGCTGAAGAAATCGAAGATGGATTTGTAACTCTGGAAATCAGAGGCAGAGGACAGAAGACAGATTTCTACTATAAAGTTCAGGGAAAAGAAAAGATGCTGCTTGTTTCTGATGTGGATATGACAGGATTGAGTACTGAACTGGCGGGCGGTTTTACAGGTTGCTGCCTGGGAATGTATGCATCCTCCAATGGTGAAATTTCAGAAAATCATGCGGACTTTGCATGGATGGCTATTGAAAACCAGTAAGAGTATCCGTTATAATAATTAAAGATTCTAAGCTGTGTACTCGGAAATTCCAGCGGAATTTCTGGGTACTATTATCTTGAAAAGGTGTCATGTTATGCAAAGCATGGTGCACCCCTCATAGCAGATACACCGAAGCATACTTTAATTTCTAAGAAGGGAAACGGATATATGAGAAAGTACTGGAAACAATGTACACTTTTATGCTGCGTCGTAGCTCTGGCGGGAACAGCATTTTGGCAAATAGGAAATAGGAAAAAGCCGGAGATTAGAAAATATTCGGCTTTTTTTTCTGTTCTAGGACAGGAGATTGATGAGGATAATGAGATAAAAAAGAAAATCGCGGAACTGACAGGAGCAGAATGTGAAGAGATATGGCTGGTAGGACAGACTTCCGACCAGGCTATTGCTTCCTATATTGCCGGAGGAGAGTATCCAGATTTTATTTCCGGCAATATTGATTTATATGAAGCAAATGCTTTGATTCCGGTTGATGAGTATTGGGATGAATACCCGAATCTGCGCAGTTATTTTACTGATAGTCAGTGGGAACTGTTAAAACAGGAGGATGGGCATATTTACTGGATCCCCCAGTTTGGGAATCAAAAAAATCCATCAGAAGATATTCTGCATAATGGCGAAGCATTCTGGATACAGACAAGAGTATTAAAATGGGCGAAGTATCCAGAAATACGTACGTTGGAAGAATACTTTAATCTTATTGAGGCTTATGTGGACGCTCATCCTTTGGATGACCTTGTACCATATACTGTTCTTTGTGATGACTGGCGATATTTTTGTCTGGAAAATGTGCCGCAGTTTTTAGATGGCTATCCTAATGATGGCTGCTGCATTGTGAATCCAAATACATTGAAAGTGGAGGATTATAATACCACAGCAACGGCAAGAAAATATTACCGGATATTAAATGAAGAATTTCAGAAAGGAATTCTTGATCCAGAGTTCTACACACAGACTTATAGTGAGTATCTGGAAAAACTTGCTACCGGACGTGTTCTTGGTATGTCAGATCAGTGGTGGCAGTTTTATTATACCGTGGATGATATGTTGCGTCAGCAGGGAGAGGGAATGAATTATGTGCCTCTTCCCATTACAATCGACAGAAATGTACAAAATAAGTGGCATACCCAGAATGGAACTCAGCCAGATGTTTCAGGAGGAATATCTGTCACAGTAAGTTGTAAAGATGTAAAGGGGGCTTTTCAGTTCCTTAATGATTTGCTCAGAGAGGATATTCAGAAACTTCGTTTTTGGGGAATTGAAGGGGTAGATTATGAAGTGGACGAGAACGGATTGTTTTATCTGACCGAAGAGCAGAGAGATATGGTTGCTGATTCGCAGTATAAAAATACACATTTTTGCTCTTATGCTTATTTTCCACGATTAGAAGGAAATTATGAAGATGGAATCAATGCTTTTTCACCGGAATTTCAGCCGGAGGAATTTTATGCTGCTCTGCCGGAGGATGTGAAAGAATGTTTGTCAGCGTATGGATGTAATGACTATGTAGATATGCTGGGAAATCATGATATACCGGGAGAGTGGTTTCCCGTGTATGCCTATGCGGATATTCTGACAACGGGTTCTGAGGCAGGACTGGTATGGAAGAAAATGGATCAGGTTAAACGTGAATATCTGCCGCAGCTGGTTATGACAGAGGATTTTGATTCTATCTGGGAGAAGTATATGGAAAGTTACGAATCCGTTCATCCGGAGATATTTTTTGCAGAAATGCAGAAAGTAGTGGATGAGCGGACGGGAAACAAAAGTGAATGATGAAAAGGAGACTTATACAATGAAAGATTTTTACAATCCTTTAATTGGCATGGACTATCCGGATCCTGATCTGATACGCGTGGGGGATATCTGGTATATGATCAGTACAACCATGCACTTTATGCCGGGGGGTGAGATTCTTCGTTCTTATAATCTGACAGATTGGGAGCGTGTGGGTTACGTTTTTGATGATCTGGATCATACACCGGCACAGTGTATGGAGAATGGAGAAAATATTTACGGACAGGGTATGTGGGCAGCATCCCTGCGGTATCATAATGGTATATTCTATGTGTGCTTTGCTGCCAATGATACCCATCGCACTTATCTGTATCAGTCAGAAAATATAGAAGGGCCGTGGAAAAAACAGTATATCGAAGGATTTTACCATGACTGCTCTCTTTTGTTTGATGATGACAGAGTTTATATTGTATATGGAAATACACAGATTTATATTACAGAATTAACTGCTGATCTGAGCAGTCCGAAACCTGGAGGATTGCACAGAAAGATCATTGAGGATACAGGAAATGTGCGTCTGGGATATGAAGGAGCTCATGCATATAAAATTAACGGTAAGTATTATGTATTTCTGATTCACTGGCCCAATGGCGGAGCGGGAAGAAGAACAGAGGCATGTTTTGTTTCAGATAGTCTGGAGAGTGAGTTTATCGGACGGGATATACTGGATGATGATCGGGGATATTTCAATTGCGGTGTGGCACAGGGAGGAATTGTAGATACACCGGAAGGCGAATGGTATGCTTTCCTTTTTCAGGATTCTGGAGCGGTAGGGAGAATCCCGATTCTGGTTCCGGTAGATTTTACTCATGGATTCCCGGAATTTGGAAGTAATGGGAAAATAGTAGAACCGATTTTACTGAGGAACAGAAAACCGGAATATGTATACGAACCCCTGACTGCGAATGACAAGTTTCAGTATAAAAAGGAAGGTGGAAAAATATCGATTCATAAAGCATGGCAGTGGAATCATGTGCCAGATTATCGTCTGGTTGACTGTGATGAAAATGGAGGATTAAAACTAACTGCCGGTTCTTTGTGCCAGGATTTGTGTGAAGCACGAAATACATTAACGCAGAGAATGATCTGGCCCGGGTGCCGTGCTTCAGTTGTAATTGATGGGTCTGATTTAAACAATGGTGATTATGCTGGTATCTGTGCACTTCAGGGTTGTTATGGAATGATTGCAATAACACGTCAGGCAGATCAGTATTATCTGGTTATGCGTGCCGGGAGTCCTGCTGATGACAGTCGATATCCTGTCATCCAAAAAGGTGAAAACCTTGAGGAACATGAGAGGGTTAAGATGGATTGCCCGATTGCTCATCTGGAACTTTCTGCTGATTTTTCTGATATGAAAGATATTGTAGTTTTTCGATATTGGAGTCATGGCGAGTGGAAAAGATTAGGGAGCGTACATAAATTGTATTTCAAGCTGGACCATTTTACAGGGTGCAGAGTTGGACTGTTTTGTTATGCCTCAGAGCAAACAGGGGGAACTGCAGTGTTTCATGATTTTACATTGCAGAATTTATGTATTGACAACCGATACCAGCCTTAGTATTATCTCATCTTTGACACTTAAGTAGATTAAAACACCTCGCAAACCCAGTGTTTATGCAATGTCATTAACTTTAGCAAAGAGCAGAAATCGTAAGCATTTATAAAACTAT
>NZ_QUJD01000032.1:0-14862 GCF_003480555.1 Blautia sp. AM29-29
TACTGCATTCGCCGGAGTTGATCCTGGGGTAAACGAATCTGGTTCCTATGCCCCAAAAAGCGTCCCAACATCTAAACGTGGATCTTCAAATTTAAGAAAGACTCTTTTTCAAGCAATGGATGTTCTTATCAAAACCATGCCTCAGGATGATCCTGTATATCAATTCATGGACAGAAAACGCACCCAGGGTAAGCCTTACTATGTTTATATGACTGCAGGTGCTAATAAATTTCTCAGAATATACTATGGACGAGTGAAAGAATATCTTTCTGTTCTTCCTGATCCAAGCTAATTCAAAACTTTTACTTTCAGACCAGCACTGGTTGTGGTGGCCTTATTTTAATGCCTAATTTTTAACCTGTAAAGTTTTTTAACTTTCTTCAATTTTAGTATTGACTTTTTATTTGCAGGCTAAAGTAACGAGAATGCGACGCGCCGTTTTCAATAGAAAATAATGCTCTTGCTGATTTCAGATCATTTCGGGCTGTTTCCAGACGATATAACACCAGATCCCGTCTAGTACCGATTTCCTGATTATGCTGCTCCATACAAAACTACCCCTTCTTTATGAATATTGGAATAAAATGGATAGTTCACAATCCACTTGTTAAAATGTGCTTCACTTTTTGCAATAGGCTTAATATCCGTGTCATGATCCATATTAAAGTCATAGGTCATGTACGAGAGCTGTTGTGCATATGCCTTTAATTCCAGATCTGACATATCTACCAGAATCATAATGTCCACATCAGAATCCGGACGGAAGTCACCCCTTGCATAAGAACCATAAAGGATTATCTGACGTACATGGGAACCATAAATCTTCTTGACCTCTTCCACATACTGTTTAATTAAATCCTGCATAATCTTTGGCATACATCATCACCTCATTTTCTGCTGATAATACTATAAGTTTCTCGATTCACAAATCTTTCTTCTTGATTTTATTATAACCAGTTTACCTTCGTTTCTCAATCAGTATTTTCCATGTATCAATTTTACTACTTTCTTCGACGAATTTTGTTCACCGTTATAGCCAATCCATCATGTCCATTTACTTTTAACGCATCGTTTATTATGCTTTATATAGTATTATTTTACCTTTCCAAATCAATATATGGTATGCAAATTAATATCAAGATACTAGGAGACAAAGTATTCCACTGCGTTTTCCGGGAAGAATTCCTTAAACTCACCATACAGCTGTGCTGCAAGTGTTTTATTGTGCGCTATGATCAAGGTTGGCTAAGCCCCATTAACAAGGCAAAGACCATCTGCATATGGATCCGTGTCTCCTTCGATGCTTCCAGCAACAGTTTAGCATCGTAATACCCAATTGCCACCTTTAAAAAGATAACTGTATCTTTTTTTCATAAATATTAATAATTCTTCCTATAAATAAGGCTGTCAGTATGGTTCCTATACCAAGACCATAAAAATGGGTATGATTAATTAAACATAAAATAATAGTGACAAACACAAGTGTAATATCAAAAGTATTTTTCACTATTGAAAAAGGAAAAGAGAAGACTTCTGAAATAGTTTTTACAATACCATCAGTTGGTGTTAAAATAAGATTTGTTTTCACGCTTAAAAATACGCCCATTGCAGTAATGAACATCGTCATAATAAAACAAATAACCCTTAAGTATAAACTTAACGATAATGTAGGAATTATAAAATCATATAAATCAGTCAACCAACCAAAAGCAAACGATAACGGAATTTCTAAAATAAAAGTAACTGTGATCTTTTTGGATAAAATACATTGAATAATAACAAATATTAAGTAACAGATAATAGAAGCTGTTCCTAAAGAAATGTTATAGATTTGTGATATTGAATACATCACAGAACTAAAAGCAGCAACTCCTAAATCAAAGCGAACATTTAATACAACAGCAAAAGCTATTAAATTCAAACCAAGAAAATACAAAAAATATTTTTTCATTCTTATTACCTCATCATTTCTATGGTACTGTAAGCCACCAGAACCGGAGATTCTGCCTTGATGGCACACTTATAAAAAGCCCAAAGGTCTTGATTTCAAGGCTTTCAGGCTTAAGTTAACCCCAGCGGAGTCTGTTGTGTTTATCTTACTGGAATTTCACCTTCATCTATCAGTCTGTCTGGGGAAAATACAATACGGATTCTTCCGTCTGTCGCAACCTTGCAATCTCCGTCAAACGCATTCTTACCGCCATCCTCGATTTTCGCAGTTCCTGAAAGGATATTCTCACAGATGCGTATCGCTGTATTCATGATGCTATGATCCATGGAACCAACGAAAGGCATTCCCGCATATCCCACATGGCCATTAAAATTGCGGTCAAATTCACTTTCATAGGACTTGATTTTATCCAGAGCTCCCAATAGTGTATTAATACTGTCTCTGCAGAGCAGATTACCATTGCAGGCATCTCCAGAAAACAGGATTCGCTCTTTCCGATCAAGGAAACAACAGCCTCCCGATGTATGACCCGGTGTCTCAATTACCTCGATACTGCGTCCCCCCAGCTCAAACACCATCCCCTCCTTCAAAGGAAGACATTTTGGCATCTTTTGTATCCGCCGGATATCCGCAGGGCTACAGTCATACACATCGTAAGCTCCCATATTTCCCAAAAGTTCCACATAATCTGCGATGCTATCATAATTTATCGGTTTAAGACTATCCTCATCTTTTTCGTGAATATATACCTCTTCAAACTGAGCAGCTCCTCCGATATGATCCGGATGTCCATGTGTCAGCACTACATCATAGGGAAGCGGAGTCAGCCAGGAAATCAGCTTTTTCAGGTCTGTCATTCCGACACCCGTATCGATGAGTAATGCACGTTCCGTACCTTTTAACAAAAACATGGCTGTCATACCAGCCTCATTGATAACCCAGGTGTCTTTTGCAATCTCCGTCACCTGATATGTAGTCAGCTTTGCCATATGCATTCCATCCTTTCCGCATCAGTGCATAAATACATTTTCTGCATCCTCATCTAATGGTACAGTAAATGCCGGAGCATGTTTAACAAGAAGCTCCATCAGCCTGTGGTCATAATTATCTTTAACTTCGCAGATATTGTCAAAAATCATAATTGCCTCTTTACCTGGCTCACATACCGGCCACTGCGGAAGAGAAGGAACGGAAGGATTTCCGTATCTCGCAAAGTTTATCCAGGCACCACATATTCTCTCCTGCAGGCGGTCTGTTTCTCCCGGCACATTGCAGATAGGAATTCGGTCAATATTATGGAAAACAAACGGGATTTCAGAGCAATGCCATGCCAGTTTTCCTCCCTCATATGGGAATTCATAATTAAACATGTAGGAATATACGGGAGCTTCCTTATGTACTGACTTCTTCGCAATGAAATCTTTCGATGCATAACGGAAAATATAATCCAGCGACAGAACATCTACAAGGCGATTATTCGGATATGCTTTTTCGAATTCTGCTGCAATCTCTTCTGCATCCTCCTGAAAGCATTTTTCCAGAAGTTTCATCGTTTCCTCACGGGTCAGTTCATCCCTATTCTCCAGAACCGGCTTGAAATCAAATTCTCCAAAAACGCTACCCACTATCACCGGAATCTTTTTTGCTCCATCGGTAAATCCTACTCTGCGCGGATCACCGGCATACCATGAATTTGCTCTCGGCTCTCCTCCCACGTAGAGTCCTTTCTCCTGCAGCTTGGGTGACACCTTGTTATATGCTTCCGCAAGGAAATAGTAAGGAATCGTTTCCAAATCCTCAACGGATTCCAACTTCAATTCCGTCAGAAGGGCCTCCACAATTGCGGTACCGTCATCCTCTGCCTCTTTTTTACCTTCTTCTATTACGCCGCTCTGGATAATCCCCTTATGGAATAAACCTTCTGCAGCCGGTGTATTCATCAGGGAATAAACTTTCATTCCACCACCGGACTGACCAAACAGGGTTACATTACCTGGATCTCCGCCAAAACCAGCAATATTGTCCTGAATCCAATGAAGGGCTGCGACCATATCTGCATTTCCCACATTAGCAGAATTGTAGTATTTTTCCCCATAAGCAGATAAATCAAGATATCCCAAAATATTCAGACGATGGTTCAATGACACGACAACCACATCTCCGTACTCACTCAGATGATCTCCCTCATACGCCACCTGTTCAATGGATGAGCCTGCAAAGAATCCACCTCCGTGCAACCATACCATAACCGGTTTTTTTGCTTCCGGATCCAGACTCTGTGTCCAAATATTCAGATACTGGCAATTCTCATCCATTGGCCAGTAACGATGTGGGATCATAACCTCCATCAACGGATGATCCTGCATCAGCATAGGGCACACATAACCGTAGGCCAGAGCATTTTTAATACCTTTCCATGGTTTTACCTCTCTTGGCATTTGAAAGCGATCAGCATCAGCATACTTGATGCCATGGAAAGTGTATGTAGAATTCATCTTAAATCCCCGTATCTTACCCGCCTTAGTCTGAACTACCGGTTCTGCCTTACTACAGTAAAAACAATTTCCCATTTTGTATTCCACCTTTCTTTAGTAATTTTATGTATATCTTATTTCATTACCATTTTGTCATTTTTTTGTTACCGTTTTATTACATCTCTATCTCCACATACAGTTTGCATATTGGTCTCTTCCTGTATTGCAGCCCGATACTGAGAGGGAGTCATATGATAATGCTTTTTAAACACACGAAAAAAGTTTTCCGTATTTTCATATCCAATCTCTTTTCCAGCTTCAGTCATCCTCTCATTTTCTAAACTTTTTCACCTCATTATGCAATAATTGTTGATACCCATCTACTATAATCCCATACATTTCAGAATGATCCGAAGATTATGGACTGCACATCTTTGCACATCTCCGAGACACAGACGAGGTTTCTTATCCAAATGTCCTTTGTACCCGATTGCTCTGCCATCATCTAAAATAAAAGCAACTTTCTCATTGGCCGGGCATATCTTTGGCACAAAACTTGCCGGATCATTGAAAAATGTTTTCATATCATTTGCCTGCATGTAGACTTTTTCCCCATCAACCAAAATCTCTCCATCCTTCATCTCGGCAGTATGTCCTTCACCCAGCGGTGCCATGACTGTATCCGGTCCTTCCGGATCAACCGTAAAGGAATTCCAGCGGGCTGCGAAAACCGGTGCAAATGGTACTTCCTGCACCATAATTACCTGCCCACGTTCATCAAACTCCGGCATAACTGTTCTCACAGCCTGAAGAATATTCATGGCCCTTCCTTTTCCTCCCGGCATAATCAAATCATTTCCGGCATGCATGGATTTCCAGGGTGTACTGCTGCCTCCGTTCCAATCAGTCATGATCAGACCTTCAAATCCCCATTCTCCGCGGGCAAGATCCGTACATAAGTCATAACTATCTGCTGTAGGAACACCGTTGATCAGATTGTAGGAACTCATGATAGACAACGGCTGAGATTCCTGAATAGCAATTTTATAGGGTTCCAGATAAATCTCCCTCAGTGCCCGCTGACCAATCACAGAATCCACAGCATTCCGATTCGTCTCCTGATTATTAGCTGCATAATGCTTAATGCATCCACCTCCTCCTGGCAGGCTCTGAAGACCGCGTACCATTGCTGACGCCATCTTTCCAGATATGAGAGGATCTTCAGAAAAATATTCAAAATTTCGTCCGCACATAGGATCACGCTGAATATTCATTCCTGGTCCCAGAAGCAAATCAATCCGCATTGCCTGCATATCTGCTGCCATTCCGCATCCTACCTGTTCCAAAATTTCCGGATCAAAAGACTGAGCAAGAAGCGTACCCACCGGCCATGCCGTACAGTAATGGTATACCTGCCTCTTTTCCCCCGATTCCAGATCGGTTGCCTCAAACTGCTGTGTGATACGCACACCGCCCGGACCGTCTGCCAATACAATAGAAGAAACACCATAACTTTCCAGTGCGTGTGTTGTTTCCCCTGCCGCTCCAGGTACAGATTCCGAACTGGCTCCAATCACAGGATTGTTCTCATCCTGCACACCCCAGCCTGTACCACAGCAAAGATCCGCCAATTGTGCAGCATCAAGCTGTGCGGCAAATTCTTCCATTGACACTCTGCCCGAAGCCACATCATTCAGCTTCCATTCTTTCTTTTCCACATACCGTACTGTTTCGTAAGGCATAACCGGCTGATAGCTGGTATCTGTCGCATATGTAACCACCTTTTCATCGCTATAGGCTGAACGCGAATCCAGCGTTTCCGGTATCTGCACAGCCAGAAGAACCGGTACATCCTTCCATATAGTTTCATCCTTTCGGTCAGTTAACCCCTTCTTTTCCTCCAAAGTTTCCGTTAACGGAAGCTCCACCAATACCTGTTCTGTCAAAGCAGTTTGTTCCAGCCGAATCTTGCACACCGGTTTTGTATCTCTGGAAGAAGTACCGATACGCACTCCATAATCTCCTTTTGACAGAATATAACCTCCTGCATTTTCACTATAAGATGCAAGATTACGCAGCGGTATGCGGATTTTGATATCTTCCTTTTCGCCCGGTGCCAGTAACATCGTTTTTTGGAAACCTTTCAGCTCCTGTTCCGGCATATCCATCTCCGATACCGGTGCAGAAACATATGCCTGCACAACTTCACGTCCGGCAAACGCTCCTGTATTTTCTACTGTTACGCCAAGAACCAGTGTATCCTCATCCAGCGATGCCTCCAGATTTCCCAGTGCAAATGTCGTATAGGAGAGTCCATAACCAAAAGGATAACCCGGCTCAACATTAAATGTATCAAAGTAACGATAACCTACATAAATTCCCTCCGTATATACTGCCTTATTAAAATCCTGAAGGAAATTGCCTGCCGTAGGATAATCTTCATATTTTTTTGCCCAGGTTGCGGTCAGCTTTCCTGACGGTGTTGCCTTACCTGTGAGAATATCGGTAACGGCGGCTCCTCCCTCCTGTCCTGCCTGCCCCATGAGAAGAATAGCATCCGCACAAGCCGCCTCCAGATCCTGCACCGATATGGAGCCCGGAACATTCAGCACCAGTACCAATGAGGAAAAAGCTGACCGCAGCTTTTTAAGATTATCCATCTCCACTGCAGAAAGCCTGTAATCTCCAATTTCATACTTTTTATCCCCAATGGATACTTCTTTTTTCATGAAACGATCATTTCCCTCACCGGAATTTCTCGAAATGACACAAATAGCAGTTTCTGTTTCTTTTGCATATTCTTCCAGTTTTTCTGTTGTCAGCGTTTCCTCCGGAAACGCAAAAACACTCATGACCTGGTCCTTCATCTCTCTTTTGGCCAGATCATAGCATCTGGCCCACGCCATCTGCTGTTCCCGGTTCACAATCTCAAAACCTTCTGTTTCCATAGCATTCAGAATATTAATATGATAACGCAGAGACTGATCCACATCCTGATCACCACCGCCGGAAAGACCGCCGTTAAAAGGATCTCCCGATCCCGTTCCGCCGCGGATTGTTCTGGCAGCTCCGTTTCCAAACAAGGCAATCTTTCCCCTGCCCTTTAACGGAAGAACCCCATTTATGTTTTTTAAAAGTACCATTCCCTGCGTCGCCGCTTCTCTCGATATTGCAGCACCGCTGATCTCACGTTCGGACATCGGCGGATATATCGTATTACTTTTCATATTTTTTCCCTGCCTTTCATTTCTATTCCCCTCTTATCCATTTATGAAAAGAACCTGACTCCTTACGAATCAGGTCCCTTTATCAGTTTCCATATTTTTGTTTATGAAATTTTTTCTGCCAGGAAATCTGTCATCATCTGTTCTGTTTCTTCCAATCCATTAGCCTCATAATCCGCAATCAGCTTATCCCAGTTTGCATCAAAATTATCTACACTTTCTGTTACGCACTTAATCAGTCCCGGCCATGCAATCTCATTCAGAATTTCCACATTGTTCGTAATCTCCTGCGGTGTCGCATATGCCCAAAGTGGGGAATACGGCGGTGTTTCGAATTCATCTGGCTGCGGGAAGATATCGGTCAGCATCTCTACATTCCATGCTTCACAAGCTGCCTTCTGCTCCTCGTTATACTCTGCAATTACAGATTCTCTCGTAACAGGTGTGTAAGGATTACCATTTTCATCCACTGCACCGTCTCCATAAATCGGAAATCCCGTATAATTGCCAATACCAGTATTTTTTCCGTAATCCGGATCAGAACTTGCTTTTGCAATCTCTTCTTCCGTACGATATCTCATTCCATTCTCATCTACAAAATAGTTTTCTCCTTCAACACCCCATTTGTAAAGTACTGCACCCTCATCGGAGCAGAGATAATCAAGGAATTTAATTGCACGAACCGGATCCTCACAGTCCTTTGTGATTGCCAGTCCGTATCCAACCTGAAGACCCTGATACATCAGTGTGGGTGCCTTCGTCTCAGCATCAATTGTCACAGGAAGCGGACAATATGTTTTATCCAGTTTTCCTTCTGCTTTCAATGTTGCTTCCGCCTGTCCATAATGCCAAAGTGCATCAGTAATAGCTACAACACGTCCGCTGGCAAGCTTTGCAATGTAATCGTCATCTGTCTGTGTTGCAAAGTTTGGATCCAGAATTCCCTCATCATACATACGACTCAGCCATCTGAAATATTCTTTTTCTTTATCACTCACATGCTTATAAATGCAGTTATAGTTATCATCAACAAGCCAGGAACCGTTATCCGGTGCACCATCAGCAATAAATCCAGCGGGATTACTGAGTGTAATGAGCCAGTGCCAGTCAGCAGCACTCATGGAAATACCAATGGTATCCAGACCATCATCGGTTTTAGGATGTGCTGCCAGGTACTGCTTGATCAGGGCTTCATACTCCTCCAGAGTCTTAGGATATTCATAATTATTTTCCTTAAGAGCTGCGTACTGTATCTGGCAGTTTCCTCCGGTTGCCAAAATCTGGTATCCTACACCAGCATAAGAAAGCTGATATATTCCTTCATCTCCAGAACCCCATTTCAGCTTTTCAAACTCATCGCCGTACATTTTTTTAATATTTGGACCATATTCCTCGATCAGATCTGTCATATCAATAAGTGCACCTGCCTCATACAGACTGTTTACACTTTGCTTAGCATAAATCATATCTGGATATTTGTCCTCAGCAATCATCAAAGATATATCCTCGTCAGGATCGCCTGTACTGGATACCGGATAGGAAATATCCAAAGTCACACCTGTGGCTTCAGTAATCGCCTGAGCAACAGGATTTTCCCAGTTACCATTTTTTCCGTCTGCATTGTAGTACTTGAAAGTTATAGGTGACAAATCATCCTTACTGTCCCCAGTACTGCTCTCGCTGTTTTCATTCTTGCTGCTTTCGCTCTTACTGCTTTCCGTATCCTTGGAGCCACATCCTGCCACTGTTCCAACGCAGAGTGCTGCTACCATAAGCAGAGCTAAAATTTTCTTCCTTTTCATGTTATTCCTCCCTATATTCTTAGAAAGTCCTACTATAAGGCCAAACATTTGAGATTTTACAATACCTCTATTATTTGTCTCTCATTGCAATAACTCTCCAAAATTATTTTAGATTTTCACGCGCGTTTTTACTTATCTAAAAGATATCATGGATAGTATATTGGAAGATATAGAAGAATTAACCTTTAAATTTAGAAATATTGACTAATCATTTTTGTAAAAAAAGGTACACCCGTGCGAACCTTGAAAATTTCATATAAAACAATAAATTTATGTCAGGAAATGGTATCATGATCTCAGATTATTTGTGAGGTGATCCCATGTCTTTTGCTAAGAATGAATAATTTCTTATTCACAGAAGAAGGGACCAGGGTTATCAGCTGTCCTGCCGGAAATGCCCCGAAAAGCTGCAGCTATATCAAGCAGACAGGGCAATGCCGGTCAGAGGACTTTTAGCCACAAAGCTTCGGTTCGGAATTAAACTTGCGGCATTGAATTTTAAGAAACTGTCAGCATATCTGGACAGTCTGGATCAGTGCACCTTACTTTCAGCAAACAGCTAAAAAAGTAACAAAGAATCTGAATGTATGTTAATGGAAAACACTACTAATATGAAATATTTGTTGTCTTATATGAAATTTTCAAGGTACGTTAGTTAATGAGTTACTATAAAACGAGTGTTTTGACACCCATATCATACTTATTAGACATTTTTAAATTAATCTGATATACTTTACATGAGTTCTCGCAATGAGAATACTACACATATCTCTATGGGATACAGAAATGCGTACTACGTTTATTGATGACGGAAAATAATCACTCTCTCCTATTTGATTGAAATCCAGACAGGGAGGTATAACGAATGAAAGATTATGGAATTTATGAAAAAGTAAAACTAAACGGAATCGTTCCTGGACGATTGATTCGCCATACCCGGGCGGACAGTGCAATCATAAAAAGTCACTGGCATCCAGAGTTGGAAATAAATACGGTTTTTGAAGGCTCTTCCCGCTTCTTTATAAATGGAAGAATTGAAGATGTAACGCCTTCACATGTTGTTGTGATAAACAGCAGAGAAGTCCATTCGTCTATCCCTTTTTTTCCACAGGGCGGGATCTGCGTTACAGGGGTTACGATACAAATCAGCTACGATTTTCTAAAAAAAGTGATTCCAGATTATGATAACTGTTACTTTATTCTTAACAATATGGCAGAACGGAAGATACAGTTACTTCTTGAAGAAATGAATAAGAAATGTAAAACACAAGATGCAGCATATATGAATATTTATGCAATCAAACAAATTTGTGAAATTGTGTATATTCTTGCAACAGAATGTTGTATGAAACGGGAAAAGTTCGAAGCGACAAGTTCGGAAAGTTTTCAGCGTTTTGAACATGTTCTTAATTATGTTCATGAAAACTACAGCAGCAATCTCAAGACCAGTGAAGTAGCAGAACGTTTTTTCTTCTCCAAAGAATATTTTTGCCGTTTATTCAAAAAAAATACAGGTATGACATTTAATCAGTATGTGACACAGTGCAGGGTTATTCATGCAGAACAATTGCTTAAGGACACAAACACACGGATCTCTGAAATCGCTCAGGAGGTGGGCTTTTCGGATGAGGGAAGTTTTATCGCTCAGTTTAAAAAATATTATTCGAAAACCCCTGGAAATTATAGAAAAATGATAACAAAAAATCCATTTTATGATTAGGGGGGGCAAAAGGTACACCCGTGCGAACCTTGAAAATTTCATACAAAACAACAAATTTATGTCAGGAAATGGTATAATGATCTCAGATTATTTGTGAGGTGATCCCATGTCTTTTGCTAAGAATGAATAATTTCTTATTCACAGAAGAAGGGACCAGGGTTATCAGCTGTCCTGCCGGAAATGCCCCGAAAAGCTGCAGCTATATCAAGCAGACAGGGCAATGCCGGTCAGAGGACTTTTAGCCACAAAGCTTCGGTTCGGAATTAAACTTGCGGCATTGAATTTTAAGAAACTGTCAGCATATCTGGACAGTCTGGATCAGTGCACCTTACTTTCAGCAAACAGCTAAAAAAGTAACAAAGAATCTGAATGTATGTTAATGGAAAACACTACTAATATGAAATATTTGTTGTCTTATATGAAATTTTCAAGGTACGTTAGTTAATGAGTTACTATAAAACGAGTGTTATAAAAATGACTGGTCAATATTACTAAATTCAAAGGTTAATTCTCCTATATCTTACAATATACTATCTATGATATCTTTCAGATAAGTAAAAGCGCGCGTAAAAAACTTAAAATAATCTTGGAGGATTATCACAATGAGAGATAAGAATAATGGAGAGATTGCAAAATCTCAAATGTTTGGATACGCACTTTTTGGCTGTGGATCTAATTGTCTGGGTGGTATTCTTGGTTCTTTTTAACACTGTATCTGACCGACAATCTGCTGTTGTCCATGTCGTTTATTGCTTTTATGATGTCTGCCGGACGTATTATCAACGCAGTGACAGAATTTTCAAGCGGTTTTATCATTGACCAGACACACACTTTGTCTCTGTGTAAATATGACGCTCAGGCTGCAAATAATGGCATTGCACAATCTTCTGTCACCCTGTTTGCTGAAAGATGCGGATATGCAGTCGTTCCTTTGGTCTGTAGCATTTTGTTAGTTTTGATTAGTAACTTTATGAATCCAGATGAAGAAGTTATAAAATTGAGAAATACTCAATAAAGGAGAGAATTCTAATGACACAATTATTCAATAAATTTTATATTCCTGAAGATGTAGGCATTTCCTCTGTAGCTATTGCCCAGTTTCTGAAAGAATGTGATGAAATAAATTATAAATTGCGGACTCTTCATATTGTTCGCCATGATAAAGCGATAGCAGAAGTTTCCAAATATCCGTTTTGTGCACTTGATAAAAGATTGGTATATTCCGTAAGCAAAACATTTACATCCACGGCTATAGGGATTGCGGTAAAAGAAGGTTTGTTGCGGGTAGATGATTTCCTTCTTGATTATTTTCCGGAATGTCGAGATTTGGACATGGATGATGCAGCCCGTACCATAAAAATTTGCCATCTTTTGACTATGAGTACGGGTCATGGCGTGGATACAGTGGGAGATATGTGCAATGGCATAAGACCCTGGCCGGAAATCTTTTTTACCAGAAAAATAGTATATGAGCCAGGAACTCATTTTGTCTATAATTCCGGAGGAACTTATATGCTGTCAGAACTTATCAGCCGTGTGACTGGCATGTGCCTGAAAGATTGGCTACAGAAGCATCTATTTGATCCTATGGAGATTACAGATGTCAGTTGGGATAAACATGGAGATGTTAACACTGGAGCATGGGGGCTTTTGATTGCTCCACGTGATCTCACAAAGCTGGGACTTTTGTACTTACATAAAGGTGTTTACAATGGCATACGCATTCTCACGGAAGAATGGGTTACGGAGGCATCATACCCCCACATTTCCACAAACGTGCAGGGATGTGCCGGATGGGGCCGCCACTATGGATATCAAATTTGGGAGAACAGTCCGGGGAGCTATCGTGCTGATGGAGCATTTGGCCAGTATTGCATGGTATTTCCGAAAATGGATATGGTTATTACAACTACTGCTGAAGAAACGGATGGAAGCAGAATTTTCCCTCTGATTGAAAAGTATATCCTTAATAACATAACTGAGCAGCCGAAACCTCGTGATGCATGGTGTTACCAATACATGAAAAACGTAATGAACCAGTGGGAAACTCCTGTTGTATATTCGCCGAGTGCTTCTTATCTAATGCATATGCTTCAGGGAAAAGAATTTGATTTACGCAGTCGTACATCAGATGAAAAACATACTCTTCGCTTTGAAATTGGCAACAGCCGTATGGAGTTTGTAATCGATGAAATGCAGACTATTCACAGTTCCTGTACTGTTGATTTGTTTGGAGAAACCACATATGCAATTGAAATTCCGTCAAATAGCCCACTTATTGGAGACGAACAGAGAAACCGTATTTGGAAATATGCTGCCCATCACAGTTGGGTAGACCAGAGTACCCTTCTTTTGACTATATGCTGGCAGGAAACCGGGCATTCACAAACATGGAAATTCTATTTTCATGAAAATACCTTGACTTTGATTGTCACAGATAGTACTAAAGGAATGTTTGAATTGTCTGGTGCGGTGAGTGACCGGAATGTAAGATTTGCTGATATGATTTTTGATGGTGCTTTTAGATAGAAACACGTAAAAATACTCCGGGGATTTTTATTTTTCCCCGGAGTATTTCTGTCAATATAATGTTCATTATTTTAGAAACCCTTAATTTTCTCACCACACACAGAACACATTTCCAGAATATACTATATTTATCAAATGAAACAGTTACCTATTTTGTGAACTTCCTGAAAAAAGTACCCTAAAGACTGTTTTCCCCATCCCTCACCAGTCAATATCATCATCTCTTCCGTGAACCTCACATGACTAAAGTCACGTGCTTCCGGCCGCTTTAAGCGGCAGACAAAATATCGGCGGATACGCCTGTTATTTAGATTTTGCACAGATATGTGCTTCTTCCATGCCGGATACGGCAGGGCTCCACATAACAGGTAGTCCACGGTATATCTGCCTGTGTTTATGCTGCTTGTCGCAGTTCCATTTCTGAAATTAAGTCTCTCAAATCCGCATAAAAACATGAGGTTCTACGCTTTACTGCATCAACTTTTGCCTCCAGCAAAGACCTTCCCGTTGCCGGTAAGGGTTTTAAAATTTCACCGATAAAATATCTTGCTCCAATATTGTACGAGGCAGATAAATCACAATTATATCTCTTTCCATTCTGAAAGGTACACAGACGGTGATCCTGTATATCACGGTCAATTTTTCCAGATCCGTCAAACGCAAGCCTGCTCGTATTCCATGCACAGATTCGGGAAATCCGTATTCCTTTTCTATGTGCCTGCTGTCCGCATCGTTTCTGGATATCCCGTTTTCTCCACATCTGCAGTTTCTGCTTTTTCTTCCCGGAAAGTTTTCCTTTCATTTCCAGATATTCGAAAACAATCACATCTGCCTTTTTTTCTGATGCATAAAAAACGATTTCCTTTGCAATTTTTCTGCCAAGCTCTATATTCAGACGTTTTGCATATGCCCATCTTCCCTGCGCCTGACGCGATCCATGTTCCCGCTGAAATCTTCGGATCCGTCCCAGCACACGGTACATCCGGTCTTTGTCACTGGGAAAGTTAATAAACTTTCTTCCCAGGATAGTTCCGTCTGGACGCATGATGGTACAGACCGCATCCGTATTGATGCCAAGATCCACACTGCAGATCGTTTGTTCTTTGACGGGTGTCCGGTTTAAAGATACCTCTTCCGCATACGTAAAACGCAGAAAATATTT
>NZ_QUJD01000033.1:0-14085 GCF_003480555.1 Blautia sp. AM29-29
ATTATGGCATAACTTGAAGTGAATAAAAAGGTACTCAGGTTCTACCGTTTACAAATATAGGATTTGAGCAACCAAACAAAAAACATAGATATAATAAATCCGATTGTGGCACTTAGTAAAGCTGAAAGCAGTTGCTGATAAGGACGTTTTCCTTTTTCTTGTGCTTTTTCAATTTCATCTAATTGCTTTCCTTCGGTGAATGCCACAATTTCTTTGTACGTCATAATATCATTTTCTTTTTTGAACTTTTCTACTCTTAAAGCGTAATATATCGTAATTAAGAAAAGAATTCCCCAAACGATATATCCACAATATCCTAAAAATACTGCCAATGGCACAGCTGCAATGACAGTTAATATTAAAAGTACTGTAAAAATAGCTCCATCACGATTAAATTTCTGTATAGCTTCTTTGCTAATTTCTTCTTTCATAGTAGTAATATCTCCTTTGATTAGTTGATCAAGAGAGATGTGAAATGTTGAACTTAACAGTAGCAGGCTATGAATATCTGGATAACTTTTATCATTTTCCCAATTAGAAATAGTTTGTCTTGTGACATATATTTTTTCTGCAAGTTCTTCCTGAGATAAATTCATATCTGTTCGATATCTTTTTATCTGTTTATACAGTTCCAATGCGCGTCCTCCTTTTTACGTGTTTTTTCTCTCGACCTAGACATATCGTATTAAATGTTAGTAAATGATTCTATCAAAATGCTTTTACATAGAGTAAATTCAATAGTCAAAGGTCTTTTACATAGTAGAATGAGAGGTTATATCTATTGTGGAAATACTTTTACAGTAATTCTGTTGGTTCCTTTTTTGACAACCATATTATCATCTACTAGATGATTTTTTATATCTTCTATGTTCTGCTCAATCTCAGTGATAGTTTCTGCATAATTATCTTCGGCACTCAATTTATTCTTGGAGTTTTCCAGATTTTCTTTTATTTGCTTTACTTTAAGATAGGTGCAAAGTTTATTGTTGATAGCAGCGTTCTGAAAAGAAAATTTCACAGTAGAAGGGATAAACTCTCCATTTTCATCTCTTTCTGCTTCAAATTTCATATCTACTTGCTCATCTAATTTAAACAGTAAAGAAAGTACATCAGATACAGTTTCTATATCAAAATCCATGAATAGATTAATGCTGATGCCAAGAGCGTTTGTGATTTTCAGTAATTGATCCGGCTTTGGATTGCGAATACCATACTCATACTTTTTGATAGTAGCCGGATTTATGCCGGAAAGATTTCCCAACATTTCTTGTGATATTCCACGTATATTCCGATAATATTTGATTTTTTCTCCGATAGTCATAATGTTTCTCCTTTTTGTGCTTTGTGGGTATAGAGATAGTTTAGCACATTGGGACACATTTGTGTATAAAAATTTATGAAAAATACTTGACGAACACAAATGTGTACTATATAATACGAATTACAAGGAACACAAAAGTGTACTAAGATTAACGAGGAGGAGTTGCATGAAGGGTATAAAGGAAGCATTCATAGATGCAGGTGAGATAAGCCAGATGCTTGGTATCGGGATGACAAAGGCATATGCAATTATAAAGGAATATAATGTAGAGCTTGAGGCAAAAGGTTATTTCACCATGCGGGGCAAATGCCCACGGAAGTACTTTGAACAGAAAATCTATGGTTACAAAGATTATTACAATTCGGATTATGAGCCGCAGCGTAACCGGAGTAAGGTTGCAGAAGAAAAGGATTATGAAGCGGCAGTTGAGGATTCTGTGATAAGCAAACAGGATGAAGTTTAGAAAGGATGAAAAAGCAATGGTACAGATAAAAAGAGATTGGTTTGATGCAGCATTAGAAAACTACGAAAGGGGAGAAACGCATGGCAGATGGAAAGAGAAGATACAAGTCTGACAGGAAAGATTATAAGATTTCTGTAAAACTGTCGGAGAAAGATATGGATATTCTGAAAGCAGCACTTAAACGAACTGGAATAACAGCAAGTGCCTATATAAGAGAATTGATCCGGACAGGCGGCAACATAGATACAAGTTATCCTGAGGACAGGGCAAGAGCAATTCGTATCATAGCAGGTATTGCAAATAATATTAATCAGGCAGTAAAGCTTGGCAATTCACAGGGAAGGTTGTATTACAGCGATATTGACAAGTTACAGGATAGTCTGGATGATGTAAAGAAAACATTCGGGAGGTGTTGGAAGTATGGCGATTACAAAGATCCTGAATATCATGGAATCAGAGGGCAGAAATCCGGCATCGCATTTAAAGAATGCTTTGGAATATATCCAGAATCCGGATAAGACAGAAGAATGTGTACTGGTGGGCGGTATTAACTGCCTGCCGGATACGGCATTTGAGCAGATGGAAGAGACAAAGAATATATTTCATAAAACTGGTAAGAGACAGGGGGATCATGTGATCATATCATTTTCGCCGGAAGAAAAAGTAACGGCAGAGCAGGCAATGTATGTGTTGGAGCATTTTGCAAAGGACGTACTTGGTGATGATTATGAGGCTGTGTATGCGGTTCATACCGACAGGGAACATATGCATGGGCATCTGATATGGAACAGCGTAAGTATAACAACAGGCAGGAAATATAATTCGCCTAAGGGCAACTGGAAGAATCATCTGCAGCCGATTACAAATAAATATTGTGATGAGCTGGGACTTTCAATAATGCCTGCAGAGTATAGCAAAAATCCTAAGAACATCAGCAGAGACCAGTGGGAAAAGGAAATGTCGATGAAGGATATTATACTTCGTGATGCTAATATGTGTGCGTATGTGGCAGGAAATGTAGAACATTTCAGGTATCAGATGAGAAGTCTGGGGTATGTGTTCAAGAAAGGTGCGTGGATGGAAGTGCAGGCACCAGGATTTAAATATTATCATAGTCTGGCAAAGATGGATGAAATGTTTACAGAGGATAGTATGATACATCATGTGGATATGCCTTGGATGACAAAGCCTTATTTTTATTCGTCGGATAGTAGAGGATTGCACAGGACGAAGCTATCACCATACCAGAAACGATTTTATGCAAAGCTATATAGGTTGAGAATTGTGGAGCAGAAACGATTTGTGGTTGGAGGGGCAAAGTATACGGAAGAATTGAAGAGGTTTCATCAGCTACAGGACGAGTATCTGTTGCTTGTGAATAATGATATCAAGGATGTTGCGGGACTTGTGAAGTACAGGAGTGAACAGCAGGAAAAGATGCGGCGGATTGAAGACAGACAGCAGGAGATATATAAGGAAAACTCCAGCAGGAAACGTAGGATTAAGACAGATGAGCAGTATCGGGAATATCAGGTGTGGCATGTGGGAGTGCAGGAAGAACTGGATGAGCTGAAAATGGAGAAAAGGAAAGTTAAGAAACAGCTACAGCTTATGGAAGGTATTATGAAAGAGGATTTGTATACGGCATATTATGCGGTATCGGAGGATGAAGAGATTGTTGGTGATAAGGAAATTGAGATACCGGGGATGGAAGAGGATATACTGGTTGAGAGAACAACGGAAGCAGTTGTTGAGCTTGATACAAATGTTGAGGTGATGAATCCTTACAATATTCAGAATGAAATAGGAAGACAGAAAGAGCAAACAGATAGTGCGAAAAAACAACAGACTGATTTAGATGGCATAGGAATATTAGAGATTTATAATTCGTTTGATGTGAATGTGACAAGAATGGATGAAAGTATAACTGATGTAACAAGTAGAAGTGGATTTGTGAAACCTGAAGAAAAAGAGCCTGTTGACAAAGTTGGCTGGATTGTCAGGAGGATATCAGAGCTTGGCGGTTATGAGAATATCAGTGATCCGGTTAAGGCAGATGTATTTGGATTTGATATTGCTGATGTAGGCGGCAGCATAAGGTTGTTCTCGGAAGTAATGAAAAGGCTGGAGATAAAGCTAGATGGAGACGAGCTTTATGAAGAGTTTCAGAGAATTTATGATGAAGCAGCTAGCAGAGATGTTGATAAAGGTAAGGCAGAAGATAAAATGCGGAATAGGGGCAGAGGAAGGTAATTCCTCTGCTTATTCTATAAATATAGGTTGGATAGGATCAGATGTATTATAGATTGAAAAAATCAATTTAAGATTGAATTAGAACAACTTAAATGATATACTAAAGAAGTAATAAATAGTTGTGATGATACGAAAGGGATTAGCAATGGCAATCAGATACAACAGATTATGGAAAAAATTAATAGATGAAAATATGATGAAGATAGACCTTAGAGAAAAGGCAGGAATTACCACAAATGCTTTGGCTAAATTAGGAAAGAATGAGCATGTAAATACACAGGTTCTGGAAAAAATATGTAATGTATTGCATTGCAATATACAGGATATTATGGAATTTGTTCCAGACGAGGAAAGGGAAGAAAAATAATATGGCGAAGAAGAAAACTGTTGAAAAGGCATTAAACATAGATAGTATTTTATTTAATTGTAGAGATTATTTACGTGCAGCGCGTAACTCTGGCTCATTTTTTGAGAAAAGGGATATGATGCTTACACTTGTATTCTTAAGATTTATTGGGGAAAAGTATGAGGATGGTGTTGAAAAACTAAAGCAGACGCTTAAAGAACAGGGATTGGATCCAGAGGATGAAAATATCAGAGCAGCATTCTTTGATGATGCTACTTTTGCAGATGGTACATATAATTTACCGCCAGAAGCCAGATGGTCAACAATTATCAATACATCTGCTCCTAAGTTAAATGTTGCATTAGATACAGCATTACAAAGACTTGAGGAAGAGGATCCACAATTAAAAGGATGTTTTGTAAAAGGTACATTTACAGCACGTAATCTGGCTGCGAATGATATAAAGAAGATTGTTGATGAAGTAAATAAAATTAGTCATAAAGCGTTTGGGGAGGAAAAGGATCTTATCGGACGTGTGTATGAATATTTTCTTAAAGAGTTTGCGGTAAATGCTACAAAAGAGGAGGGAGAATTCTATACACCTCATGATGTAGTACAGCTTATTGCAGCAATGATTGAGCCATATGATGGAACTTTATATGATCCTTGCTGTGGTTCAGGAGGAATGTTTATCCAGAGTGCTGAACTTGTTAAGTCAAAGCAGGGAAATTTAAATGGTATCAATGTATATGGACAGGAAAAAGAACCGGCTACATATCGCCTTGCTAAAATGAATTTAGCGTTGCGTGGGATTAGCCATAATCTTGGAAATGAAGCAGATTCATCATTTACCCATGACTTGCACAAGGGATTGTACTTTAACTATATTATGGCAAATCCACCGTTCAATCTTAAAGGTTGGTATAACGATAATTTAAAAAATGACCCTCGCTGGAATAATTATCAGACACCACCAGAAAGTAATGCAAATTATGCTTGGATTCTTCATATGCTTTCGCATTTAAAACCGACAGATGGAGTGGCAGGATTTCTTCTTGCAAATGGAGCATTAAATGATAGTGATATATTGGAAATCCGTAAGAAACTGATTCAGAATGACAAAGTGGAGGCAATTATAGTTCTTCCAAGAGAATTGTTTATCACTACAGATATCAGTGTAACGCTTTGGATATTAAATCAGAATAAAAAGGGTGGAAACTATCACGGTAGAAAACTTCGTAGTCGTGAGCACGAAATCTTGTTTATGGATTTGCGCCAATGGACAGAAAATCCAGTAAAAGGCGAGAGTAAAAAGAAAGTTCGTTTGGTTACAGAGCAGATTGAGAAGGCTGCTGCTATATACCATACATGGCAATCTGAAGGTACCGATGGTGTAAATTATGAAATACCGGAACTTTATCGTAGTGTAGGTATTGACGAAATAGAAAGTAAAGGCTGGGCACTTACACCAAGCAAATATATTGAGTTTATTGACCATGATTTAGATATTGATTATGAAAAGGAAATGACTCGCATTCAATCTGAGATGAAAGATATATTAAAGCAGGAAAAGAAATCCCAGCAAATGCTGGAAGAGGCATTTAGGGGGATTGGTTATGGGATTGATTAAATATAAAATTGGAGAATTGATAGAATTAGTACAAGAAATTAATTCAGAATTGAAATATGGTCCTGATGATGTAAGAGGAATGACGATTACAAAAGAAATCATTCCTACAAAAGCTGATGTATCAGGAACAGACTTATCTAAATTCCTTGTAGTCCATCCGAGAGAATTTATTTATAATCCTAGAACTCACGGAAAAAGAATTGGATTTGGCTACAATAATAGTAAAGAAAACTTTATTATTAGCTGGAATAATATTGCTTTTAGAGTGAAAAAATCTATGGAAAATATTGTTTTGGCAGATTATCTTTTCTTGCATTTTAAACGTGATGAATGGGATAGAGAAGCTTGCTTTCAGTCTTGGGGAAGTTCAACAGAAGTTTTTTCATGGGAATCATTATGCGATATGACAGTTGATTTGCCTAATATTTCTGTTCAAAAAAAATATGTTGATATTTATAATACTATGCTTAAAAATCAAGGAAATTATGAAAATGGTTTAAACGATTTAAAACTATCATTTGAAGTATTAATTGATAAATATAAGCATAAATCGAAAAAGAAAAAGATAAGTGAAGTTTTCAAAGAAGTCGATTGTAGAAATATAAATAGTGAGATAAAAGATGTTCAAGGAATAAACATTACTAAACAATTTATGCCATCTGTTGCAAATATAAATGGGGTTGATTTATCTAAATATAAGATTGTAAGAAAGGGGCAATTTGTCTTTTCTGGAATGCAGACAGGAAGGGATAAATGTATTAGAATAGCACTTTTTGATAAAGATGAACCAGTAATCATTTCACCGGCATATACGGTCTTGGAAATAAAAGATAATAGTGTTTTGGTGGAATATATAATGATGTGGTTTTTGCGTAAAGAAGTTGATCGACTAGGTTGGTTTATGAGTGACGGAAGTATACGAACAAATTTAGATATGGATCGTTTTTATGAAATTGAAATACCAGTACCGGATTTAAATGTTCAAAAATCAATTGTTCAAATATATAACGCATATAATGAACGCAGAGATATTAACGAAAAACTTAAAGAACAGATAAAAGATATTTGCCCAATACTAATTAAAGGTTCTATAGAAGAGGCGAGAAAAGCAAAGGAGGCATAAGCCTATGGCTAGATTAAAAGAATACAATGGTCATTATTGTGAATCAGAATACGAATATGCCTTTATTGGCTTTTTAGAAACAGAGGGATGGAAATATACTTCTGGAAATAAGCTTTCTCGTGTTACCAAAAGAGATGTGTTGATAGAGGATGATTTCAAGAAATTTATAGCAGATGGAAATCTTGATTTGACAGAAGATGAAGTGACACAGATCTATGATACTGTTCGTCTTGTGGGTGCAGAGAGTGATTTTGCAACATTGCATAAGGTATACAACTGGTTGGTGGATGGTATCCAATTTACTCCGAAAGATGGTATTGCAAGAATGATACCGCTGATTAACTTTGAAAAGGATGGTGTTAAGAATGTCTTTCGAGTGGTGAATCAGTTTACAGTAGAATATACAAATAATGGTCAAAAAGAGAACCGCAGACCGGATGTAATTCTTTTTGTGAATGGTATGCCATTATGTATTATGGAATTGAAGAACCCTGCTGATGCAAATGCGACTATTTATGATGCTTGGGAGCAGATTAATATTCGTTATTGGAGAGATATACCTCATTTGTTGCATTACTGTCCTTTAGCTTGTATTTCTGATGGAGTTAAAACCAGATTAGGAACAGTTCGCACACCATATGAACATTTTTATGCCTGGAGACGTGTTAATGATGGAGATGCTGTATCAACACTTCCATTTGCTGAAACAGAAACTATGATTAAGGGTGTTTATTCTCCTGAGCGTTTTTTGGAAATATTTAGAGATTACATTTATTTTCAGGATAGTATTTATGATAGTGATGAAGTGGAAATTGTATGCCGTTATCCACAGTTTTTTGCTGCGAGGCTTCTGAAGCAAAGCATTGTAGATTCTGTTGTTACCAAGAGTGGAAGAGGCGGTACATATTTTGGGGCTACGGGATGTGGTAAGACTTATACGATGGCATTTTTGGCACGTCAGTTGGCATTACGCTGTACAGATATCTCAGAGATAGGTTCTCCAACGATTATATTGATTGTCGATAGAGATGAATTGCAAAAACAGGGGGCGAAGCTTTTTACAAAGAGTACAGAATTCCTTAATCTTGGAGAGGTTTCTGTTGTTAAGAATAGAACACAACTAAGACAGGAACTTGGAGCAAGACAAAGTGGTGGATTCTATATATGCACTATTCAGAAGTTTTGTGATAGGGAAGATGACAAAATAGGTCTTATCAATGACAGACAGAATATTATATGCTTCTCTGATGAAGCACATAGAACTCAGCTTGAACACTCTAAAAAAATTCAATTCAGTAAAGATGCGGATGCGAATATGAAAGCTATGGTATCAAAGCCATATGCAAAGGTGTTAAAAGAGGCATTTCCACAGGCTACATTTGTAGGATTTACAGGAACACCTATTGCAGAAACATATCAGACTTTTGGTGATGAAATTGATAGATATACGATGGATCAGGCTGTTGCAGATGGACTTACTGTTTCTATTAAATATCATCCTCGTATTGCAAAAGTATTACTTGATAAAAACAAGGTAAAAGAGATTGAGGACTACTATAAAAAGTGTGCTGATGATGGTGCTACTTTTGAAGATGTCGAAGCAAGTAAGAAGGCAATGAGTTCTATGGAAATAATTCTTGGGGAACCTTCCAGATTAGAGCGTCTTGCTACAGATATTCATAATCATTATGTTTCAGCCTGTGATGCAGATCCGAATAGAATACAGAAAGCAATGGTGGTTTGTTCTAATAGAAAGATTGCTTATGCTTTATTGTCGAAATTTAAAGATAAGTATCCTGAATGGTTTGAAGAAAAGAAAGTGCCGGATGGTACTGATGGAACAGATGAAGAATTAAATGAATTGAAACCTATGCCACTTATTGCAATGGTATCTAGTGTTGGAAAAAATGATGAGCAGGATATGTATAACTATCTTGGTGGCGTTAAGAATGATAAACGTTCCGAAGAGTTAGATGCTGCTTTTAAGCAAGAAAAGTCAAACTTTCGTATAGTTATTGTTGTAGATATGTGGATTACTGGGTTTGATGTTCCGTGTCTCACATATTTATACAATGATAAACCATTAAAAAAGCATTTGTTAATACAGACCATAAGCCGTGTAAACAGAAAGTATCCAGGAAAAGAGTATGGTATGGTGATTGATTATATAGGAATCCGTGATAATATGCGTGAAGCCATGAAATTATATGGCGGAAATAGCTCGGTTGCACCAACTTCTGATGATGTTGAGCAGGCTACATCGGTATTTAGGGAAGAATTGGAAGAGCTAAAAAATATGTTTATAGGCTATGATTTAACACCATTTATAAATATGGAATGCAATCCGATTGACCGATACAGGCTTCTTGCCAAAGCAGCAGAATATGTTTTTGTATCAACTCAAGAGTTGCAGTCAGAAGGAAAAAATGGTTCTCAGACAGTATCTTTTAAAACATATTTTCTGAAGACTGTTAAATCTATGAGAATGGCATTTGATATATGTCAGCCTTCAGGGTATCTTGGAGAAGAAGAATCTGCTTTGGCACAATGCTTTATGGCAATAGCAGGTTTTGTCCGTAAAATGTGTGGAACAAGTGAAGTGGATACTGACAGTATGAATCGTGCAGTTTCTAAGATGGTGGAGGAAGCATTAAAATATAATCAGGTTGAGAGCATTCTTGAGAGTGGTGAGGAAGAGGATATTTTTTCACCAGAATATTTTGAAAAGTTATCTGACGTTAAGATGCCGGCAACTAAGCTCGAACTTCTTGTCAAAATGCTTCGTAAACAGATTAAGGAATATGGGAAAGTTAACAGATTAGCTGCAAAGACATATCAGGAAATGTTGGAAAAGACTATTGCAGAATACCATGAGAGACGTAAACATCTTTCTGCGGAAGAAGCAGGTGAAGCACAGGAACAGGTTTCAGAAGATATTATTAAAATTGCAACAGAGCAGGCGTTAGCTATTCTAAGAGCAATGAATGAAAATAGAGAAAGCTTTCGAAAAATAGGACTTACTTTTGAAGAAAAGGCATTTTATGATATTTTGATTTCTATGCGTGACCAATATGATTTTGAGTATGGAACGGATAAAGAGGTCGATGGTATTGTAATCAATGATAAGTGCAAAAACTTGGCAATAAAGGTAAAGGAAATCATTGATACAAAATCTTCTTTTGCTGATTGGCTTAACAATCAAAATGTAAGAGATCAGTTGAAATTGGAAATAAAGATTTGTCTAGTTAAGAATGGTTATCCACCACAATATAGCCCGGAAGTATTTAAGAAAGTTATGGAGCAGGTGGAGAATTTTGAGGAGCATTCAGATGTATCCGCTTCAATTGAAGAGTACAAAGGCTCTAATAGACATATATATGATTATATTTCAGAAAATAGTATGTTGCGAGTTGCTGAGGAGTCTATTCCATATGGATATAAAAAGTAGTATTATACTATTATCAAGTGACAGATTAATAATAGCTTTTGCCTTATAGAAATAGCTATAAGGGTTTTACGTATTCTATGTCAAGAATATTCTTGAACAGAATTAATAGCATACAGTTGATGATATTAAGAATTATATTGTCCATTGTATGACCTCCTATTACCAGTGAATTAAAGTAGCTGTTAATAATATTATACAATACATCGTATTTGGAGGATGGTAGAGTTCCTTGCGAAAGCAAGGTCCAATTGATTTTAATGCTTACTGATATTTGATATCTACCGGTCGTTAATCAGTAAGCTTTTAGGAGAAAAAATGAGCAAACAAATATACAAAGATAAATTCTATACTCACTTTGATAAAAAGAAATACCATACTAACTATGAGCAAAGTGTTCAAAATATTAATTGGGTTAGTAGGCACGGTTTTTATCCGTTTATCCACTTTCAAATGGATTGCAGCAAATACACAAATGATTTAGAAGGAAATAAGTTTATTAAAGAAAAAAATCGGGATATATACTATGCAGCACACATTGACAGATTTATTTATGAGTACTATGGAAATCGTCTTAATAGCAAATATAATAATTATATGAAGTCAAAAGGAATAGGTCGTGTTTCAACAGCATATAGAAACTGCTCACCAGGAAAATGCAATATTGATTTTGCAAAAGAAGTGTTTGAGTATATTGCTAAATGTGAATCAGCTTATATTTTTGTTGGTGATTTTAGTAAATTTTTTGATAATCTTGATCATAGATATTTAAAGGAAAAAATTAAATGTGTGGTTGGTGAAAAGTCGTTGGATGTAGCTGATTATGCAATTTATAAGAATATTACAAAGTTTACATATGTTGAAGCTGAGGATATAGAGGCTGAAAAAGGGTTATTTAGAAGAGATATGCGTGAGTTGGATAAATATTTTGAAACAGATGAATTTCATGATTTTAAAAAGAAGTATCTTCATAAAAATAGTAAAGATTATCAGATTCCGCAAGGTTCATCTATAAGTGCTGTATATGCTAATGTATATATGATAGATTTTGATAAAAGAATTAATGATTTTATTACTTCTCAGAAAGGAATATATAGAAGGTATTGTGATGATATAATAGTTGTTATTCCGATGACCCATAACGAGATAAATTGTGGAAGAAATGAGGAAATTTCAAAATTTATATATGATACCAGAGATGGTATTCCTAATTTAAAATTAAATGAGGATAAAACAGAGCATTTTTTTTACAATAATGGGAAAATAGAAAAAATAAAGGGGCAAAGTAACCTTATAAATTATCTTGGTTTTACATTTGATGGTAGAATTGTTCATATAAGGGATAAAAGTTTATTTAAGTTTTATTGTAGAGCATATAGAAAAATTAAAAGAATTAAAGAGAACACGGATGAAAAATCGTTTAATGCTGGAAAGAAAGCAATTTATCATTCGTATACACATTTAGGGGCAAGTAAGTATTCTAAGGATCATGGGAATTTCTTAACATATGCATATAAAGCGGATGAGATATTTAGTCAAAGTAAGGTGCTTGAGAGTGGTATTCGGAATCAGGTGAAAAGACATTGGTACAAAATTGATAGTAAATTGAAGGAGTAATATCAATGATAAACGTCTATACAGAAAAAAAGAATTTAAAGGATTGGATATTTCAGAATGACCTATATTTTAACCTGAATACAGGCAATGAAGAGATGTCACAAAAAGAAATTGATTTGATTCAACAAGTGGATGCGGCTAAGCTGACGCCAGATAAGCATATAGAAACAAAATATGGCTTGGGTACAATTCGAAATTTATCATCAGGTTGCAAGACATTACTTAATATTATAAAGCATCCTGATAAAGTGGTAAATGTTGAGGAATGTGGACCGAATGTACTTAGAATACTTTTTACTATGGATAATATTAAGATTTATATGTCAAGACCAACGCTTTTTGATATTCCGGATGATGCCAAAATCAGATTTAATGATTCTGATATAGTTATCGGTGGCAGAGGTTATAATGCATGGTGGAGTAATGAATATGAAAGGAGAGAGGCAGATGATTTATAAAAATGTTAGATTCAAAGCTGATCCATTTTCATACGATTTGGAATTTGATGACAGAATTACACTTGTTGGTGGAGACAGTGGTACCGGGAAAACAGTACTTTATGAAATGCTTGAAGATATAAGATTGACAGACGAATACAAGGCTATCAAGCTGTTTAATTATAAATCAGATGATTTTTTAGTGGCAATCAAACAGTGCAGAGATAGTTTTATTGTGATAGATAATGCAGATTGTTTGATTAATGATGATGTTAGGAGATTTATTAATTTTGAGTTATCAAATCAGTATATGCTCTTCTTGCGAAATTGTGACGGACTTAATGTGTCTGATAAGAGCTTTAAGGTGTTGAAGTTTGATAATAATAGGATAACACTAGAAGAGGAGTTGTGATATGAGATATTTATGGGCAGAGGATACTGGTGCAGGACTTCACTTCTGGAAATTAGTTAATCGGCTTTTCTCTGACAATGAACTTGTAGTTGAGAGTAAAGGGAGCAATCAGGGATTATTGGATGCATTAATAGACTTGGATATTAAAGATGACGATAAATACTATATTGCATTTGATTATGTGGTTGACAATCAAGACATTCGCAATAAGTATCGTATGTTGAAATCAATAACAGATAAGTCGGAAGGAAAGATTGTAATTCTGGATATGATTTGTTTTGAGTACCTGATTCTTGCATTTGATAAGTTGGTAGAATGGACAGGCACTGGAAAGACCGATAAAATAAAAATCCGTGATAAAGTTTTGGCGGCAGTTGAGAATCACAGAATAGATTTATCAAGGATTGATGATAAGAAAACATTACAGTACATAGCTGGATTTAAGAGATATTCTACAGAACGTGTGATGAAGTCATTGGTTGGTGAATTTACACAAAATGAAAAGTGGTCTGTTAAAGGGACTCTTATGGGTGAATGCTGGTATAAAGATTGTTGTGTGTCAGAGCATACGGATAATCTTAGGTGTGGTAAGCCTGAGGTTGAAGGTGGGGATGAGAAGATGAGGATGCTGATACGGTCAGAGGAAGTACAAAGGATAATGAGAGATATTACTTTGAAAGAATAGTTTAATAAGACTATATTTTTCGTAATGCATAATAAATGATACATTAATAAGACAAATTTTTATCTGAAGAGCAAAGGGGAATGTGAATGCAGGAAACAGTTGGTATTTTGAATAGAGAACAATTTATTGATTCGGTGTAAAGTAGGAAGAAGATACAAGAATTGGGAGAAGGTGAATAGTAAATGGATTTGGCAGCAGCAATTGGGATGATTAGTTCTTTAGTTACCTTAGAAGAGGCGGGAAGAAGCTGGGTGTTAATTATAAAAGACAAATTAAAGAGAAAAGAGATTGACATTAATAGTAAACGGTAGAACCTGAGTACCTTTTTATTCACTTCAAGTTATGCCATAATC
>NZ_QUJD01000034.1:0-13537 GCF_003480555.1 Blautia sp. AM29-29
GGCTCGTCTGGTACTAACTCAATCACATCGGTAATCTCACAATTCAGCGTTTCGCAGATACGGGCTAATGTATCCATGCTGATGTGCTTTCCCTCTTTGCTCATGTTGGCAATCATATTTGTTGTCATACCAGCAGCAAGCCTTAAATCCTCTTTCCTCATATCACGCTCTAACAGTGTGTGCCAGAGTGGTTTATAGCTGATGTGCATATTGTTTTCCTGCCTTTCTATCCATACCACCGGGGCGGCTGCCCCGGCAGGAACTTTTCTCTTATTATAGCACCAATCTTGTGAAATCACAATTTATTCTTGTATCCTGCCGCTGATACCGTCTGGATTGTGCTTTTCCTTTCTTTTTGTTCCCTTTAATTAGCCATAAACTGCTTAATGCCCTGGCTTTTTACTGATGTGCGATAAAGAAGTAATAGGAGTGTAAAAAATTTTGCCGTTCCTATCCGGCACTTGCGCATTGTGTCGGATAGGTCGGGCGGTTATTCGGGCAAGTCCACCTTGCCAACAAAAGAATAATAAATCTCAATGTCCTGTCTGCGGGTCTTGTTCTCGTCATAGCTGCACTCATGCACAACGATTTTCTCTACAAACTCCCGCAGCAGAGTAGGGGTAAGTTCTTCAAAGCTGGTATGCCGCCGGACAACATTCATAAACTTTTCTGCGTTCACGGTGGCTTCCTGTGCTTTGGAAAGCTCCGCTTGAATAGCAGCGGCTCTTTCTTTCAGCTCCCGTTGCTCTGCTTCATAGTCTGCCGACAGCTCTGTGAAACGCTCGTCTGATATGCGCCCGGTCACGCTGTCCTCATACAGCCGCTTGAAGATAGCGGATAACTCGGCTATGCGTTTCTCGGAGGCTTCCAGTTCCTTTTTCTTGGCGGCGTTCCTGCGTTTGCCCCCGTCCTCGTTCTGCTCAATCAAGAGTTTCATAAACCGGGCTTCATGCTTTGCCGCATAGCTGGTCACTTTCCGCAGATTGGAGAGTACACCAGCGGTCAAGAGGTCGGTGCGGATAAAGTGCGCCGTACAGTCATGGGTGCGTTTCTTGTAGTTGCCGCAGATATAACAGTCCTGCTTGCGCTTGTCCGTCTGGTATCGCTGCTGATACATCACGCTGCCGCAGTCCGCACAGAACAGTATGCCGGAGAACAAACCCACTTCATCATAGCGGTTGGGGCGTTTGCGCTGTTTGCGAAGCTCCTGCACCCGTTCCCATGTTTGGGTGTCTATGATAGGCTCGTGGTGGTTCTCGAAAATCACTTGCTTTTCCGGGGGATTTTCTACACTGTGCTTGACTTTGTAAGAAAGTTTTTCTGTCTTGAAATTTACCAGACAGCCTGTGTATTCCCGGTTTTCAAGGATATGCACTACGGTATTGGTCGCCCACTTGCACTCATAGCCGGGGTGGTAGCGGCGGGTGCTGCCCGTCCTGCGGTATTCAAGAGTCCCCGGCGTGGGGATCTGCTGCTCTGTGAGCATACGGGCTATCTTGGTCGGACCATTCCCGGCAAGGCAGAGGTTGTATATCTGCTTGACTACGGGTGCAGCTTCCTCGTCAATAATGAAATTTTCGTCCTCGTCCATGAGGTAGCCATACACAGGCTTGCTTGTGATGGGCTTGCCACTCATGCCTTTTGAGCGTTTTACTGCTTTGATTTTCTTGCTCGTATCTCTCACCAGCCATTCGTTAAAGATATTCCGCAGCGGGGCAAAGTCATTGTCGCCCTGTGCGCTGTCCACTCCGTCATTGATAGCGATAAAGCGGACACCTTTCTGTGGGAAAATCATTTCCGTGTACATTCCCACTTGCAGGTAATTTCGCCCTAACCTCGACATATCCTTTACGATAACTGTCCCGACTTTTCCGGCTTCAATGTCCGCAAGCATGGCTTGGAAACCGGGTCTTTGAAAGTTCGCACCAGAATAACCGTCGTCCGTGTACCAGCGCAGATTGGAAAAGCCGTTCTGCTTTGCATAGGTTTCAAGGATACGCTTCTGATTGGAAATGGAATTGCTCTCGCCTTGCAGCTCGTCCTCATGGGAAAGTCTTGGGTAAAGGGCGGTAATTGGTTGTTGGTTGGTCTGTCTTAACATAAAATCCTCCGTTTCCGACAGCCAGCCCCACTATTCCGTACCTTGATTGTACCACATGGGGCGGCTGTCTGTATAGCGGTTTCTGCTTCTTTACCGCCTGTCAAAATGACGATTTTTTACTGTACGGCTTCTCGCTGCAAAAAAGATAGAAAAGTTCATAACTCTGTGATATACTTTACCGTAAATACACATCAGACATTGCAGGAGAGAAAATGAAAACTATATTACTTCATGGATTAGGGCAAACATCATCAAGCTGGAAAAATACGATTAACACTATGGGGAAAAGTGCGGACATTTTATGCCCGAACCTTTTTGATTGGTTTGAAGATAAAGAGGTCTGCTATCAAGTTTTATATCTTGCTTTCTCCGAATACTGTAAGCAATTTTCAGAACCGGTCAATATCTGTGGGCTATCTTTAGGCGGTATTCTCGCATTGCAATATGGGATTGAAAATCCAGATAAAATAAACTCTTTGGCGTTGGTTGCGACACAATATACAATGCCGAAAAAACTCTTGCAATTTCAAAATATGCTCTTTCGGTTTATGCCTAAAAGAACATTTGAAAGCATGGGACTTGGTAAAACGGATTTTATCAATCTGTCAAAATCCATGATAAACTTGGATTTCCAAAAAGAATTGAAGTGTATCAATAGCCCTGTAATGGTTATCTGCGGGGAGAAAGATACAGCAAATAAACAGGCTTCTTTACAGCTTCAATCGCAGTTACCGCAAGCCGAATTATTAGTGATTAAAAATTCTGGACATGAAGTAAACATAGACGCTCCCGAAGATTTGGGGAAAGCACTCTCAGCATTTTTCAACCTATAATTTCTCTGCCAGCGGTCACGCCAAAAGCGTGACCGCTTTTCAGTATCATGTTAAATCGCTGTTTTTTGTGTAGCAGCTTCCGCTTCCAGCACTTTCATCATCTTGTCGGCTGCGGTGTCGGTTGCGCCCTGCTTGAAGAAGCCGGAAACGGTAAGGACGGAGTTGCCCATGCGGATTTCCGTTACACAGTCCGGGCGGCGGTCTGTTTTGGTGGTGCTTGTCTGTTTGGTTTCTGTCATAGGCTCTCCTTTCGCTGCTTCATCAGTTGCTTTAAGCGTTCCAGCTTTTCCTGTGCGGTTTCCTTTCGGAAATTGCTGCCCGTGAAGCGGACGGGGGCGCACATGGAAGTCAGCCTGTCATAGATACGGGCGTGGGGCGTGTCCTGCGGGTGCTGCAATTCCTCCAGCGTGAGGTTGGTCGTGGCGATCAGCGGCTTGCCGCCTCGGTAACGGCTGTCAATCACGCTGTAAACCTGTTCCAGCCCGTATTCTGTCCCTCGCTCCATACCGAAATCATCAAGTATCAGCAGAGGGTAGCTGCAAAGGCGGGAAATATATTCGTTCCTGCCCTCAAAGCTGGCAGCAAGGTCACCCAGTATCGTTGCAAAGTTTGTCATACAGACGGCAACCTCTTTCTCCATAAGGGCGTTGGCGATACAGGCGGCAAGGTAGCTTTTTCCTGTCCCCACGCCGCCCCAGAACAGGTAGCCGATATTTTCAGCCTGCATGGTTTCCCAGCTCTCCACATAAAAGCGGGCGGTTTCGGTCTGTGGGTTTCTGCCGTTGTCATGCTCAAATGTCCAGTTCCGCATAGCAGGGTCGGTAAAGCCCCGGCGTTTCAAGTCCTCCACTTTTTCAAGGTGCTTCTGTCGGCTTTCGGCGGCTTGCTGCTTTTCACGGGCTGCTCGCTGACAGTCGCAGTCTGTTGGGTGGCGGTCATACCCTAACCATTGGGCGGTTTCTTTTGAAAAGTAGGCTTCTTTTGGCGTATGGCACTTGCCACAGTATAAAAGCCCGTCCTCGCCTGTGTAGTCCTCCGCTTCGACGGTAGTGGTTGTAATGTCCGTAATCATAGCTTCAATCTCGTTTTTCATAAGCTCTCGCCCTCCTTACATGAATAATCGGGTATGCCCTGTTTCGGGGCAGCCTTGCCTTTGGCAGCGTCCTCCTGCGCCCACTTGTAAATGGTGGCTGCATGGCTCTGGTACTGCTTCCCGGTGGAAGCGATATGGCAGGAAAGCTGGTCAATATAATACTCCCACTTGTCGGGCAGCTCTGTTTTCAGCCCGGAAAGCTCTGTATCGGTCAGTATCACATTGTTGTATCTGCCATAAGCGGCGGGGGCGGGGTGTCCCGTTTCTCCCTCTCTCTCTTTTTCTATCTCTATCTCTTTCTCTAACTCTATCTCTGGTGGACGAATGTCGGACAAATGTCCGCCTTTTGTCCGGGGCGGTAAAAGTGCCTTGTTTTCCAGCCTTGCAGCCCGTTTCCTCTCGGCTTCGGTAGAGGACTGTCCTATCATCAGCTCAATGTCGGTCATATAAAAAGCCCCACTGTCAAGCTGCTCCACAAGCCCCAACTGCCGGAAAATCTCCAAAGCCCTCTCAACCGTCCCTATCTGGTGGCGGGTCAGTGTCGCTATCATCTGCGCTGTGTAGGGGATATGCTCGTCAAGCTGCAACTTCCCGCCGTTTTTCAGCGATTTTAAGTACAGCTTCAAGAGGATATTGGAATATAAAATCCCGTCTTTCATATCTTCCAGCAGCACAATGGAGTCGCTGTCAAAAAAGTTCTCTTTCAGCTTGAGGTAGTAATACTTGCGGTTATCTGCCATTGTCCCTGTCCTCCTTTTTCCGGCGTTTGGAGTAGTAGCGGGGGCAGAGTATGATAACCGCCCGGAAGCTCTGCTTGCAGCTATGGGTACAGCCCCGGCAGAGGTCGTTGTATGTGATACGGTCGCAGGTGGTATTCCCGACTTTTACTTGCCGCAGGAAAAAAGACCATTCCAGCCGCCGTTTCTTGCTCATTCTTGGCATGGGTGCGCTCCTTTCTGCCGTTTCCGCTGGTGTGGCGGTATCGGCGGTAATTCTGTATCATCTCGGTATCATTTTCGGGGTTTTTCTGCCCTATAAGCCCGTTAAAAAATCCTTTGGTATTTGCGGATAGGGTACGGGGCAGCCCCCTTGTTCTGTATAGGTTCGGGTACATTTTGGGGCGGTTTTTATCGTTCCTGTTCCTGCCTTTTCACAGGCTTGCGCTCCCGGTGTAAAATCTGGTCGATATTGCCCTTGACAGTCTGTAAGCGGCGGTATTCCTCCCGTTTTGCCCGGTAATCGTTGTAGCCGCTGTTTTTCTCTTGGATAAGGGTTTCAATCTCTGCTTGCAGGGCTTTATAGCTCGGCAGCTTGGAAATGCCGTTCTCCCTGAAATAGCGGGCGGCTGCGTCTGCTATGATAAAGTCACTTTCATGCTTCTGACGGTAGGCTGCTTTTGCTTTGGCGTTTTTCTGCTGTTTCAGCCCGTCCCGGACAGGGCGGGTCTTGGAATAGGCAAGCACCTGTCGTTGCAGCTCCTTTTTCCCGTTCAGCGTCTTTTCCACCTGCTTCAGCTCTGCAAGGCTTTCCTGCATGGCGGCATAGGCGGCAGAACAGGCTTCGTCCAGTTCCTCCGGGGAAGAAAAGCCGTACTGCTGGTAGGCAGTAACGGTAGCCGCCATCTGCTTTAGGTTGTGCTTTGCCGCCCAGCGGTCATAACCCACGCCCTTGCCCTCGGCTCGCTTGGCTTCCCGGTCAACCATGCGCTGCAAGATGTTGTCTGCCGGGGTGGTTTTTGCGGCTTTTTCCTCCTGCAAGCGTCCCTTTTGGGTGTGTGGGTATTCCGGTATGGCTTTGGTCTGTTCGGCGGCTCTGTGGGCGTTCTGTGTAAGCAGGGCAAGGACAGCAGCCTTGTCAAAATCGTCCCCCAGCTTCCGGGCTGTGATAGGCTTCGTCCTGTCCGGCGTGAGGTAGGAAAGCCGCCCCCGGCTCTCCTTGACGGTCACACCCTCCCGCAGCAAAAGGGAAGAAAACTCGTCAAAGCTGCCAGCTTGGGAAAGTGCCTGCCGTATCGTCCGGCGCAGCTTCGCCTTGTCCGTTTCAAACTTGGTGGGCTTGGTCGGCTGTCCTGCGGCTTCTCTGGCGGCGTTCTCTTTATCAAGGGCAAGCTGCCCTTTCTTTGCCGCCCAGTATTCCCGTTCCGTTATCCGTTCCTTGCTGCCGCTTAGGAGGTCGATTTGGTAAAGCCCCTCCCGGTGGCACATCTTCATGACTTCACTCTTGAAATATTCCATAGCGGCGTTGGTACAGCGGTGCTTGCAGCCCTCCCGTGTGTCGGCTGGTCTGTCCATGTAGGGCAGAAGCGGGACTTCATAAATCCGCAGGGAGTTGATGACGATATGCACATGGATATTGCCGCTGTGGTTATGCCCGTCCGGGTGGGTGCATACAAGGGCTTGGTGTCCGGGAAAATGCTCTTTACAGAACTGCTCGCCCAGTTCCTGCGCCCGGTCTACGGTCAAGCCGTTGTCTGTCCCGTCCCGTGGGTCAAAGCTGATGATATAGTGGTGGCTTTTCACATCTTCTCGTTTTTGGTTTTTCTCATAGCGGAGATTGGCTCGCATACAGGCAACGGCGAAATCCTCGCCCCCGCAGTTAAGGGAAGAAATGCGGTAATCCTTCCTCGGTATCAGCCGCCCGTTTTCATCAAGGGTGGGCTTCATGGTAAACTCGTCATGCTCAAATGTGAGATAGGCTTCCGCTGCGCCATAGTCGGCGTTTTTAGAGCTGATATGTTTGAATGTTGCCAACAGCGTCACCCACTTTCTGCAAGACTTCAAACTTTAGGGCAGCAAGGTCGGAAACCGCCGCCCGTACCTCCCCGGCAAGCTGCGGGTAGGGGCTGTGCCACTCGTTCAGCGTTCGGGCTATCTGGTTTAAGTTGCCGCCGATCCTGCCGTATTCGGCGGTCAGCTTCCCGACAGCGGCAAGCAGCTCGTCATTGACGGGGGAAACGGTTATGATGGGGCGTATGGCTGCCCCGGTTATGGCTTGCCGGATAAACTCGGCTTGGCTCATGTTGCAGGCAGAAAGCCTTTCCGCAAACTCGGCGTATTCTTCCTCGGTCATGCGTGTCTTAATTACCCGGCTGCGGTGCGGCGTGTTATATCGTTTTCGCATGGTAAAACCTCCTTTCTGTGTGTGGTGTCCTCTCACTAATAGGAGAAAAACGGGGTGTGAAGCGGAACTGTTTTTGAAAAATCCGAAAAAATATTTTGAGGGATTTTTAAGCGGCGCAAGCCGCATAAGCAGGGTTTGGGGAAGGCACTCCCCAACAAGATTCCCGCAGGGGCAAAATGAGCGAAAAGCGAATTTTGGTACTGCGGTAGAATCTTGCTCTAAAAAATTGCCACTTCGCCCCTCCAACCATTACTACAATTTGAAAAGGGCGTTTTGGCTTGTTTTCATAAATAAAGCGAATGAAATTTTTCGGTCTGCCCGCTGTTCATCACTAAAACGGTAGCGGTGTTTCTTTTGGCAAAGACACGGCTGCATTTTTCGTAAATCTCCCCTTAATCCCTACTACACCGGAACAGGCACTTTTGCCAAATGGAACGGAAAGATTTTTTGAAAAAGGGCGTAAAAAAAGCAGCAAATCTTTTCAGACTTACTGCTTGTATGCCGCTGTGATGGGCGGTGGGTTATTCAGTTGTCACGGTCAAAGCGGAATTTGAACAGGCTTTCTATCAGTTTTTGAATGATATGCTCCTGCATTTCCACATTGATATGACCGTCCATTTTGGAACAGGCTCGGATATATCCAGCATAGTGGGATAGCACGGCTGCAACGGCTTCCGGGTCACCCTCGCTTGCCTTTACTATTGTTTCATAGGGAAGTAGCTGGCTCATGGTGTAAGCCCTCCAACTCTGCCTACAATCTCTGTAAAATTATCTGTATGTGCCTCCCAGTGGTGCTGTGTGTCCGTCCGTACCGCTTGCCGATTTCCTTATGGGTCATACGCTCAAAGTAGTACAGATAAATGATTTCCTGTTCCATTTCCGATAGAGAGGACAGGGCTGCGGCAAGGTGCGGACTTTTCAACAGGACAGTTTGACCGCAAGCCGTAAATGGATATTCCATGCTTGTCGGCACTTCTGCAAAGTATTCATCTGTTGTACTGAACGGATAATGCTTTTCGTCCATGAGGTAGTCAAGGGAGATTTCCTTGCCTCGGCGGCTTCGTATACTCCGTGCTGCGTCTATGGCAGCGTGGCGAATAACAATCATACAAAAGGCATTGTGAGTGTGCCGGATATGCTCTTGATATTTTTCGTGTTCGGTCATGGAAAATACCCCCTTTCTGAATAGTGACAGAGGGCGGCAGCCTTTTAAGCTGTCGCCCTCTTGATTGCCGAACAGCAAAGACGGGCGGGGCTGTCAACGGCGGGCGCAGCCCGTTCATCTTACCGTTGACTGGCTCTGCTGGTTTTGCTACAAATTCTATCTCTTTATGATTTGTCGGAAAAACTCCTTACCCAAACAAAAACTACAATCGCGGTTGCAATGAGTAATTCTGCAAGAATTACAGAAGCATTCCATATTTCAAAATAGAAATGCCCAATGAAATAGACTGCAAAAAAAATCAAATAAATTCCAATCGAATACATAATATTTTTGGAAATTTGAGTGCGTTTCTGTTCCCTAACTAACATCTGTTTCTGTTGTTGTTCCAGAATTTCTGTTTTAACCGATAATTCATCTATCTCTGATGGTTTTAACAGATAATCCACGGTAACATCGAATACTTTGCTTAGTTCAACAATCTTTTCTACTTCGGGTATGACCTGCCCACTTTCCCATTTTGAAATAGACTGTCTTGAAACATTAATCTGCTCAGCCAGTTGTTCCTGTGTTAATTCTCTACTTTTGCGTAGTGCTATAAGTTTTTCTGCGAACTCCATATGTGTTCCTCCTTTTGATTTTGTGTATAAATCTTATCAAAATACTCATTTGCACTCTAGCAAGTAAGCTATACAATTACATGACAAACGGTGGAGTTTAAGTGCTTTCTTGTATATCTTGATTGTCATTCTACTTTATATGCCTATTTTAGCATAGAAAAAACGTTTTCTCTATTACTCCATTATTTTACGGAATAGTGGGCTGTCTTTCTTTATTTTAGTTGTGTTACTTTATCACACATGAGCATTTATGCAGGAGCTGTAAAGTCCTGCGGATTTGATACCCGGTCGTACTCCGGCAGCGTCCGTACATTTCCCCGATTTCCTGCTGTGTGTAATGCCCCAAAAAGTAAAGGTAGATGATTTCCCTCTTTTTCTCCGGCAGAGAGGACAAAGCGGCTGCAAGATTCCCGTTTGTGAGGATAACCCTCTGACCACACATCATAACCGGGTATTGCTTGTAGGGGTCTATGAAATAGGTGTCTGACGTACAGAATGGATAAAACTTTTCTTCTGTAAGGTATTCAAAAGATATTTCCCTTTGCCGCCGCTTATCCCTGTCACGCCATGCGTTGATAGCTGCATAGTGTATGACAACTCTGCAAAAGGCATCAAAGGTGTACTCGATATGCTCCTTATATGCTTCTGTGCAAGGCATAAATAGTTCCCCCTTTCTCCCACATAATACGGCGTATGGTTTATAAGACACTTGTTATTTCAAGGTTTCTACTGTGAATGAAGCAGAATTGCCCGAATTATTATCCCGTAAAAGTTTTTGTGCTTCCGCTTCGGAAATTTCCTTAATCTCCATAACTCCATTTTCACTATTTTCAGCAATGGAAAGATATATACTGCCACTGTTATTAAAATAGATGATGGGTTTTTTAGTATCAATGAATATACCAATTATCTGGTCGTTGTAGTACCAATACCCATCTTTTGGGTGATAAACTATGCCATAGGATTCATAATCTTGGAGCGTATTCATGTTTTCTGTCTTATCTCCAGATTCCATGCTGTAAGATTCATGATTTCTAATCATATCTCCATTTTCTGTAGAAGTGCCAGCGGGCATTGATTTAAGTCCTGAATTTTCATACTTTTCTGTATGCCTGTCATAAACTTCTTTTGTGCATTCCCGAATACCAATAAGTTTATCGTTTGTATCCCGTTCCGCTTCAATATCTACTGTTCCCGTAAAGAAATTGGTAAAACTTGCGCCGCCCACTGGGTCATTAAAAAATCGGACAACATTTCCCTTGTAAGTGTAGCACTTGCTATTCTTATCATAAATCAATCCATATTCTTCATATATCCCATAGTCAATATTACCGCCAGGCAGTTCTGCCGCCGTATCGTAATCTGAAGCATTCTCGGAAGCATGTATTGGTTTGTACTCCTGTTCTTCAAAAATTGGATTATTATTAGCTTGGGCGGAAGTTGCAAATGCTGTAGCTACCCCGACAACAATCAGACACGCCAGTACCAGCGAAAAAATAGTTGTTTTTTTTGTTTTCATAATAGCAGTTATCCTTTCTTCGATAGCATTTTTACTAAAGCTGTTACAAAATGGCAATAGCCCACTTTTCGTTGCTTCCATGTTGATAAGCATTAGCGAATAGGCAGATTTTGATTTTTCTCCAAATTGTCGTATGACGCTTTCATCACAAGCCAGTTCTATATCACGGTTAAAAAGAATATACATCACCCACACAAAGGGGTTGAACCAATGAATACAAAGGGCAAGTGTCGCAATCAGCTTTGTTACAGTATCATAGCGATAAATATGCACATATTCATGTGAGAGGACATATTGCAGTTGTTTTTCATTTTTCCAGTCCATTTTTTTCGGCACCAAAATAACAGGACGGAAAATGCCATAAGTTAATGGGGCGGAAATCCTATCAGATTGCTTTACCAAAATTGGACGTTTCAATGGGCGTTCCGCCAGCCACTTTTCTACATAATGGTTGTGGACGGGTAAAGCTGTCCGAAATTCAATCAGACAACGCAAATAGGATATTACAAAAAACAATGCGATAAGTATTATTCCTGCACACCATACAATAAACCACATGGAAACAGATGATAAAATATTCTCTGGCGGCTGTTCTGCTCCCTGTGTCGTAACAAACAGCCCTTGCATAGTGGGAATGTTGTAATCTGTTCCAGCTTCCGGCAATGTTGTAGAAGATATGCTATGAGTTACCAACGTATAAACACTAAACATTGACGGAATCGAAAACGGGATAAGCAGTCTTAATATCACCAATTCCCATAAAACAAGAAAAGTCTTTTTCGGCAGTTTATTGATTGCCACCGCACGGATAATCACTACCGCAGTAATGAAAGCAGCCCCCGAAAAGCTCATTTGCAGTAAATTCATTTACACCACCTCATTCCAAATCTTCCACAATCTGCTTGAGCTTCTGAATCTGTTCAGCGGAAAGCTTTTTTCTGCCTAACAGGGCTGCAAACAGTTTGTCAACTGAACCGTCATAAATCTTGTCAACCAATTCTTTTGTTTCCGCTTCCTGTACTTCTTCTTTGGGAATAAGGGCATGGCACATGAAATTAGGCTCGGAACGTTCAATCGCCCCTTTTTTGATACACCTTTTTATCAGTGTGTAGGTAGTATTCATGTTCCAGCCAATTTCTTTTTTCAGAACGTCGGATATGTGTTTTGCAGTGGTGTCGCCCTCGTTCCAAAGCACACACATTACTTTCAATTCTGAATCGAAAAGTTTAATATCCATTTGTTTCCTCCTTTCCACAAGACCGCAGTAGTTTCTGCTTGATTACACATTACACCTTTCTTAATCGGTTGTCAACACTACCGCAGTAGTGTTAAGAAAAAATTCATAATTTATTTTCTTGAATAGATAATGAAATGAGAGGGCTTCCGCAGCAGTCGGCACTGTGCGTAATGTGCATAACTTGCTATCTTATGGAGTTGTGGGAAAGTCCGTTTGCAGAATGTGGGAAAGCTGCTCTTTAGCTTTTCCATGTTCTGTGAACGGACTTTTCCATAACGGAATAGCAAGTTATACACATTTCCATGGTGCTTGTCGTTTGCTCTTTGGTTCGGAATAGTGTGGTGCTGGCGGTCTATCTCTTGTTTTCGGTTGTTTGCTTCTTTACTGTACATGAGCATTTGCCGCAGGGTTGTCCGACCCGTAACCTTCCAGAAGGTTGATGACGCCCCATACCGCCAGACCAGCGCCAAGAGCCATGACCAGAATTTTAAGAATGTCGATTGCCTGATTGAAAAATTCCATATACGTTCCTCCATTTTGTTTGTTTGATGGTTTTGGGTACAAAAAAAGCCGCCCACATCGGCGGCGCTTCGGGTCATCATGGCCCGAAGTTACACAAACTCGTCGCTGTCCAGATCATCGAAATTCAACAGGTCAGCTTCTTCGTCCGTGTCGGAGCCGTCCACTTCGTACACCGTGTATTCGTCCTCCGGCTTTAGTCTCAATGGCCGGTGGCGGAACAGGCTTTCCAAGCGGAAGGCGTTTTTCTTTTTATCAAATTCGGCTGTGTACTTGTAATTCGGGTGCTTTTTCAAGTCATACTTCGGGGACAGGAAGGGCGGGAGCCCCCGAAGCTGCAAGATACATTTATCCCCGGGCATGGTGGTGATCTCGCTGGTGGTCATCAGCTCCCGGCCAAGCCGCTGCATATTCTGGCTGTAACTTTCAGACTGTCCACGGCTTCGGCCCTCGGTCTGCATAGAGATGGTGGCCTTGCCCAGCCAGTTTTCCGAAATATCCTTTAGGGTGGAAGCCTCCCGGCCTCCGAGGAATACGATACTGTCCATGTTGCCCATGATGGTTTCGGAATGGTCTTTGTACAATGCCTTGCACTGGCTCATTGCCTGATAAAAAAGCGTCAGGCTGATCTCACGGGAGCGGATAACGGCCACGATCTTTTCCAGCCCCGGCACCTGTCCGGTGTTGGCTGCCTCGTCCCACAGCACCCGCACATGGTAGGGCAGACGCCCGCCATAGGTGTTATCAGCCCGTTCACACAGAAGGTTGAACATCTGCGAAAAAGCGAGGGCAACCAAAAAGTTGTAGGTGGTGTCCGTGTCGCTGATAAGAAAGAACAGCGCTGATTTTTCATCCCCCAGCTTATCCAGCTCCAGTTCGTCATAAGACATGATCTCCCGAAGTTGGGGAATATCAAAGGGAGCCAGTCTTGCACCGCAGGAAATCAAAATGCTTTTGGCTGTCTTTCCGCTGGCGAGCTTGTATTTCTTATACTGCCTCACGGCGAAGTGCTGGGGGCTGCGACGTTCCAACCCGTCAAACATATAGTCCACCGCATTTTTGAAGGTTTCGTCATCCTCCCGGACTTCCATGCTGTTTATCATTTCCACCAGCGTATTCATGTTGCGTTCTTCCTCCGGCCCCTCAAAGACGATGTAGGCCACAAGGGCGCAGTACAAGAGGGTTTCAGCTTTAGTCCAGAACTCGTCGCCCTCCTTGCCGTCGCCTTTGGTGTTGGCAATCAGGGCGGTAACAAATTTCAAAACATCGCTTTCTGTCTTGATGTCGGGTAAGAGACTGGCATTGCTGCCAGCCCCTCCCCTAAGAACCGTAC
>NZ_QUJD01000035.1:0-11719 GCF_003480555.1 Blautia sp. AM29-29
AACGTAAGCGATGAATAATCACCCGTTCACGACCTCCAGGGAACCTCAAATGTTCAGGTTCCCACGATTTTCCGGTCTTACGTTTTCGATATCTGTTATGCCTGTGCATCTTTCCTTTATGAAATCACTCCATGGCATCAGCTTTTCTATGCCTGCGGGCTCATCCTTGTAGTCCGGCATATACAGCAGCAGAGTGTACAGATATTGAAAGATGTTCAGGCCATTCGCCTTTGCTGTTTCTATGATACTTAATACGATTGCACTTGCTATTGCCCCGTTGGTAGTATCATGAAACAGAAAGTTCTTACGCCCGGTCACATAAGTTTTTGCCCGGCGTTCTGCTGCGTTATTGGAGATCTCACATCTTCCATCCAGCAGATAATTCATAAGGGTTTCCTTATGGTTAAGAGCATAGTTCACTGCCTTTTCTAGTTTGCTCCCTCCTGCAGGATCCAGTGTGTCCAGCCAGCTCCAGAATTCATTCCAGACAGCCGGTTCTTTTTCCTGGCGTCTCTGACTTCGCTCTTCTGCTGGAAATCCTTTGTAAAGACGTTCCAGGTAAAAGAGGCGGTTACAGAATGCGACACCCTTTTCGGCAGGAAGCAGCTTCTCATCTGCAGCAGTCCCTTCCGGCGGTTCCGTGATCTCCTGTTCGGAATTGATATCCAGCAGCTTCAGGTTTTTCTGACGGGCTTTTGGGACTGCCTCAAAAAACTTACGTCTACAGTGGGCGAGACAGCATACTAGGATAACGTCCTCGATCCTTCCGTATGCAGCATATCCATCGCAGTGGAGCAGCCCGGTAAAACCGGACAGGAATTCAATCGGATGATCCCCGCTACGTCCTGGCCGATAATCATACAGGATAATGGGCGGTAGCCCATCCGTCCCGCTCAGATAGATCCACATATAGGATTTTGAGGTGGCACTTTTCCCTTCTTCATGAAGGACCTGGCATGGGACTTCGTCGGCATGGAGTACCTCCCTCTTCAGAAGTTCCTGATGCAGGACCTCATAGACCGGAAGGAGATAGTTCAGCGCACAGTAGTTATACCAGTGTGCCGCCGTTTCCCTTGGGACAGGCACTCCTTTTTCAAGCCAGTCCTTTGACTGCCGGTAAAAGGGAAGGTGCAGGAAGCTTTTCTGGTACATGACAGTTGCAACCATATCTGGTGAAGCGGGGCTGTGTGCAAGAAGCGGCGTTGGTGTTTTCCCTTCCAGGATGGTCGTCTCATCTTCTTCACGGCATACCGGGCAAACAAGGGTTTCCTGCATATACCGTACCCGGACGACCTTTGCTGGGGTGATGCGCAGCTCTTCCCGGACAAACTTATAGCCCAGATGTTCCATTTTGGAATCACAGTCCGGACAGATACGTTCTTCTTCCGGGATATCACATGGAACTTCTACTACGGGAAGGGCCTCGTACAGATCGGCACGGACGGATTTCTTCTTTCTGACCCGTTTATGCTCTTTTACAATTGTCGTTGGCTCCGCCTCTGGGACGGTTTCTTCTACTGGTTGGGAAGCCTTTGTCTTTTCACTGGATGATCCAAAGAGCTTCCGCTTCAGCTCATCCAGTGTTTCATTCAGGTTTGCAATGGTACTGCGCAGATCCTTTATGGTTGCTCTCAGGTCAGTGATCGTCTGTTCCTGTTCTTTATTCGTTTTTAATAGAAGCTGGATCATTTCCTCGGCATCAAGCGGCATAGCGGTCTCCGTCCTTTGTTTTCTTACTACTATTATAAGAAAATATCAGCCAGATGGCAAACTGCCGGAAATGCTGGTACCGTCAATCTGACGGTATCCCATATGTGGATATCTCTCCCAAAAGAATAAGACTGCATACGGATTTTCCATCCTCTTTAGAAAGATATCCACATCCTTTCTGGCAGGAGACCTGTCCATCCAGACATCATCCACATGACACCTGGACAAAGAAGGTCTGACTGTGGATAACGGTAAGAGCACCTTTCCGGAACTGGAAATACAGGATCTTTAAATTCTCCGTTTTGCACAAAATATTAAAAATCCTTCTTTTTCCCACCGCTTTTGATCGCTTTGGGCTGATCGATAGAAAGGCCTTCCATAAGCCAGCGGAATTCCTGACGGGTCAGGAGCCGGGCTTCCGAAGCATTCCGGGGCCACTGGAACCTGCCGCTTCCATCAAGCCTTTTTTGCAAAAGTACAAACCCATCCTTGTCAAAATGCAATGCTTTGAGTTTGCGGCTGTCCCTTCCACAGAAAAGGTAAACCGCATTTGCGTAGGGATCAAGTTCGTAAACATCACGTATGATCGCCATGAGGCCATCAAAACTCTTGCGCATATCTGTCCGGCCGGTTATCACGAAGATCTTTGATACACCGGACAAGTCACCTAACAAAGGCACTGCAGCACAGACAGGATATTGGATATGGTCTCACGGTGTGCTGCATTTGTGATCTCGATCTGAATGCCATGGTATGCTATTTTTACAGCAGTATCAGAAGAGATCTCTGGAACAGCCGGGCTGACGGATGGACAGGGAACCGCTTCCCCAAAAGCCAGCTGGACAACTTCCTGCTTTCCTAAAAAAGTAGAATGAATAGGTTCCGGGATCGTACAGGCTTTCTTTCTGAGCCTTCGTATCTGGTAGTAAAAGTTACTTGTATGAATATGATGTTCCTCACACCAGCATTTGTCAGAGAGACCGCTGGAACGGCATTCCTGGATTAGGCTGAGCCACTCTTCATCGGTACGTCTTGGATTTCTTTGTGTCATAAGTATTCAACTCCTGTTCTTGTATTTGGAGTGGAATTAGCATAGATTCTCGGAACAGATTGAAGTAAAATGCTCCTAAGTGCCAAAACTGGAAGAGTAAGAGAGACCACTCCTTTGAGGAGATTATCTCACAAATTTGAGGAGATGAAAAACCGGGTGATTATTCATCGCTTACCGTAATGAGAAATATTTTTCCAGCACGCTTTAATAATTAACATAGTGATGAATTGTCTTCTGCGCCAGATGATACTGCTCCAGCGTCATGGCGATTTTCCCTTTTTTCAGGGAAATCACGCCATCTTCTTTTAGTTTGCTGATCGTTCGTCCCAGCGTTTTTACGGTAATACCGCATTCTTCGTAGAGCTCCTGCCGCGTTTTCTGAATTATGATTTCTTTTTTTCGCTCGATGCCAAGGTGCGCCGCCTGTTTTAGAATGTAGTCGAGCAGCAGGAAGTTTGGCGGATAGAAGAGTCGTGCGCCGCGGTTATAGGAGGAGCGGTACAGCTTGTATGCAATTTTGTGGGCGACCAGCCGCAGAAGCTGAATATCTTTGACAATCCAGTCCTCGAAGTCTTTCCGGGAAAAATAGACAACGGTTGTCTCGGTCAGTGTTTCGATTGTAACCGAAGTCTTTTCCATTCCGGCCAGGATCGTCACTTCTCCGACAAAATCAATCGGTTTGTTCTTTTCAATCATGAAAACATTGCCATTCTGAAATTCATTGATGACGCGATGTTCCCCTTTTGCGATGATGCCGAATTTTTCCAGCTTATAATCTTTCTGATGGATAATCGTTCCCGGCGGGTAGACACGGATCGTGTAACGGTTATGCAGTTCTTCCGGCATATGCTCGAAATAGGGGGCAAGTGCCGGAACTTCTTCGATCAGTTCTTCTAGTGTCATATTTTCTCGACTCTCTTTCCTTGGTGCAATCACAAAACCAGTTTTGCGTCTGGCATAGCTCATTTTGCGGTCAGACATCTACTGCGGTGAGTATATCACATTTTTTTTCATGGACGCAATGTCTGGCTCTGACTTTTTCAAAAAAAAGAAAAGAAATCCTAAAAAAGAAGAAAAATTTCCCCGAAAACATCCCATATGTCCTTTTTTTCATACCGCGAATCCGCTAGAATACATCTTGTTCTGCAAGACAGAACAAAAATGAACCATAAAAAGAGCAATGGTGGAGGAGAATGTTATGAAAAAGGAAAAGTATGTGTATTCATCACTGAAAAGCCGTATTCAGGCTGAGTGGAAGATCTATGTTCTGGCATTTGTGTTCATTCTGATCGCAGATTCCATCGGACAGATCAAGATCCCGCTGGGACCGGGAAACTTTATTTTGTTCCCGATTTTTTATGCATTGATTCTTGGTGTGCTGTCCGGTCCGCAGGTGACTAAAATCGTAAAATCGAAGGAAGTAAAAGCAGCATCAAAACTCGTTATTGTGGCAATCTGTCCGTTTATTGCAAAGCTTGGCATCAATGCAGGAGCCAGCATTGAAACGGTCATTTCTGCTGGCCCGGCACTTCTGTTACAGGAGTTCGGAAACCTTGGAACTATTCTTCTTGCAATGCCGCTGGCACTTCTGCTTGGCTTAAAGCGGGAAGCGATCGGAGCAACTCATTCGATCAACCGTGAAACAAACCTTGCTCTTATCACCGATATGTTCGGACCGGATTCCCCGGAAGCGCGTGGCAGCCTTTCCATTTACGTGGTCGGCGGTATGGTCGGCACCATCTATTTTGGATTTATGGTTTCCGTAATCGCAATGTTGAATATTTTCCATCCGTATGCTCTCGGTATGGCCTCCGGCGTTGGAGCCGGCATCATGATGGCGAGCGCCACCGCTTCACTGACCGAGATTTATCCGACGATGGCGAACCAGATCTCTGCACTTGCCAGCGCCAGTGAAACGATTTCCGGTATCGACGGAATTTACATGGCCATTTTTGTCGGTATTCCGCTCTGCAACTTCCTGTATCGAAAACTGGAACCGACGCTTGGAAAATTTGCAGACAGAAGAGCAGAAAAACGTGCCGCAAAAAAGAAAGGGGAAGCATAAGCGATGAGATATATTGAATGGGGATTCTTATTTTTACTGTCCGGTCTTGGAATCGGACTTGCCAATCTGGTTGGATTTCAGGTAAACTTTCTGGATTCTCTTCCGGGAATTCTGATTCTGCTGGCGATTTCTTGTGTCGGTGTTGTGGTAAGCAAACTGATTCCGCTGAAGCTTCCGATTGTAGCATACGTTTCCATTCTCGGCCTGCTTGCTGCATCTCCGATTTCACCGGCAAGACAGTTTGTGATCGACGCAGTCGGCAAAATTAACTTTACAGCTCCGCTTACCATGGTAGGTGCGTATGCCGGAATTTCCATCGGCGACCAGGTAAAAACCTTCGCAAAACAGGGATGGAAAATGATTCTGATCGGCGTCTTTGTTATGACAGGAACCTTTATCGGTTCCGCTGTGATTGCACAGGTTGTCATGATGCTGACAGGAACGATTTAAACACTACGCAAGAGAAACAGAGCCCGGCTCTTCCCAGACAGAAAATGGGATGAGGCAGGTTCCTGCTGTTATAGAAAAAGAAAGGAAACCAGTTATGGGAAAACTGATCGTAACGAATACCTCTGTGCTTCTGCCCGATATGACAATCGCCAGAGGGCAGACCGTCGAAACAGAGAACGGGATCATTTCTGCCATCCGTCCGTATCAGGAAGGAGAAGAAATAACGCTCTCCGGAAATAAGAAAACTGAGCTTCTTGACGGAAGCAGAAAGCTTCTGATGCCCGGCCTTTGCGACAGTCACATGCACACGGGGCAGCAGCTTTTAAAGGGACAGATTCTCGATGCGCTTCCAATGATCTGGACGCGCATTATGCTGCCGTTTGAGAGTACCCTGACGCCGGAAAAGATGGAACTTAGTGCCGAACTTGCGGCCTTGGAGATGATCAAATCCGGAACAACGTCGTTTGTGGACGCAGGAAGCTACTTTATGGAGAGCGCGGCAGATGTCTATCTGCAGTCCGGGCTGCGCGGCCTGTTATCTGCATCCACCATGGATGATGCGTCACTGCCGGATGCTATCCGCCATACCGCCGATCAGAATGTGGCGCAGACAGATGCGCTGTATGACGCGTACCATGGAAAAGGGAACTTAAAAGTCGCCTATTCTCTTCGGTCTTTGATCAGCTGTACAGAAGAGCTGATTTTAAAAGCAGCCGGTCATGCGAAAGAGCGTGGTGCCCTGCTGCAGGCACATATGAACGAATATCCGAACGAGATCAATTTCTTTCTGCAGCGTTTTGGAATGCGGCCGATCGAGTATCTGGAAAAGCTTGGCGTGCTGGATGAGCGTTTTCTGGCGGCGCATTGCATTCTGCTCTCGGAAAATGAGAAGGATCTGCTGAAGAAGTATGAGGTAAAAACATGCCACTGCCCGTTCAGCAACTGTGGAAAAGGAGTACCGGATACGCCGGCTCTTTTGCAGCGCGGCATCACCGTCGGCCTTGGAACGGATGGCGCGGCGCATGGAGGACTCAGTCTCTGGAATGAGATGAAAATTTTCCGTTCCGTGATGAACGTCGGACGCGGTGTCGGTATCAGCGAGGCGGCCGTTATGCCGGCAGCGAAAATCCTCCGCATGGCGACACAGGGCGGATATGACTATCTGCATGAAAACGGCGGAAGTATCGCTGTTGGAAAAGAGGCGGACTTTATCACCATTTCACTCTGGCAGCCGCATCTGTATCCGACCGGAAATCTTGTCAATACACTGCTCGAGTGCGTGACAGCAGCGGATGTCTGCGACAATGTAGTACGTGGAAAAATTTTGATGAAAGACCATGCCGTGCAGACCCTTGATGAGGCACGGATTCTTGCTAAGGCAGAGCGGTATTTTGAACAAGCTGAAAAAATTACACCATAAGGAGAATCTATAGTTATGTTAAATCTGATTTTGATGATCCTTCTGAATTTCGTGGTCGGCGGTTGTATCGGCCTGACGGGAATCGCAGGATTTCTGCTTCCGATGTTCTACGCCGGATTCCTGGATATGCCGTCCTCCGCGTCCCTGGCACTCAGCTTTGCGGCATTTCTGATTTCCGGCATTCTGGGATCGGTAAATTATTATAAGAGCGGGAACCTTGACCTGAAAACGGCAAGTGTGCTTTCGGCCGGAAGTTTTGTCGGCGCGCTTGCCGGTGTCAAGATCAACCTTCTGATTCCGGCGGACACGATGAAAATAATTCTATATCTCGTTGTTCTGCTCTCCGGAATTTCCATCCTGCTTCGGAAAGACAAGCCGGGAAATACAGAGAAAAAAGCAGTCCAGAGCGTTCCGTTTTACCTGGTACTTGGTGCTGTAACCGGTGCTGTCTGTGCCGCCTCCGGTGCAGGCGGGCCGGTGCTTGTAATGCCGATTCTGACACTGCTCGGGATTCCGGCGCACACCGCAGTCGGTATTTCCCTGTTTGATTCGATTTTCATCGCCGTACCATCGGCAGCAGGTTATCTGATCGCAGCGGCCGGAAATAAAGAAGTCTTTCTGCTTCTGCCGGTGCTCCTGGTCGCACATGGCATCGGTGTCTTTGCCGGAAGCAAAAATGCAACGAAAATCAACCAGACGCTGCTGAAACGGATCGTGGCCGTAGCTTCGATTGCGATCGCGTGCATCAAACTCTTTCTCTGATTGAAAAACTAGAGTGTGTTTGAAAAACCATTTCCGCAGCCTGCATGCCCCACTTTGCGGTATATTTTGCCCTCATTCAGTCGCCGTAGCCCGCTACGCCTCCTTCATTCAGACAAAATCTCCCACAAATTGGAACATGCAGACTACGAAAAGCCTTTTTCAAACACACTCTAGCGCTTTGCACACAAACTTTAGTTAGAAGCGTATCCCAATTGTTCTTATTGACTAAATATTTCCTCAGGGAATACAATATAGAAAAAGTAAAAAGGAGGGATACCATGCAGGCACTTTCAAAGAAAAAAACCGGTGATATCTGTACCATCAAATGGATGTTTGGAATCCCTGATGTTCTGGATTTCCTCCGAAGCCGTAAAATCAAAGAAGGCAGCACCGTACAGGTCATCCAGAGAATAAACGGTGGATTGATCCTTGGCATGGATGGAAAACGGATTGCAATGTGTGATGCAGCTGCAGACCGGATTCAGGTATGAAAGGAAGAAAAATCAAAATGAGCGGAACCTTGGAAGAGGAGCCGCTCATTTTGATTTTCCAAATACCCACAAAAGAATTTTCGTAGATAAGTGTGCAGACTGCGGAAATGATTTTTAATAAAGATGTGCCAGGAAGTTTTCAAGCTTTTCTTTACATAGAACCGTTGCGAAACAGCCGCCAGATAGAGTAAAATAGAGCAGATCTTAAGAAAAAGGAAGTTGGAATTTTATGACATTATTAGAACAGATACAAAAAGAACATGCCGCTGCTTTTACGCACGGCGGAAAATTTCATGCGGATGATGTGTTCTCTGCGGCACTGCTTCTGCATTTTAATCCGCAGCTTACCATCCAGCGCGGAAATCGTGTGCCGGAGGATTTTGACGGGATTGTTTTTGATATTGGAAGAGGAGAATACGACCATCACCAGAAAGACAGCCGGATCCGGGAAAACCAGGTTCCGTACGCGGCGTTTGGCCTTTTATGGGAGGCACTTGGCACAGAAATTTTAAGTCCGGAGATGGCCGCGCGGTTTGACGAGAAGTTTGTACAGCCGCTCGATCTCAATGATAATACAGGAGAAAAGAATGAACTCGCCAGTATGATCGGCATGTTCAATCCGGTATGGGATGATAACAGCGGAAGCGATGCTGCTTTCCTGGAAGCGGTGGCAGTGGCCGGACGGATTTTGGAACATAAATGGGAGCGTTTTCGTGCGGATGAGCGGGCGGAGCAGCAGTTTGCAGCTCTTCTTGCCGAACACAGGAAGCGGATCGCAGCGGAGAAAAAGGCAGGAACAATGGATGAAAAGATTCTGATTCTGTCGGAATTTTTTCCATGTCAGAAACAGCTTTCCGCGACTGAAATTGCATTTCTGATATTCCCATCGAACCGCGGCGGTTACTGCGTGCAGCCGGTTCGAAAAGAAAATTCATCCAATTACAAGTATGATTTTCCGGAAACATGGCTTGGCCTGGAAAAAGAAGCACTGCAGGAAGTGACGGGGCTTTCCGATGTGTCTTTCTGCCACAAAGGAGGATTTCTTCTCACCGCAGAAACGCTTGACGATGCCGTCGCTGCCTGTCGCATCAGCCTTGCGGGAATGCCAAAAGCACCGGTTCTGATCCACATCGGTACCGATGCGATTGATGCGGATGACGCGCTTTTGCGGCAGATGCCGGGCATGGAGCATGCAGTTATTCTTCATAAACCGCTGCCGGAGGCCCCGGAACTGAACATCTGTGGCAGTTATGCCGTGTCATCACTTGAAAAAGCAGAATGGAAGATACGCCTGCGGGAATACCTGTCGGACTTGTTAAAAGAAAAGCCGGAGGCTGTCTGTGTCAGCGGTGATCTCTTTGCGGCCTATCCGGTCATACACCAGCTCCGCAAGAAACATATTCCGGTTCTGACGGTATCAGAGCAGAATGGAAAACGGCTGCTGGTCCGCATTCCGTCCGGTTCCTGAGAATTTACAGAGAATCTCTCTCAATTTCACGCGTTAAACAGAAAAATTCCTCAATATGTGATTTGTTTCTTTGCATCTGCTGTTGTCTGTGATACAATATAGAAAATACGTGAAATTTTTTGCACAATGAAAACGAATGATATCATTTTTGGTTTATCTTCAAAAAAAGAGGCCAGACTTTACAGGAACGATACATTTTTGTGATTTCATCCGAACGGCCTCAAAAGCAGAAAATGGCAGGCAGAAATCGACAAACAGCAGAGAGGAGAGCAAAACATATATGATTTCAAAGAAAAAATTTGGCACAACGGTAACAGCGTTCGGCGTGGCAGCCGGAATGCTTCTCGGTTCGGCTGCACCGGCGCATGCAGAGGAGACAGCGAAAACGGTGCAGGAAACGCAGAAAGATCAGGCGGCTGCACCGGCCACGCAAAGTGAAACGGAAAACGGAAACACAGAAGAAGCCGTTGTTACGGCTGTAGAAACACAGGAAACCGAGACACCAGCAGGAGAACCGTCCGTACCATTTCAGAATGAAAATGCCGCTTCCACAGAGGAGCCAGAAGTACCGGAAACGCCAGAACCGACAGAGGATCCGACTCCAACGGAGCCACCGGAAGACCCGAATCCAGGCGAGATGCCGGAGCCATCTCCAAGTGAAACCCCGGAACCAACTCCAGGCGAAACTCCAGAACCGTCGGTAACGCCATCCCCAAGTGAAACGCCGACTCCAGCCCCGTCCGAAACCCCGGAACCAACAGAAACCCCGGTGCCAACCGAGACGCCTGCACCAGCCCCGACAGAAACACCGAAAAATGATGAGACACAGGCGGATGACTGGATTCAGACGATTGATTACGGAAAATATATTAGCTCCATGAAAAAAGATCTCCGCGCAGGTTTCGCACAGGTCGACAAAGCGTACGCCTACGCAAAGGTCGATACCAGATTAAACGTCCGCGAAAGCGGTTCCACCAGCGCACGGATCGTGGGAACACTTCCGGCAAAGGCACTCTGCTTTGTGATCGCCGATGCGGATCAGGAGTGGGTTTATATTGAATCGGGCGACGTCCGCGGTTTTGTCCGTACGGATTATCTGCAGCAGGGAAAAGAGGCGCTGGAATATGTAACCGGCACCGGAGAGGATCAGATGAAACTGGCGGATCAGGTGATCGATCCGTCTGAAAATGAAGCCTTTCCCTATAAAAAAGAAACGGTTTATGAAGTAAAAACCTCAACCGGAAACGGTATTATCACATTTGCAAAACAGTTCGTTGGCAGACCATACGTCTGGGGTGGAAACTCCCTGACGGACGGTATTGACTGCTCTCATTTTGTATGGCAGATTCTGACCCGTTGCGGTGCGTACGACGGTGAATATACGACCTCCGGCGGATGGCGCAGCCTTGGAACGGAGGTTGCAAGCCTGGATGAGGCACGCGCAGGCGATGTTATTTGCTATAATGGCCATGTGGCGCTGTATGACGGAGAAGGAAAAATCGTAGAAGCGCTGAATGAAAACGCCGGTATCACCTGCGACCGCCCGGTGGACTGTGACACGATTCTGACGATCCGTCGTTTTGCAGCCGACGATGAAATCGGCGGAACGAACGCAGAAAAGATCTGGAATTACTTCCTGATGCACGGATTTACAAAAGAAGGAGCCGCCGGTATTATGGGAAATATTGCAAACGAGGCATCCACAGACCTCAATCCGACACTACTTGAGTATGGCTCTACCAGCCGCACAAGCCTGAGCGGAGAGCAGTACACGAACCTTGTTGATGCCGGAATCATTTCCCGTGACGAAGTGATCCGAAGTTCCCGTTTTGGCCTTTACAGTGGCGGAAGATATGGATATGGTCTCTGTGGTTTTACAGATCCAACGATCAAAGAGTATCTGTGCCGATATACCATTGATCTTGGAAAGAGCCTTGGAAGCCTGTCCGGCCAGCTCGACAGTCTGATGGCCTACCTTTCCGACTACAATCCGAATCTGCTGGACAGACTGAAAAATGCCGAAGATGTTGGCACCGCAGCAACTGCCTTTATGCGTGAATACGAAAAATGCGCAAACCAGAGCACACAGCAGAAACTGCGTACAACAGCAGCAGAACAGATCTACAATGTTATGGAATCGTATGATTCGCCGGTAGATGTAGAATAAACGAACAGATGATGAAAACGTGTTAAAGAAAGTCCTCCACAGCAGAAAGATTCTGTGTGGAGGACTTTCTTACAGTAAAATAATTGAAAACGGCGCGTCGCATTCTCGTTACTTTAGCCTGCAAATAAAAAGTCA
>NZ_QUJD01000036.1:0-4283 GCF_003480555.1 Blautia sp. AM29-29
ATACCATCCTCCTGCCACAGCACATAAAGAATACGTCCCTGGGCTCCATTAAATGCATCAATATTCTTTTCACTGAGAATCTTCTCGAAAATCCGGTCTCCAAGCTGTTTTATTTTGGTAACAAGAAATCCTCCATTCATTTCCATGCAAAAGCTCCTATATAGTAGTTTATTAAAAACATACTATATAGGAGCTTTATTGTCAACAGTTTATATATCTTAATAGGTAAATTCCGTTTTTTTCAATTCTCCAAACTTGAATTTTCAAATTAGTCTTTGCAAATAACCTTTGAACCGTCACCGTCAATTACAATTCCCTGACAGTTGTTAATTGGGCATAGATTCAAATCCGAAAACTCAGTCATTATTTTCTCGGTAACTTTCTTAAATGGTGCTGTAAGATAATGCGGAAGAACATAGAAATCAATCAAAGCAAGCCCTGCATCATCTTCTTGTGAGTAGTCCTCCGGCTTTTCATCCATTTGCTGGATATATTGGATGCTTGGAGCGCATATAATTGCGCCTGCCGACTCGCCGATCATCAATTTTCCATTTGCCAATTCCTTTTTCAGCAGCCCATCAGTTCCCGTTTTACGGAGCCGGTCCATAAGAAAAAAAGAATTTCCGCCGGTAAAATATATCACATCTGCATCTTCAAAAACAGACTGTATCGTTGAATAAGCCTCCGTTGAAATATCAATTTCAGTTACGATTGCTCCCAACTTTTTGAATAATTTTCGAGCCGAGCCGACATAACCGGTGTAGCCTTCACGCAGCGAAGCTGTTGGAATAAATGCGACTTTCTTATTTTCAATTTCTTCCTTTATCAGACTTCCTACACTTGAAAAATGCGAACATAAAAATAGTTTCATCAATATTCTCCTTTATAAATTCAGATTTTCTCAATTCTCCAAACTTCGATTTGCACTTCAAATCGTTTTCTTCATTCTATCACAGCATCTATTATTCTGTCATCAATCTTTCGAACCAAGTATCCATGACAATAATAAACTGGCTTGCCCCTTTCCACTCTTGCAGCATTTCATCCAGAGTTTTGTGTTTTGCAAAAAGAAAAACTGCAACAGCAGATAGCTTCCGAAGAAGAAGCAATAAGCAGCTTGAAAGAAAAATTAAAAGATCTGGATACTGCCGATCAGAATGTTGATGCCATTCTTCAGATGCAGATTCCAGAAGCAGCGAGATCAAAAACCAAAGATCTCGAACGATAACTATCACAAAACGAAGGAGGAACTATTACATGACACAAGAAGAATTTAATGTTGTATTTGAACTTCAAATGAGGAAATGTGCTGATATCCTGGCACATAAAAAGAAAGAATATACCGGTGACAATATTGACCGCCTCAGTGCATTCAAGATTGCTGCCGCTTTACAAAACTGCGATCCAAAAGCAGCACTGGCCGGTATGATGTCGAAACATGTCGTATCCCTTTACGATATGTGTTATTCCACTCTGTTACATTTTGACATGGAACAGTGGGATGAAAAAATCACAGACTGCATCAATTATCTGATCCTTTTAAAAGCTCTGGTAAAGGAGGAACAGGCCTATGGATCACATTGAAACAGCTATCTTACCGTGGTGAGATCCATGCCATTATCAGTAACGTGAGCACATCTTCTCAGACCATTCATAAAGACACACGCGTCGGTCAGCTGGTAATCACACCAGTCGTGATCGCAGACTTTGTCCTGGACCTTGGTGAAGGACGAGGAACTGGGGCATTTGGAAGTACAGGAGAATAATACTATGATTACATTTGGAAGAAAATTAAAACACTTAAGACAGAAAAATCATCTTACTCAGAAAGAACTTGGCATGGCTGTTGGCTTTCCCGACAGCTGTGCCGATGTCCGGATTGCTCAGTACGAAAGCGATGTCCGAACACCGAAAGAGGATCTTATGAAACTCTTCGCATCAACACTCGGTGTTCCGGTTGAACTCTTTACCGTACCGGTACTCTCAGAACCCAGAGAGTATGAGGCCGCGGAGTATTGGAGGTATGAACTTGGGGCAGAGTTGGGTTGATTTTTCCCCGCTAGCTAAAAAACGTCTGCGTAAAACGAATTTGTTTTATGCAGACATTTTCTCTAACTTTGATTTAGAAAATTTATACAGCAATGATTGCCGGAATGACAAGACAGAACCACGTCCTAATATTTCCTGAATATCCGTGGAAATAATATACTCTTCATTTAAAAGAGCTAATCTGAATTTATCTAAAATCATTTCCCGATTCTGGGAGTCACCAACATAATACACCTTCATTTTTTTGCAACTTGTTACTAAAAATTGCATCAGAAAATTTCTATTACCCTTATACATAATAGTATTAGTTATATCTTCTTCCGGATTCATTGCTTCTTCTGTTAAAGCGACTGATCAGAGAATAGCTCAAATCACCAGTGAGCTGAGTACACAGAAAGTCATTCAAAAACACTGCGATTCTTACCGGCTCTGCCGTAAAGTGATTGAAGATTGCAAATCTGCAAAAAATCCAAAAGCTTACCGTACCAAGCATCAGGCAGAATACCAGCTCCACGATTCACTAAAAAAAGAGCTGCAAGATCTCGGTATTACCAAAATCCCAAGCTCTAATAAAATTCAGAAGCGGATTGAACATCTTGAATCTGAACAAGCTGCTACTGTCCGAGAAAAACAGGAATTGCAGAAAAAACAGAAAACACTAGATATCATCCAGCAGAATTTCACAGTACTACTCAATGCTCCTCATATATCAAACAACGATATCAATCGTACCGTTGCACCACCACTTCAACACTAATATCAGAAACGTTTTAAACCGTATAACACAAGAAAACTGATTCCACCGCAATGGATCAGTTTTCTTTAAATAATGGCTACTTCATTTTTCTCTTTTTATATAATCCTACAATCAAACCAAGACTAACAATCGCTATTAAAAACCATGCAACTATATTTGTTGTATCTCCGGTTTTTACCGTATTTATTATTTTCTGAATAGTATTTGGCTTATCTGGTTTTCCTGTTCTGCTTCCTGCTTCAGCATGGATTGTTGAAATATCTATAAAATTACCGACAAGAAAAAGCATAACGAATAAAATAATGTGAATACTTCTTATCTTCTTTCGCACCTTGCTTTCCTCCTTTTTCTATCTCGTATACTATAAATTACAGCTATCATCAGCCCTATAAAAATCACTATAATTGTTACAATCAGCACTTTAGCAGTAAAAGATAACTCTGGTTTTATATTTGTATCAGGCTCTTGCTTTGTTGCCTCTTCATAAGGTATTCTCTCTCCTCGAACCAAAAGTCTGTGTGTGTTGATTGCAAATGGTGTACACGTAACAAGTGTTGCATAATCCTTACCTGGTTCAATGGACAAGCTATCTGTCTCTTGTGGCAAAACCGTTAATATCTGATCAATCTGATATGCCAGGGTTTCATCTAAGACTTTAATGTAAAAAATATCCCCTACTTCCAGTTTATCTATATTGGTAAATAGTGTTTTTGTCGGAAGACCTCTATGTCCGGTCAGAACTGTATGTGTACTTTCTCCACCAACTGGAAGCGATGTACCCCAAAAATGTCCGACACCTGCCTGTAACACAGCTTCACTTGTTCCATGATCAAGTGCTGTCAGGATTGCTTGCTGTGCACATCTATTCGGTCTGAATCCGTAGCTATGGTCATGGAACTGTTCCTCATAGATTGGTGTTAAGACCTGTGCAATGGCTTGTTGTATGAATCTGTCTGTTACTGTTGGTACTCCCAGGTTTCTGACACCACCGTCTGGCTTTGGTATCTCCACTCTTCGTACTGGTTGAGGTTTATATTTTCTTGTCCTCAACTGTTCCTTGATAATTTCGCCGTCCTTTACAAGATGTTCTTTAAGTTCTGTGTACTTCATTCCGTCCACTCCCTCGGCACCTTTATTTCGTACGACTTGCAGATATGCTCTGTTGAGATTATCGCTGGATAGTATCTGCTTCATTAGACTACTTGTGTCCATGCGTTCTTTCCTTTCCGTCTCGCTTGATTTGACCACCTTTTTCCCGATTGATTACGGCAGATGTTGTCATTTCTGCAATACGAGACATACTCAAACTTATTGATTGTTCGCCCCTTCGCTCCATCTCCATTACAGAGACTTCTTCGCTACTATGGGCTCGGCTGACTTCTCACAGTTCGTTGTTACTAGGCTAATGAAACCTCTGTGAGACCTCCACGCTTAAGGTGCACGCTCTTTCCTCTCATATATCCGCCACATTTACTCG